>PAZC01000020.1 GCA_002716045.1 Opitutia bacterium
CAAGACCCCACAACAACCAAGCAATCATGAACAATCTATTGCCTTCTCAGTTATCTGAAGTCTCACTCAGGGACCTTGGATGGAATATCGTGCTTGGGGTTCTGCTCTCCGCGATCATCGGATGGCATTATTCCCGTCGATCGCAAACCAAAGTCCTGCGAAGAGACCTCGGCTTGGTATTGCCCGTCATCGCCTTGACCACGCTTTTGGTGATCAGTGTGGTCAAGTCTTCGCTGGCCCTTTCGCTGGGCTTGGTCGGAGCTCTATCCATCGTGCGATTCCGCACTCCGATAAAGGAACCGGAGGAACTGGCCTACATCTTTCTGGCAATTGCCATGGGATTGGCCTTGGGCGCGGACCAACGGGAATCAGCGGCGTTGGGAGTGGGAGTGATTCTGGCGGTCATTTCCCTCACGGATCTCTTGAGAACGAAAGTGAAGCGAGCGGAAGGCAACCTGCTCGTGACACTCGATTTGCCGTCCGGAGACTCTAGCGAAGATGATCTCGAACGGGCTTCGAGTTTGCTTAGCGAGGCCTGCGGGGAGGTGAACGTGCGACGGGTCGACAAGGGGCCCGACCGCATTTCCCTGACCTGTCTGGCCCGCTTCGATGGACTGGGAGAAGTGCGCTCCTTTTCAGCTGACTTCGAGAAAGCCTTCCCCGAAGGCCGTTTTACCCTCATCGACGATTCCGCTTTTCCCAACGAGTAACACCTCGCCGCACTTCCCATGAGACTGTCATCCAGCGATTCCTCCGCCTCTCGATCCGAAAGGCAGAAGCAATCGGCAGACAAGGGTTATCGCCTGAGCGGACGCAAAGTACTCTTGCTGGTGGTGGTAGCTGCTGTTGGGGGAGGGCTGTTGGCTCTGTCCGATCTGCCCGGATACCTCAAGGCCAACTTACTTTTGGTGCGCCATCCGGAGGTAGCATCTGCCATTTGGCTAGAGAACGATTTGGATGAATTGCATCTAGAAGTAAAATTTAAGCACTTACAGAAAATCGAAGCCGCGCGCAGCAAGGCGATGCAAAGGAATCGGCTAATAGCCTCGGATGAAGATTTTGTGCCTGCCAAAATCTCAATCGAGGGCAAAAAGGCATATTGCAAAATACGACTCAAGGGCGATTTGGCAGATCACTGGGCAGGTCGCAAATGGTCTTTTCGAGTTGAAATCAAAAAGAAAGGGCTGGTGATGGGCATGAGCCGCTTCTCCTTGCAAGACCCTGTTACTCGCAACCACACAAACGAGTGGCTCTTTCTGGAAAACTTAAGAAAGGAAGGCCTAGTTGCCCCTCGCTATAAATTCATTAATTTGACCCTCAATGGGAAACCGATGGGTACCTACGCGATGGAGGAGAGCTTCTCGAAGGAACTTATCGAACACAATCGTCGCAGAGAAGGCGTGGTTGTGACGTTCGACGATCATCACTTTTGGAATATGCATTGGAATGTTAGCTGGCCAAGTTATTGGCGCACCGCGAGCGTGGAAACCCGCAACGACAGTCGGGTGGAAGAATCACCTCTTCTGCGACATCAAATGGTAACGGCGTCCAATCTTTTAAGAGGTCTGCAGACAAGAAAACTTTCAGGCGAGGAAGTATTCGAACCCGAACGACTGGGAAAGTTTCTTGCCCTAACTCATCTATGGGGCGCAGAACACTCGCTATCGTATGCGGACATAAATTTTTACTTCGATCCCATAACAGGAAAATTGGAACCCATTGGAAGAGAGGGCGAGCCAAACCCTAATATCAAGGTTTCCCATTGCTATTTCAGCGAAGGCGAAATGGACGACACTTGGCTTAACCAGGCTCTACGCTCTCCAAGACTCGCTCAAGCGTACGTAAAGTATCTGGAGCGTTACACTCGTCCCGAATATCTAGCGGAAGTAAGCAAGAGCTTGTCCGACGAGGAGCAACACCTGCGCAATCTTCTAATCAAGGATCTCTTCATGGAGGACAAGCACGCGATATGGAAGTCATCGGCCATCTTGCTGGAACAAGACACATGGGACTCGCTCAAGCAAAGGGCCCGTGAGATTCGACTCGGGTTGGAGGACAAACACATCGCCTTAGCCTATGCCAGACCTGCTAAAACAGCCTCTGGCATCGATTGCGAGGTCATCATCCGCAATGCCCTGACCCAACCAATAGAAATCATTGGATTCGAACTAGACAAACAATCCTGGGCGGCAAAAGACACGATATCCATGCCATTAAGGGACAATGCCGTCATTTCACCTACTGGAGACAATGTGGTCGTGCCCCTGCGGAAATTTGCCGACGACCATCCCTCAGGAGATCATGCCTTCCTACTCGAAGGAGCGATGAGAGACATGTCTTCTGCCATCCAAGGAAACTCACCTGAATCCACTTTGTTCGCCTTGGTTCGGATTCTGGGGCTCGAAGGGTCGCCGGCGAGACTCCCTGTTTCCACGGATCACATTCGTTTCGAAGCCGGACTGCTACCTTTCCTTTCCCAAAAAAGTGATCCCGTCTCAATCCACCCCTTCCTCCGTAAGAAGGGTAAAGCTTACGTCATTCCGTCGGGCGATCACAACGTCACCGAGGATCTTGTTATCCCTCACGGGCACGATCTCCTGATAAATGCCGGGGTCACTCTTCGCTTTGCGTCTGAAGCCACCTTGATCTCGGAGGGAACCATTCGTGCAGTGGGCACGCCCGAGGCTCCCATCACCTTGACCGCCTGGGACAGTTCTTGGGGAGGAGTTCTGGTCAACAATGCTCCAGGTCGTTCCGAATGGTATCACGTACACGTAAACAAAACAGCTGGAGTCGGAATTGAGCTTCACAGCAAAGGAATCGATCGAGCGGGTTGGACGCTCACGGGAGGCGTTACCTTCTACTATAGTCCGGCAAGTTTTGTGCACTGTGTGTTCGAGCAAAGCAACACCGAAGACGCTCTTAACGTAATCTCGTCCGATTTCTCGATTTTGGGATGTTCCTTCAACGATCTTTCATCCGATGCCTTCGATGGTGATTTCGTGACGGGCATCATCCGAGATTCCGTCTTTGAGAAAATCGAGGGGGACGCGATCGACCTAAGTGGCAGCAACGTCACTATCGAAAGCGTGGAGGTAAGAGAGGTGGTGGACAAGGCGATCTCAGCTGGAGAAAACACCCGAATTGAACTGAAGAAAATCCGAATCGAAGACATCGGCTTCGGAATCGCTTCGAAAGACCTTTCCGAAGTGCGGATCGACGAAGCACAAATCAAAGGGGCTAGGATCGCGGCACTTGCAGCTTATCAAAAAAAGGAAAACTTCGGACCCGCTAAGATTTCAGCTAAAAACGTGGTAGTGTCCGCTTCCAAGAAAATCCACTTAGTGCAATTGGGCAGCGTAGTGAAGATCGACGGTCGAGTCCTAGATGCAACTCCTTTGGATGTAAACGCTTTGTACGCCGAGTAACCTAAATCTCCATGAGTGCAAAGGATGGTTCGATTGTTAGACCGAGACAAAGCGGCGAGCATAGAATCAAACGGCAATACTTCGCGAGGAACAGCTTTGTGGCTAAGCCAATGGGTTAGGCAAGGAACTGACAGTTTTCCATGAGTTTAGAAATTTCTTCTATCTTTCGTAAAAAGGGCCTGAACAAGACCCCACAACAACCAAGCAATCATGAACAATCTATTGCCTTCTCAGTTATCTGAAGTCTCACTCAGGGACCTTGGATGGAATATCGTGCTTGGGGTTCTGCTNTCCGCGATCATCGGATGGCATTATTCCCGTCGATCGCAAACCAAAGTCCTGCGAAGAGACCTCGGCTTGGTATTGCCCGTCATCGCCTTGACCACGCTTTTGGTGATCAGTGTGGTCAAGTCTTCGCTGGCCCTTTCGCTGGGCTTGGTCGGAGCTCTATCCATCGTGCGATTCCGCACTCCGATAAAGGAACCGGAGGAACTGGCCTACATCTTTCTGGCAATTGCCATGGGATTGGCCTTGGGCGCGGACCAACGGGAATCAGCGGCGTTGGGAGTGGGAGTGATTCTGGCGGTCATTTCCCTCACGGATCTCTTGAGAACGAAAGTGAAGCGAGCGGAAGGCAACCTGCTCGTGACACTCGATTTGCCGTCCGGAGACTCTAGCGAAGATGATCTCGAACGGGCTTCGAGTTTGCTTAGCGAGGCCTGCGGGGAGGTGAACGTGCGACGGGTCGACAAGGGGCCCGACCGCATTTCCCTGACCTGTCTGGCCCGCTTCGATGGACTGGGAGAAGTGCGCTCCTTTTCAGCTGACTTCGAGAAAGCCTTCCCCGAAGGCCGTTTTACCCTCATCGACGATTCCGCTTTTCCCAACGAGTAACACCTCGCCGCACTTCCCATGAGACTGTCATCCAGCGATTCCTCCGCCTCTCGATCCGAAAGGCAGAAGCAATCGGCAGACAAGGGTTATCGCCTGAGCGGACGCAAAGTACTCTTGCTGGTGGTGGTAGCTGCTGTTGGGGGAGGGCTGTTGGCTCTGTCCGATCTGCCCGGATACCTCAAGGCCAACTTACTTTTGGTGCGCCATCCGGAGGTAGCATCTGCCATTTGGCTAGAGAACGATTTGGATGAATTGCATCTAGAAGTAAAATTTAAGCACTTACAGAAAATCGAAGCCGCGCGCAGCAAGGCGATGCAAAGGAATCGGCTAATAGCCTCGGATGAAGATTTTGTGCCTGCCAAAATCTCAATCGAGGGCAAAAAGGCAGATTGCAAAATACGACTCAAGGGCGATTTGGCAGATCACTGGGCAGGTCGCAAATGGTCTTTTCGAGTTGAAATCAAAAAGAAAGGGCTGGTGATGGGCATGAGCCGCTTCTCCTTGCAAGACCCTGTTACTCGCAACCACACAAACGAGTGGCTCTTTCTGGAAAACTTAAGAAAGGAAGGCCTAGTTGCCCCTCGCTATAAATTCATTAATTTGACCCTCAATGGGAAACCGATGGGTACCTACGCGATGGAGGAGAGCTTCTCGAAGGAACTTATCGAACACAATCGTCGCAGAGAAGGCGTGGTTGTGACGTTCGACGATCATCACTTTTGGAATATGCATTGGAATGTTAGCTGGCCAAGTTATTGGCGCACCGCGAGCGTGGAAACCCGCAACGACAGTCGGGTGGAAGAATCACCTCTTCTGCGACATCAAATGGTAACGGCGTCCAATCTTTTAAGAGGTCTGCAGACAAGAAAACTTTCAGGCGAGGAAGTATTCGAACCCGAACGACTGGGAAAGTTTCTTGCCCTAACTCATCTATGGGGCGCAGAACACTCGCTATCGTATGCGGACATAAATTTTTACTTCGATCCCATAACAGGAAAATTGGAACCCATTGGAAGAGAGGGCGAGCCAAACCCTAATATCAAGGTTTCCCATTGCTATTTCAGCGAAGGCGAAATGGACGACACTTGGCTTAACCAGGCTCTACGCTCTCCAAGACTCGCTCAAGCGTACGTAAAGTATCTGGAGCGTTACACTCGTCCCGAATATCTAGCGGAAGTAAGCAAGAGCTTGTCCGACGAGGAGCAACACCTGCGCAATCTTCTAATCAAGGATCTCTTCATGGAGGACAAGCACGCGATATGGAAGTCATCGGCCATCTTGCTGGAACAAGACACATGGGACTCGCTCAAGCAAAGGGCCCGTGAGATTCGACTCGGGTTGGAGGACAAACACATCGCCTTAGCCTATGCCAGACCTGCTAAAACAGCCTCTGGCATCGATTGCGAGGTCATCATCCGCAATGCCCTGACCCAACCAATAGAAATCATTGGATTCGAACTAGACAAACAATCCTGGGCGGCAAAAGACACGATATCCATGCCATTAAGGGACAATGCCGTCATTTCACCTACTGGAGACAATGTGGTCGTGCCCCTGCGGAAATTTGCCGACGACCATCCCTCAGGAGATCATGCCTTCCTACTCGAAGGAGCGATGAGAGACATGTCTTCTGCCATCCAAGGAAACTCACCTGAATCCACTTTGTTCGCCTTGGTTCGGATTCTGGGGCTCGAAGGGTCGCCGGCGAGACTCCCTGTTTCCACGGATCACATTCGTTTCGAAGCCGGACTGCTACCTTTCCTTTCCCAAAAAAGTGATCCCGTCTCAATCCACCCCTTCCTCCGTAAGAAGGGTAAAGCTTACGTCATTCCGTCGGGCGATCACAACGTCACCGAGGATCTTGTTATCCCTCACGGGCACGATCTCCTGATAAATGCCGGGGTCACTCTTCGCTTTGCGTCTGAAGCCACCTTGATCTCGGAGGGAACCATTCGTGCAGTGGGCACGCCCGAGGCTCCCATCACCTTGACCGCCTGGGACAGTTCTTGGGGAGGAGTTCTGGTCAACAATGCTCCAGGTCGTTCCGAATGGTATCACGTACACGTAAACAAAACAGCTGGAGTCGGAATTGAGCTTCACAGCAAAGGAATCGATCGAGCGGGTTGGACGCTCACGGGAGGCGTTACCTTCTACTATAGTCCGGCAAGTTTTGTGCACTGTGTGTTCGAGCAAAGCAACACCGAAGACGCTCTTAACGTAATCTCGTCCGATTTCTCGATTTTGGGATGTTCCTTCAACGATCTTTCATCCGATGCCTTCGATGGTGATTTCGTGACGGGCATCATCCGAGATTCCGTCTTTGAGAAAATCGAGGGGGACGCGATCGACCTAAGTGGCAGCAACGTCACTATCGAAAGCGTGGAGGTAAGAGAGGTGGTGGACAAGGCGATCTCAGCTGGAGAAAACACCCGAATTGAACTGAAGAAAATCCGAATCGAAGACGTCGGCTTCGGAATCGCTTCGAAAGACCTTTCCGAAGTGCGGATCGCCGAAGTGCAAATCGTTCGAGCGAGAATCGCGGCACTCGCAGCTTATCAAAAGAAGGAAAACTTCGGGCCCGCTGAAATATCAGCAAAGAACTTGACTGTCACCGAATCCGAAAAAGTTCACCTTGTGCAAGTCGGCAGCTCGCTGAGCATCGATGGAGCTCTCTCTCCCTCGACCACTTTGGACGTGGATGCCCTCTACGATCAGGACCTCAAAAAACAATAACCGACATTTCCAACACAGCACATTCTCGGCTCGAACAAACAGTTCATGCGTAAAAGAAGAGTCGGATTGATCATTCTGTTTCTCACTGGCATCGTCACTGGTGTAGTATGGAGGCACTTTAATATTGCGCCTTTCCCTCAACTCCATCGTTGGGCGCACCCCAAATGTGAAATGCCGACGACGGCGAATATTCCGGAGAGAGATGCCACTGCCATTGTTCTCTATAGAAAGAATGTACCTCTATTTATCGACAGACACTACTTTGATAGTTCCGAAACAGAAATTTTCGATGGCTCGTACTTGATCCAAGTCCAGAGGCATCGAACGAAGAACTTAAATCTCTTGGTCCAAAAGGACCTCATCGCGTACAGAATACTCTCGGAAGCAAACGACAACACGCCTTTTGCGGACTGGAATCGATCAAACCTGCGAACCAAAGTGCAAGGGGCTGGATGCACGCACGAAATCATTATTCAAAAAAAACTCGCTCCAGGGGAATACTTTCTTCCCGCAGGAGGCCCGATATCCGCGTGCCCATTGCTAATTAAGGTCATTGATCAAGGTCTTCCAGACCTTGGTTTTGAGGTAAAGTGAAAACGGATTTTGAAAGCCTGCTTTCGATATTAACCGAATTCGTTGTCCGTAAATATTGCAGAGACTTAAACAAATGAAGGAAAAGAAAGATTTTCTGGTCGGCAACATCGACGCCGAACAGCCCAAAGACACAAACCCAAGAAAGTGTTTCACAACTCGAAGAGGAAATCTCAAGGCAAGGGATGCTCTTAATTCATGATTCGTTATGGAGCCATTGCCTATCGAACATTCATCTCTTGGCCAAAGACCAACCCTTCGTTGGGCATCCATATCATTGGCCACAGCAGCTTCTTTGGGTTTTGGATATCTTGCTTTTGGAGAGCTCTACGCCACAGCCATCTTAGAAGTTGTGTCCCGCATATCCGCGTGGACAATTGTAGGGGCCCTTTCCATTTTCCTGGTAGCCGTAACTTTGCGAATCATACGTTGGTGGCTTTTGATGCGTCGCTTTCAACCAGACTTGCCACTGTCCATCTGCGTCAGCCCTTTCCTCCTCGGAATCGCTGCCAACGACTTTCTTCCTGTGCGAATTGGTGACTTGGTGAAAGTCTTCGGAAATCGAAAGGAAATCCACGTGCCTGCCTCCACTCGTCTGGGAACGATAATCATGGAACGTCTATTCGACACTATCAGCATCTTGTTGTTTTTTTCTCTGGGAACCTTGCACCTTAAAGCGCCTGCCTTCGAAAAATATTCGCTAGCAGCATATGGGGTTTTAGCCTTTGCTATCGGTATTCTGCTAATCCTCCTATTTTGTTCAAAAATAGCGGAAAGATGGTGTCACGCACTCTTAAATCTGCAACCCTTTCGAAACCGCAAGCTGTTTCGTCGAGCAAAAGGTTGGACCTCTCAGTTCTTCACAACCTTCACCGCGCTAAGAAGCAAAAGTCTCGCAGGCCTGCTCTTATTATCCTGTGTCATTTGGGGAGTAGAAGGCACTATGGCTCTAATCCTCGCATGGGCGATCGATCCGATGACCGGAGCCTTGGGACCATACCTTTCTCTTGCATGTGGTGCACTTTCCAATTTCTTGCCAAGTGCTCCAGGCATGCTCGGCACACTCGACTACTTTCTCACGCTAGGCGTGCTAGGCTACGGGATGGACAAACCTTCCGCAGCCACTTTCGCACTCCTGGTGCACGCGATGTTTCTAGGGTTTTCGATCATCGTAGCGGCCATCCTTCTCTCGCAGAAAAATACTTGGGTTATGCTGCGTAGTTTTACCAATCTTAACCGATCGATCGAAGGCAAAAGCCTGAACGACCAATCTTCCAATGAGCGAACCAACACCTAAGCTTTACAGAGTCGAGGACTGTGACTCCCTGTCTCTCGAGGATACCCAAGATCTCTACCGAAAATTCGTTAGTTCCAGTCAAGTGGAGGCGATTTCGGCCTTTGGTTTCGGTCGCGAACTTGTTGATTACGCAGAAGGGTCTTGGTTCTACCTGCGGAACGGCAGAAAAATTCTAGATTTCACGGGAGGCTTCGGTGTACTTAACCATGGTCATAACCACCCACGAATCCTAAAAGTACGCAAAGAATTTCAAGACCGCAAAAAACTGGAGGTCCACAAAAGCTTTTTCTCCCCATATCTGGCTGCCCTCAGTCATAACATAGCCCAATTGCTCCCGGGAGATCTTAATGTGTCATATTTGCCTAACTCTGGCGGAGAATCCGTGGAAGGTGCCCTCAAGATGGCCTACAAGTACCATCAAGGAAAACGTCATTGCGTGCTCCATGCCGACATTTCCTTTCACGGCAAACTCATAGGTTCGGGCAGTGTGACCGGATCTCGTGAAACCCCTTACGAATTCCAAAAGATTCCGCATGTCGAAACCTTTTGCTACGATGACCTTGAATCCGTTCGAGAGAAGGTCGGTTCCCTGAGGAATAACAAAGGTTCATCTGACGTGTATGCCTTAATTGTCGAACCTTTCAGCGCCTCCAGTCTGAGAGAAAACTCCGAAGAATTTCTTCGAGGTGTTCGCGAAATCTGTACCGAGGAGAAAATCGTACTCATTTTTGACGAAGTTTACACAGGTTGGGGCAAAACAGGTGAACTGTTCNATTTCATGCGGCACGAAGGTCTTGTACCCGATATCCTTACTAGCTCGAAATCTTTCGGAGGAGGAAAAGCCTCTATCTCTCTCTACGTGGCACGCGATCCAATCTTTCGCAAGGCCTACGATAACCTCAGCGATTTCACCTTACACAGCACAACTTACAATGCCTTTGGAGAAGAATCCATCACGGCCTTGGAGGCTGTAAACATAGTGATGGAGGACGACTACCCCGCCAAAGCACGTCACATCGAAGAGCGGCTTGGGGCAGGTCTGCGGCATCTCAAGGAAAAACATCCCAAGATGCTACAAGAGGTCTTGGGAGTGGGCGCGCTTCAGGGAATAATGATCAATCCTGGATCCAAGGTTCTTCAAGCGGTCACTCAGGCTGTTCCCGTGGGAATGTTCAGGGACAAGCAATTTCTCAATAAGCTGACCACCTGTGCTGTAATCGCCGAACTTTACGCCGCGCACGGGATTCTCACGTCTTTTGGGGCGAATGACAGAATCGTGCTCTGGATTGCCCCTGCCCTCATAGTGACGGACGAAGAAATTGATCACTTTCTTGATGCCTTGGACAAAACCCTCAACAACGGCTTGCTTGCACTCGTACTCAAGTTGCTCAAGTCAAAGATTTTCCAACGCTAGCCCATGGCTTCCAACAGCATTTCCGACAAAGCGATCGCCAAGCTCACAGCTGCAACGCTCCATGATCTGGACTCTGTCGATGTTGCTTCCTCTCAAGAATACGTATTGTTCCTAATAAGAGGATTGCCATGGTTTTATCGCATTCCGTTCCGCTCCGCCGCAATCTTTGCCGAACTATCTCCTCTCCCCTTCCGTTTGCGACGGCTATCGTCCTTGGACGATGCAAACTGTGAGCAATTCGTTCGAACCATCCTTGGGAAAGCACCTTTCTTCCCTGCTCTGCATCGACTTGTTCGAACCTTCGCCTTGATGGATTGCGCCGACCGACTTACATCTGCAAAACTCAACCGCGACTAATCCTCTCAGATAGCTAGCTCGACCAGTTGACGGCCAAATACGACACTAGTTCGCACCAAAGAATTCTCTCGATGGGGATGGGCGTTCTTATCTTGATAGGTTGCTTTGCTTACTCTGCTTTTCAAATTTGCACGGATCAAATCGACGTCGAGCCAGGCGACGGAGCAAAGTACGTCAATAGCTCCCTGTACATGCAAGCCGATCCTCTCCTGGCGATGACTGAATTGTTTAACGACGCAAGCGCCGCAGCGAATGCCCTCATCTATGCTGTTGCATTTGGATTAGGAGACAAAATTCCATGGCACTCCCCTAACCCCAATGCCCCTGCCCTACTCTGTAATTTGATCGCCTCTTACTTGGTGGCCCTCTTGGGATGGTTCTATTGTAAAGAAAATCATGGTCCGCACAGTGCTTTGCTCGTCGTGGTATTCTTGCTCGGAAACAACTTCATCACAGCCCATTCACTGAATACTTTCGCAGAACCTTTTGGTGCTGCATTCGTACTGTTGGCAGTGCTCCTTTCCGGAACCAAGGAACGCGACGCAAGAAATCCGTGGATCATTGCCTCCTGCCTTCTGATCGCCTCTCTTTTCAGGCACGAATACTTCTTTTTCGGAATATACTTGGCCGTCCCTTTCATCTGGAAGAAACAATTCCGCAAAGCAGCACCGTTGGTCCTCCTGCCACCATTATACTTTTTGGCAAAGAGCGTACATCAAGGAATCAACGGTTCCGTTGCCACGGAATATCAAGCTTGGCTCGATCACCCGATAATCGGTTCATCCGGCGAGCGCGTTGCAGATGGGTTCTCGATTTTTTCTGAAGTCATATCCATTGATTTCATTCCATTCGGAGGAATAATAGGAAGCATACTATTGGCNTTGGGTCTTTGGTTTGCATGGCAACGTCGTGCTAGCTTTCCGAAGAGTCCGCTTTACCTGCTCCTTTGTCACGCTGCCTCGTTACTATTTCTCTGGATAACAGGTATTACTCCTTATGTTCAACATCGATATGCTGCCATCTTGGAATATCTCTTTCCTCTCGTTTGCGCAGGAGTGGTGGTCCATTTGCTGAATGGGGCACCTGGTTCGAAGGGACTGAATGCAAAAAGCACTCGCGGAGCAATAGTATCCAAGGCTATTGCCGCTATTGGCATCCTGTCAGTTGCATCACTTTCCCTATGGGCTCATCGAGCCGAAGTTTACGATGTACGTTTCAACCGAATTCCCTTGCCGATGCTTAAGGCCAAACAGTTCTTCGAAGGGAAAATCAAATCTACTGATACTGTATATTTCGGTTACGCCTCTTCGTGGGAAACATATTTACAGAATCACTGCTACCATCAGGGGCGTCTTGGCAATTCGTACGCATATTCCAATGAATTTTTTTACGGGCTAGCCCCTTGCGCCTTGAGAGATCCGCTAGAGCGTAAGGAAACTACCACCGCTTTACATGCAACGCGTCATCGAGACCTAATCGATATGACTTCTCTGAGTTATCTTTTACTTCTAAATCAAAGCGAGCATGCTACACAAAACAAATTCGCGATGAAACGAGGAGCTAGTGCGATTTCTCCTTTTTTTCGAAAAGATGATAAGAATAAGACATTATATTACTGGGATTCGCCTTACATAGAAAAAGGTTCTCCATTAATTTTCTCAAAAGTATTCGAAAATGAAGTATTCCTTATTTTTCAACGGATCATAAGTTCGACCCAATCATGAATATCCCCCAGCATTCAACAGACCCTGAAATCCATGGAAACGATTCTTGGTTTCGTTCATATATGGAAGCCTACCGCAAGTCACTTTTCGACACCGACGTGACGACTGAACTAACGTCATTTCGCGATCTAATCGTTGAAACAAAGGCGAATGGAGGCAAGCTCATTTTCGCAGGAAATGGTGCTAGCGCAGCCATCTCCAGCCATGCAGCCGTTGATTTCACTAAGCAATGCGGAATTCGTTCAATCTGTTTCAACGAAGCTGATCTAATTACCTGCTTCGGCAATGATTATGGTTACGAATCGTGGATAACGGAGGCACTGAAATGTTATGCTGATCCGGAAGATTGCGTTATATTGATAAGTTCAAGTGGTTCTTCTGAAAATATCGTTGAGGCAGGAAATTATTGTAAAGCAGAAGAAATAAATCTCGTAACATTTTCAGGGTTTAGTTCAAACAATCCATTACGCGAACTCGGAAATGTGAATATCTGGCTAGAAAGCTCATCGTATAACATCGTCGAATGCACGCACATGATCTGGATAATGGCTGTGTGCGATATTTTAGGGGCTCAATAATAATAAGACTATAAAATAACTGTTATTAATAACATGATCTCGAAACTAAAATGGCACTTGAATGAATGGCGGAATTCCAGAAAAAGAAGCAGGTTAGAAGCTGACTTCAAAAAAGTGATTCAAAAGCGAAATGGATTGTTGGACGACTTTCCGCAAACAAGTCCATCCACCATTCTCGAACAATTCGAACGAGAAGGCGTGGAGGTTGAGCGACATGAGATTGACTACGATGCATTCGCGGAATGGGAAAAACAAACTTACGGAAAAGATTATCCAAATTACTACAAAGACCTTCATCAAAAGAAATGTCTGGAGCATTACCTGTCCTTCGAATTGCTTGAACTTGAAGGTCCGGAAGTGCTGATGGATGTTGCTTCGGCAATATCCAAGATGCCCGATTTGGCGAAAAAACATTACGACATCAAGAAAGTTTACCGACAAGATTTGCTGAATGAAGCGGGAGTGCACGGTGAATGGGTCGGGTCTAATGCCGCCGAGATACCTCTCCTTGCAGAAAGCATCGATGTGATGACCCTACATAATTCCTTCGAACATTTTGAGGATGAAGCTGACATAGGATTCATGAAAGAAGCCCACCGTCTCCTTCGACCTGGTGGAAAAGTTTGTATCATCCCTTTGTTTTTAGCCCGAATGCATTACATAGGCACATCTACAGCAGAAATGTTAAGAGAATCCCGCATACCCAATTTCGACAAGGGCGTGGAGCTAATATGCAATACGAGAAGCAAAGAGCATGAATACCCGATTTTCTCCCGACATTATGACGCATCTGCACTTGTTAGAAGAATTCTGCGTCCCTTTGCCGAAAAGTTCGATTGGCGAATTATTCAATACGATGATCATCAACAGTTATTAAGCTGCCCCTTTTGTCTGCTTCTTACGAAATTCTAATATTGGGGATGCAGTTCATCTTTAAAATAAGAACAGATAGTTTATTGAATACTGACACATGATAAAATCATTAATCAGGAAACTTCTGGATCGCATGGGATATGTGATCAATAAGAAGAACGATGAAGAAAAGTACTGGGATAAGTCACGTTCCATGCGGGGGGCTTTATCTAACTTAGCTAAATTGGGGATTAATCCCAAATGCGTGTTCGATGTCGGGGTGGGACATGGAACCGTTGATTTGTATGAAAGCTTTCCCAATGCTTTCCAACTTTTGGTAGAACCATTAGATGAATTCGAGGGGACAATTGAAAAGATTTTAGCCAAATATGATGGTGCATGGGAAAAAGCAGCCGGAATGGACCAAGATGGCGTTATGCAAATGAATGTTCATCCTGCCCATCTTGAAGGCTCTTCTTTTTTCAATGAGTCAATAGGTTCATTTGCAGATGGTGAACAGCGTGTGGTCACAACAAAACTTTTGGACACTATAGCCAAGGAGAGAAAGCTTAAGGGACCATACATGATAAAGATTGATGCCCAGGGCGCAGAAAAAAAGATAATACTGGGAGCAATGGAAGTCCTTCAGGATACTGATGCTGTAATATTAGAAGTTTCGATGTTTAATTTTCTGGTAGATTGTCAGATTTTTCATGAAATAGTTAACTTCATGTATAATTTAGGTTTTTTGGTGTATGATATTTTCGGTCTATCCTACAGGCCATTCGACGATGCATTGGCGCAAGTCGATTTAGTTTTTGTCAAAGAGAATAGTGTATTAAGAGAAAAACATATTTTTTCTTCAATTGAGGAATTCAAGAAAACTTATGCAAATATTAATCCTTTAAAAGATCAATGATTTTTGGAATTAATCAGCTAAGGAATATTAAGTTAAAACTCCTCGCTATCTACAAAGCTCCATACAAGTATTTAAACTATTACATCAATAGATCTTACTTCAATGGGCTTCGAAATTTATATCGCGGAAAAAGAGCATTTGTCATTGGCAATGGCCCAAGTCTTTGCTTCGACGATCTAGACAAACTCAAGGATGATCTGACCATCGCGTCAAACAAGATATACCTCGCTTTTGAACACACATGCTGGCGCCCAACCTACTATACGGTTTGTGACCCATTAGTTTGGGAAAAGGTAAAAAACAAAATACCTGATTCATTCGATTCTGTCATAATTGAAGATACGCCGTACCTTCCTTGTGAGCCTGATTCCAATATACAGATCAGGACCTGGCGCGTAAAGGGATTGGTTCAAAATCCATACCAAGGCACACCCGGCTTTTCTTGTAATTTCAACACCGGCATTTTCAATGGATACTCTGTCACTTACATCAATCTACAATTAGCGGCACATTTGGGTGCCAACCCCATTTACCTCATTGGCTGCGACCATCATTATAGCGGTGAAGAGCCTCTTCCTGCCAATTCCGAAGTGGTTGTAAAAAAAGACCAGGTGAACCACTTCATAAAAGGATATCGCGAACCTGGAGAAGTTGTCTATAATGCTCCTTTGAGCGACCTCACTCAAGCATTCGCCAATGCACGAGCATATGCGGATGACAATAATCTTGAAATCCTCAACGCCACTCGCGGTGGACACTTAGAGGTTTTTGATAGGGTTCACTTCGACGATCTCTTCGATAAATCGCCTAGCTCATAAGAACATACTCCTTGGTGTCATACTTTCAAACACATCTTTAAAATTACATTGATACCCTCAAACAAGCCTTTCTTCGACGATACTGAAATCGAGTACGCAACTGCGTCTATTCAATCCGGCAATATTGCTGGTGATGGCCCTTTTGGAAGGAAACTGGAAAACAAACTCTCTGATTATCTTGAATGTAAGCATGCCCTCCTTGTTAATTCTTGTACTTCTGCAATTGAAATCTCCTTATTTGCACTTGGCATAGGACCTGGCGACGAAGTGATTTGCCCCAGTTTCGGATTTGTTTCTGTCGCGAACGCTATTCTTCAATGTGGAGCCAAGCCTGTCTTCGCAGAGATCGATTATGAAACCATGAATCTAGATCCTGCGCACACTGAGAAACAAATCACAACGCGAACTCGTGCTATCATTCTTATCCACTATGCAGGCATGTCTTGTGACTTGGTTTCTTTTAGTGAACTCAAGGAAAAGCATGGTTTGTATTTAATTGAAGATGCAGCACAAGCATTGGGTTCGAAACTCCAGGGCAAAGCTCTTGGAACATTTGGCGATTCGGGGTGCTTCAGTTTACATGAAACGAAGAATCTAACATGTGGAGAAGGAGGCATTTTCGTAACAAATGATGACAATATTGCTCAACAGGCCGAGATCATACGTGAGAAAGGCACCAATCGATCATCTTTTCTCCGCCGCGAAGTCCAAAAATATACTTGGGTGGGTCGGGGTAGTAGCTACATTCTGTCAGATATTCTGGCGGCAGTTGCATTGGCTCAATTTGAAAAAATTGAGCCCATTTTGAGTAGTAGAACCAAGATCGCCGAATTCTACCAAAATGCGTTTGCGCCATATAATTACATAACGCCTCCTACGATTCCGGATGGATGTAAACCAAACTGGCACTTGTTTGCACTTCGGATTAACAAACTTCATCGGGACATCTTTCTTGAAAAGCTGAAAAGCAAAGGGATCGGAGCAAGTTTTCATTTCGTACCTCTTCACAGCGCACCCTATAGCAAAACAAAATTGAAAGGCGGGAATGTATCTCTTCCCGTGACCGATCGCGTAGCCTCAGAACTGATCCGCATTCCTATATACCCGCAGCTTTCCAACGCCGAAAAAGAAAGTGTCGTATCGAGCATGGAAGAGGTTGCGGAAGAGCTAGGCTTAGAATGAGTAGTTGCGATCTATCTATAGTAATAGCCTGCTACAACGAAGCCCCTCACTTGCGTGAGAGCGTAATGGAAATTCGGGCAGTTATGGATCAAACGTACTATAACTATGAATTAATCTTCGTGGATGACTGCAGTCAAGATGACACAAGATCGATCATTGAAGAGATTACGGCCACAAACCCTGACGATACGCGCTTTATTTTCCACGAAGAGAATACTGGACGTGGAGGCGCAGTTTCCGATGGGATACTTGACGCCAAGGGAAAGTTTGTTGGATTCTTGGACATAGACCTAGAAGTTCATGCTCGATATATACCATCAATGCTTCTGGCCCTGGAACGAGGAGGCGATATAGCCACTGCTTTACGTATATACAAATTAGACGCGTCGAAATTGCTGCGTCACGTCTTGAGTCACGGTTACCGCAAACTTTCGAGATTTGCTTTGGGCGGCAAGTGCCTAGATACGGAAACGGGTTACAAGTTCTTTAGACGTAATCGAATATTACCCATTCTTTCTGAGGTAAAAGACACTGGGTGGTTTTGGGATACCGAAATTATGATCAGAGCGGAAAGAAACGGGTTGGAAATAAATGAAATCCCATGCCTTTTCATTCGCAGAAAAGATAAATTGTCCACTGTTAAGCTATGGAGCAATTCTCTGGATTACCTTGTGAAACTTTACCGGTTCAGGAAGGAATTACCCTAAGTTTTAATGCCAGGTCTAATCTATAGTCACCCTTTGATTTATCAACTGTTCATGAGATTAATCTATGGAAAAGAATATGACACTCGCTTAAAAACAATTGCCGATTTAATTGAACCCGGATGGTCGGTTCTGGACATATGTTGCGGAGACTGCCGTTTAAAGAAATTCATGGAGCCAAACTGTGAATATTTGGGGCTTGATGTGAATCCCAGATTTGTGGAATGGGCAAAAAAATCGGGCATCAATGCCAAATCTGCAGACGCTAGAACAAGCTCATGGCCAACTGTAGATTGCGTTGTTTTGATCGCCAGTCTGTATCATTTCATTCCAAAACATTCGGAAATAATCCTGAAGGCCGTAGCTACGGCAAAAAAACGTGTCATCCTCTCAGAGCCCGTAGACAATCTCTCTCAAAAATCCCGCATGCTATCGTGGTTGTCATCCCACTTGGCTGACCCTGGAACAACCTGGTCCAATGAAAGGTTTGACAAAAAGAAATTGCTTTCATTCTTGCAGGGCTCAGGTTGCGATAAAATCCTACAAAACGGCAGAGAAATCATTGGCATTTTTGATGTGACGCCCCAAAATGTTACCTGACACATACGATAATGTCTTCAAATCAGAGACGCACCACTGGTGGTATGTTGGTAGACGAGCAGTCATTCGTCGTTTTCTCGACTTAATTTGTCCTGAAATCAAAATGATACACCCTGACGAAGCATTGCGCATTCTCGACTATGGTTGCGGGACAGGGTTCATGCTAGGGTTACTCGGAGAATACGGGGAAGCTATTGGAGCAGACTCCTCGGAACTCAGCATTGAGCTGTCAAGGAAGCGGGGGCATGAAAATGTATATCTTCAAAAGTCTCATGCCGATCTGCCCGAATCAAAATGTCCATTTCACTTGGTAACTCTGCTGGATGTCCTCGAGCATGTGGAAGATGATATCGATTTACTCAAGAAACTTGCCGAAATTACGGCGGATGGGGGCATGCTTTTGATTACCGTGCCCGCCTATCAATGGTTATGGTCCGGGGAAGATCATGTGTCTCAGCATTACAGGCGATATAGCAACAAGAGCCTGATGCATGTCATCCAAAAAGCTGGGTTGGAGAAGGTGCATCTAACTTACTTCAATTTCTGGTTACTCCCCATCCAAATAGCCGTGATATTTTACAATCGGCTCTTCAGGAAAGAGGCCCTCTTGAAATCAAACGTACAAAATGTACCTCGTTATCTAAACAGATTGCTCTCGAAAATCTTTTCATCCGAGGCCTCAATCTTAAGTCGATGTAAAATCCCTTTGGGCGGATCTGTTCTCTGTATTGCCAAAGCCAAAAGAAAGAAGTCTGTTGATTGAATGGTACAGGCTTGGGCTTGATTCGCCGAGTACGTCATGGAGCAGAGAGAAAGAACCCTTGTATGAAAAATTAACTGCGGAGTGAAACTTCGTGAAAAGCATATGAGGTGGTTCGCCTTACTTGTGGGGACGACAGGCTGCCTAATAATCCTCTACGCATTGTGGGGCATAGGAATCTCTTGCCATTATGACGAATGGGTAGGTCGCGGACTTTATCCTGCTGTGGCAATGGGCCTAGGGGCGGACTTATACGAAATCAAAGCCGGACCGCATGTCACGCTGTACGGTCCGACCATGGCTTTATTCTATATTCCTGCCACACTGGCGACAACACCTGTCGGAGCTATATGGGTAGCCTTCTCGCTTAATGTGGCGGGCTTCCTCATGCCCTTGTTTTACTTGATCAAAAGGCTCCTTTCAGGATTGGATTGGTGCCCGATGTACAAGACCATTACATCCATTGGACTGTGCTCTCTGATTTTGGGTATTTTTGCAAACGAAGCTACGACGCATACCTTGTTTAGGATACATGCGGACCTTCCGACCTTTTCCTTTTTATTAGTGAGTCTGTGCTTGTTTGACCGCTACCTCAGGTGCGACCGAAGAATATTCCTACACGCTGCTTCTTTTTCGCTAGTACTTGCCGTGTGGGCAAAACTGCCCATTTTGACTGCAACGGTTTACCCCTGCATTTTTTTGTGCATTGAAAAACGTTTTCGCGATTCACTGGAGTTCTTGCTCAGCTTAACGATCTTTTTTGTCAGCACTACATTATTATTCATCTTACTTTATGGCTGGGAAGACATCCATTTCACGTTCGTGGAATACCTCTCGGGATCATCATGGAAAGCATATCCTGAAAAGGGCCTGAGCGAACTTCCATTGAAACCCTTGGGCTTGGGCATGGAGAAATTGTCTCTGCTGGAAGCCATCCCCTTGCTTTTTCGCTTTCTAGTTATGTATTTGGCAAAATACTGGTATATAACGATCTCCTTCCTCACCATCTTCTTCCTCACCTTTCGGTCCAGGTCTTCTGCCAATTCGATCCTATTAAACCTTTGCCTGATCTACTTCCTGACTCTACCGCCCTGCCTAAGTGCTCTAGCAAGATGGGGCGGTGTGGAGAATTCATTATTCTTTACTAATGCAACAGGCATTATACTCATCGTTTTTGGCATTGCCTCTATCGTATCAAGGCAACTGAAGACTGAACAATTCTTCTTTTTTTCGTGGGCAATTTCACTTTTAATGCTGATGCCTATGGTTCGTCTGTCCAGAAGCTCGCCATCGAGTACTGAGAACAGCCCACATACCCAAGCATTTGAATATCTAGCTAGCGGTAAAACAGACATCTACTTCGGGTGGTATCCGCTTGCTCATGCCTTCCACTCGGGAGAAATACTGACCTCAATCGAAGTGCCAACTTGGGTCGCGTACAGTCACCCCGAAGAAATAGGCTTTTCCACCAATCATTTCCCTCCAAACGCAAAATACCTTGCCACTGGACCAACAGGTTACGGCAGATCGATCTTGGAATGTTTCTTGGGGGAACTGCGGGAGGTGCCTTCGCCACCCGAACTCCCTTCCTGGCGTCTGTTTGAGCCAGTCTCTTCGACTCCTTGACAGAAGCCGTCCCTCTTACAAAGCGGTGAAGATAAGTTTGCCTGTATATTTTGGAAACGCATCCGGAACAAAACCAAACTGATCGAGAAAGAGCGGCAACCTGATCATGACTTCACCCACCTCTATAAAAGAACCGAACCATCTTGCAGGGCTAGCGTCCGCTGCGATGGCGAAAATGTCATGATCGGCAATAGCTCGCATGACTCGCGGACCAAGCTTTGACCCAAAACCTACTCATGATTAGTGGCAATGCGCCTCCCATTCCTTGTGGAATCGGAGATTACACTGCTAACTTGCTAGAAGCCTTGCTAAATTCCTCAGACAGATATTCTCCCGTTTGGCTGAGTCGCAAAGCACGTTGGTTTAATTCGCCAGTGGGTCACTGTAGCGGCATACCCACCCGCAAACCATGGCATAAGTGGGGACGAAGAGGTTCGGCCTTAACTTGCAAATACCTGAAGTGGAAAAGCCCCAGCTTGGTTCATCTACAAGAAGAGTTCTTCTCCTACATGGAAGGAGATGCATCTCTCCGGTTAGCCCGAAAAGCGGATTGCCCCCTGGTAGTCACTCTTCACGCCTACCATTTGGATCCGAAGATCGAACAACAAACAAAAGAGGTGCTTGATCGAGCTGATCGTGTGATTTGCAGTGATCAACGAACAGCGAATCGATTACTAGAAGGCACCGGGCGACAAGCTGACTTGGTGGGATGGTGTTCATCACCAGTTCGCCCTCAAGTCAGTGCCAGTGAAGAGGCTTCAAATGCACAATATTTCGGGACCTTTGGCTTCGTCCATCCAGGCAAAATGAATTTCAAGGTGGTTCATGAAGCCCTAACTCATTTGAACGGAAAAGATGGATCGATCGATTGGAAAATAATCGGCCCGATGGATCCGCAGGGCAATCCCCATCATGTAAAGCTTTTGCAAGAGCTCGATGATCCGTGGATTGATTTCACCGGTCGTGCAAACAACTTGAACAATAAAGAATTCCAACGCCAACTCGCTGGAATGACTGCCATGGTGCTCCCATTCAGGAACAAAACGGGATCAAATGGCACCGCGCCCAGTCGCTCCTCGCTACAGATTGCATGGGCATTCGGGTTGCCTGTCGTTGCATCTTCTCCAATAGACGACGAGCCAGACCTAATAGATGGCGAGAATTGCCTCCTAGTAGATGAAGAGGATCCAACAGCGTGGCGAATTGCCATGGAACGCATTCTGAACGATCGCGAACTGAGAAAGAATTTGCGAAAAGGAAGTTTGGTTGCCGCTCGGCGCTTCGGGTGGGATCGATTAGCTGAAGAACACGCTCGCATCTACGAAACCATTTCAAATTGAGCTATAACGAAACATGAGTCCCCCATCATCCAAATATAGTGAAATAGACAGGTGCCGAATCAGTGGCAGCTCAAACCTCATAAACATCCTCGATCTAGGCGCACAGGAGTTGACAGGCGTATTCCCTAGACAACGTTCCGAACCAGTCACGAAAGGTCCTTTGCAACTGGTTTGGTGTCCCGACAGTGGTCTGTTGCAGCTGAAGCAATCCTATGACCTCGCTGAAATGTACGGAGACAATTATGGATATCGGTCGGGATTGAATGCATCGATGGTGGATCACCTGCAAGCCAAGGCTAGAGAAATTCAGCGTCTACGTTCTCTCAACTCGGGCGACTTGGTGGTGGACGTGGGAAGCAACGATGCCACTTTCCTGAAGTCGTACGACTCCCCAAGCATTCAGCGAGTTGGAATCGATCCGACCGGCTGCAAGTTTAGCAGGTTCTATGGAGATGGCATCGAATTGATTCCAGATTTCTTTTCAGCCGACACCTTCCGATCACAATGCGGTGATAAAAAAGCGAGCATCCTAACATCCATCGCTATGTTTTACGACTTGGAGGACCCCGCTGCTTTCGTCCGAGACGTCACGAGCATCCTGGCCGATGACGGAATCTGGCACTTTGAGCAAAGCTACATGCCTTCTATGCTCAGGACGAATGCCTATGACACCATTTGCCACGAACATCTTGAATATTATTCGCTCGGCGTGGTGAAGAAGCTCCTCGACTCATGCGAATTAAAGATTCTGGACGTTCAGATGAATGCGGTGAACGGAGGAAGTTTCGCTGTCACCGCCGGCAAAAAAGAAAATCCACTGACTCCCAACAAAGTGGTCATCGATTGGCTACTGGGTCAGGAGGACCGAATGGGGCTAGGAACTATCAATCCGTACGAACACTTTGCAAAGAGAGTATTCGAGCACAGGGACAACTTGACGGATTTAGTGAGAGGGCTCGTGGCAGATGGCAAAAAGATCATAGGTTACGGAGCCTCGACAAAGGGGAACGTCTTGCTCCAGTTCTGCGGTCTGACCGAGGAAGACCTCACCTGTATTGCTGAAGTGAACGAAGAAAAATTTGGAGCATATACACCCGGCACTCGAATACCTATCGTTTCGGAAGAGGAAGCCCATGCGATGAAACCTGACTATTTCCTTGTGCTGCCTTGGCACTTTAAGGCAGGTATCCTCGGAAGGGAAAGAGAATTCCTAGCTCAGGGAGGTAAATTCATCTTTCCTCTCCCCGAAATCGAAATCGTTTAATGCCTCGATCCTCGCACGACAAAAGCATGCGGATACTTGTTCCCGACGCCCAATCCTTTCATGGCGGGGTGGAAACCGTCACGACAAAGATCATTCAAGCATGGACAAAGTCAGAAAAAGCCTCCGTGACTTGGGTCCTGCCCCCTCATCGCCAGAAAACTTTTCGCCGTGCCTTAGGGAACAACTCGGACCTGGAATTCGAAAGTTTCCAATGGGCATCCAGTCATCCTCGTTCATGGGTATTGTCTTTCCTTCGTCGCGTGAGTTCCAAACTATGCAGTAAATGGCAGACCAATTGCAACTTATCCAAACTGCGCAAAATCATAGAAAAGCATTCCTGCACCCATTGCTTTTATTTTTGGACCCTAGGTGAACCTTATCCAAATTTAAATATCCCCACTTATTGCTTCATTCATGATTTGGCGTGGAAGGTTATTCCGGAAAGTTATTCAGGAAAAGACTTAGGAAAGCTGGATGCTTCTGTAATCGAATGGGTGAAAAAGTCTAACGGCACCTTCACCAACTCTAATCAAACCCGGTCCGAGGTCCTCAACCTAGTTCCTGGACTACCTAACAAAATCCATACGACATTGCTCGCAGCCGATACACATAGAGCCAGAATTCCATCGCCGGAAAACGAACTACCCGTTGACGAATCTCTCCCCTTTTTTCTTTATCCTTCAGCTCCAAACCCGCAAAAGAATCATCTTACTCTCTTTCAAGCTGCCTTGAAGCTTGTAGAACGCGGCTTGAAGTTTCGGCTAGTGTTAACTGGAGGCAACACCCAGCAACTTTTGGGCGAAAAGCCCATGGCCTGCCAAGCACCGGAGCAGGCCAGATCCTTCTTCCAAGAAAGACAAAGCAAACTAAGCGGCGTAATCATCGCCCTCGGCATGGTCTCCGAAGACACTTTGGCCACTCTCTACCAGAAATGCATATCAGTTCTCATGCCTTCGGAATACGAAGGCTTTGGCTTGGCCATGGCTGAAGCATTCTCTCATGGCAAACCAGTCATTGCATCGAATTTACCTGTTTTTCGCGAACAAATCAAATGCTACCATGCAAACGACTTTGTGGAGACATTTCAAACAACTGATTGTCAAGCCCTTATCGATTTGATGGAAGCTCGTCTTCAACAGGGCGAAATATCAGTTGAAAGGGGCGAAGAATTACGAAGAAAAGCGGATCAATGGACATGGGATGACGTTGCGGAATCCTGTATTCGCTTAATGAAGAAACCTGATGAACCCGAAGCAATCGCCATACATTGAGCTCGTCACCCTCCACGCAAAGACTCCAAAGGCCATTCCACTCCAAGCTGCCCGGATGGTTGTTCTCGAAAATTCGCTGGAAACTAAACGAATGGAAGAATCATCGACTCAGATTACTGAACTTCTTGAGAATTCGGCTCACTGTGATCGATGGATTCGGGGCTCTTGGAGACACGCTGCTAACGGCTATCGTTATCCGCAATATAAAGAAGCGATACCCTCGAATTCGAATTAATTGCATTACACCAAATCCGGATTTGGTGCGATCGGATCCAAATATTGAATCTCTCAATGACCCAGAAACCTACTTCTCGGTGACAAGCTGGTATATCGACATCCGAAACGCTCGTGATGGTTGCACTAACGTGCTGGCCCCCACCTTGAAGGATCTCGGCATAAAAGACTTTGAGTACAAGGCCGAAGTCCATTTGGAACAAAGCGAACGCAACGCAGCGGAGAAATTCCTGAAAGAGTTGAAACAGCCTTTGGTTTCCATCAACTGTCAAAGCAAGGAGGACGTGAAAAACTGGCCGTTGGAAAATTGGCAGGAACTGGTCGCCATCTTGGGCGAAAACTATTCCATCGTACAGCTCGGCGGCGAAACGGAACCTACCCTCAAGGGGACTGTCCTTCGCCTAGCCGGCAAATTAACTCCCCGCGAATCCCTGGCAGTGTTGTCTCATTGCTCCCTGCATGTGGGACCCGACAGTTTCCTCGTGCACGGAGCTAATGGACTCGACGTGCCCAGTGTCGTGGTATACGGCGGTTCACGCACTCCCAAGAATCTTGGCTATCGGGAAAATGCAAACCTTGCCACCTCCCCTCCTTGTTCGCCCTGTTGGATTCACGAAGGAGACAACGAGACCTGTCAGTACGATATCCAGTGTCTTCGCGAGCTGAATGTATCGATAGTTTTGAGCAACGTCTTGAATCGATTAAAGGCCGTGGACGCAATTCCCGCTTCATTATGAAACTACTGGTCACTGGTTCTTCCGGGCTCATCGGATCCGAGATTTCCGAGTTCTTCGGTGGTCAAGGACATGAAATCCACGGTGTCGACAATAACCAACGAGCCGAATTCTTCGGTCCACAAGGTGATACTTCATGGAACTTGGAGCGCCTAAGCGAATCTATTTCGACTTATCATCATCATGCCCTCGACATTCGTGACCGCGCCGCGGTGCTCGCCCTACTCTCCAAGATTCGGCCTAACGCCATAGTGCATGCCGCTGCGCAACCATCGCATGACCGCGCCGCCGCCATTCCCTTCGACGACTTCGACGTCAATGCCGTCGGCACGCTTAACCTCCTGGAGTCCGCTCGTCAAAGTTGCCCGGATTCCCCGTTCATACACATGTCGACCAACAAGGTATACGGAGACGCGCCAAACGAAATCGAGATGGAGGAACAGGAAACGCGATGGGAATACACCGACCAAGCCTATATTCATGGCATCCCGGAAACGATGCGGATCGACCGCAGCAAACACTCTCTATTCGGAGCGTCCAAGGTAGCAGCGGACGTCATGGCTCAGGAATATGGGCGCTATTTCGGCATGCCGACATGCTGCTTGCGTGGTGGCTGTCTAACGGGTCCCAATCACTCGGGCGTTGAGTTGCACGGCTTCCTCAGTTATCTCGTGAAGTCCAATCTCGAGGATATCGAATATAAGATTTTCGGGTACAAGGGAAAACAGGTTCGAGACAATATCCATGCCGAGGACGTGGCTCACTTCATTGAGGCATTCATCGAAAACCCTCGAAGCGGCGAAACCTATAATATCGGTGGAGGCAAAGCCAACTCGTGTTCAATTCTGGAAGCCTTCGACTTAGCGGAAGAATTTTCAGGGAAGCCTCAACGATTCACCTATTTGGAGGAAAACCGCATCGGCGATCACGTTTGCTATTACAGCGATCTCCGTAAACTGCGGAAACATTACCCCTCATGGGACATCCGCATATCTCTCAGGGAAACCATCCGTCAACTTGTGGAAGGTTGGCAAAACCGGAAACAAAACAGCTAATCCATTGAAAATACTAGTCACGGGAGCCTGCGGTTTCGTTGGTTCCACCTTGATTCAAGGACTATTGGAAAGCCAGTCGCTCTTTGGCGGCCCGCTTGAAATCGTTGGATTGGATAATTTCTCCCGTCCCGGGTCCAAGCAAAACGAGCCCCGGCTGGAAAAACTGGGCGTTGATTTCCGACGGGGAGACATTCGCCAACCAGATGACCTCGCCAATCTGCCCGCAGTCGACTGGGTCTTGGACTGCGCAGCCAATCCATCCGTTCTCGCCGGAGCAACCAAAGACAGTAGTTCTCGTGAATTGATCGACAACAACTTGATCGGCACGATTAATTTACTGGAACAGTGCAAGAAGCACAAATCTGGCTTTCTCCTGCTGAGCACCAGTCGGGTCTATTCGATCCCTCCTTTAGCAAGCTTGTCAATGCTGACCACCAACGACGCATTCGCTTTGGACACGGCAACCTCCCTTCCACCGGGGATCAGTGACGATGGAATCTCCGAATCATTTTTCACTACCCCTCCCCTTTCTCTCTACGGCGCCTCAAAGCTCACCTCCGAGACCCTCGCCTTGGAATATGGGCATTGCTTCGACTTTCCCGTATGGATTAATCGTTGCGGGGTCTTGGCGGGGGCAGGTCAGTTCGGACGGGTGGATCAAGGCATCTTCAGCTTCTGGATCAACTCTCACCTTAGGCGAGCACCATTAAGATACCTGGGGTTCAACGGGTCTGGATACCAAACCAGAGACTGCCTCCATCCCAATGATTTGCTCCAGCTCTTAGCGAAACAAATTCAGACATCCTCCAAAACTATTCCCCCGATTTGCAATCTAGGAGGTGGGCCAACCAACGCCATGTCGCTAAAACAGCTTACATCATGGTGCAACGATCGCTTCGGCACACACTACGTAGAATCCACTCCAGAAACCCGCTCCTTCGATTTACCTTGGGTCGTGATGGACGCTCAATTGGCTCGAGATCTCTGGGACTGGGAAGCACAAACGCCACTGACATCTATTCTCGAGGAAATTGCCTCTCACGCCGAAGCTCATCCCAACTGGATCACGATTTCAAACCCGACTAGCAAAACCTAAGGAGATAGAATGAAAGTCACCAGCAACCTCAACGCCTTGGCAATAGCCATCGTAACATGTGGATTCCTCACTTGTAGCTTATGTATTTTGGCGTTCCATTCATTCGCACTACCCCTTCCGGTGAACGAAGGCCTAACTTTCCAATCATATCTAGAATACGCACGCCATATATATTACGCACTCTATGAATTCAGGGCGCCGATCATGCTTCTGTTGGCTCTTCTTCCCTTCATTGCCTTATGGGGAACCCATCGCTGCCTAACAAGCACAGCCCTTGCCCAACGCGTTCTCACTCTCAGTTGCGCAATAATAGGCGTTTACCTAATCTTCAGCGCGGCAGCCTACTCGATGTCTCCTTCATTTTTCGATCATATCGAATCCTCAATTGCAGCCCTTTCGATCCTCGGTCTAGCTGGAAAGCCAGTCATTTATCCTTTGGACAGTCCCGATGTCCTGAATATGTTCTACGGTCCGAGCGTACATCTCGCCAATATGCCCTTTCTCTATGTGATCAATGATCCCATAACGGCGTGTAAAACAAGGGGGTTCGCGTGTTTGCTCTTAACGCTAGCAACGATGGCTTGGTTGCATTTCCGTCATTTTTCCAGCCACAACGCCCTGTTCAACTTGCTCGTTTTCCTAGCTACCTTACTACTTTTCAGTTTCTTTAGTTTCGGCAACCGGGCAGATAGTTTGCTGCTAGTGGCTGCAACCCTCGTTTGCCTAGGTAGCGTTCAACAAAAAAAGAAGAGTGCCGTGCTTCTGCTATCGCTCGGAACAAGCTTGCTGATTCACGGAAAATTCCACGCCTTGATCTATGTGATTCCTCCCCTTATTCACATTTTGGCCTCAAGAGGCATTCGCTTCTTGCTCCCCGCAATTCCTCTAACTTGCATCTTACTCGCCCTACCTTTCTTATGGTCGGGAACTTTTTCGATAAGTAATTATTTGTCATTCATTACAACTCCAACGGAAACACCATTCAACTTTGCAACAGCCTGCGAAAACTTCGCCTTCGCAACTCTTATTCTCTCGCCTTTGGTTGCATTAAGGTGGCTGATGTCTAAAACGACGGACAAGATTCCAAATCGCCCTGTTTCTTATGCTTTTTGGGCTTTGATAATCTGCGTCTCAGGTGAGTGCATCGTGGCATCAATGGCGGGTTCATGGTACTATCACCTAATGGCTTTCCTGCCCGCCATCTCGCTACTCCAAGGGCAGACAGCTGAATCGATCGACATACGATCTTTCGGGGACGAAGAAAACAAAAGTCTGAAATGCCTCTGTACGGGTCTGTTGATCGCATGGTTACTTACAGCATTAACCTCTGGTTTTCGTCATCAGCTGCAAGTGTTGCATAACATTGCCAATAATTCCATCAACGAGGTTCGAAAAGATCTCGCTCACATCCAACAGTCAAATCCCGATAAACTTATGGCAATGGGGTATGGCAATCGGTATTCGGATTCTCACGTCAACCTCCGCCCTCTCGTGGTAAAAGAAAGTCAATCCCTGTATTTCGATCACAATACCTATTCCCACTATATCTTGTCGGGAAACGAAATTGAAGAGCCCGCGTATGCCCGAATTCGAGAAAAGCATTATGACATCTTCCTCATTCCCAAAGACCAAGAACCATTTTCGGATCCATTATTTCATTCTTCTCGCTACAGAGAATTTTTCTTGGACAACTATCATTTCGACAAAGCTGGTCGTTATTTCGAACTCTGGAGGCCTAAAATCCACGACCGCGGGCACAGCGACGAATCGAAGGATTGATCTACCAAATCTAGCGTGAACAAAACCCCAACCCTTAAACTGCTCAGCCTCGTGATCCCCGCAAGGGACGAGGAGGGTTGTCTGGCAGATACGATCTGTTCTTTAAGCGACGTGTTGAGGGCGAACAATATTCCGCACGAAATAATAGCTGTCGACGACGGCAGCACGGATAACACTTGGAAAATCCTCGAGGAGCTCGAAACAGTCCGAACCGAGCTCAAGCCTGTCCGCAACGAAGGACCACATGGCTTTGGGCGAGCGATCGTCAAGGGACTGGATTCGATGAAGGGCGACGCCGTGATCATTACCATGGCAGATGCTTCGGATTCCCCCGATGACGTCGTCCTATATTGGAACAAGCTCAACGAAGGTCACGAATGCGTGTTTGGCAGTCGTTTCGTCAAAGGCTCCGTAGTGGAAGACTATCCGAGAGTAAAACTGATCGCCAACCGTTTGGCCAATTTCTTTGTTAGACTGATCTTCCGCATCAAGTTCAACGATGTCACAAATGCTTTTAAAGCCTATCGGAGAGAAGTCATCGAGGGATGTAAACCACTAATCTCTCCGCATTTCAATCTGACCGTGGAAATCCCCCTCAAGGCAATTGTTCGTGGTTATTCCTGGACAATGGTTCCCATCAGCTGGAAAAACCGAACTTCAGGAGTTGCAAAGCTCAAAATCAAGGAAATGGGTAGTCGATACCTTTTCATCTGCGCCTATGTGTGGTTTGAGAAATACTTCAGCCGCGGCGATTATCATCGAAAATGAAAGCTTCTTCAGTAGAAAAAATCTACGATCTACGATTCGGCGGACTTGAAGAGTATCGCAATCAAGTCTGGCAGATACTTGTTAGAAACTTCTTCTCCCGCTGGATCAAACCTGAGTCCAAGGTACTGGATCTTGGCTGCGGATACGGAGAGTTCATCAACAACCTCGAAGCGAGGAAACGGTTGGCGATGGACCTCAATCCCAAGACGCGTGACCACCTAGGCGAAGGCATTGAATTCATCCAGCAAGATTGTTCGCAATCTTGGCCTGTCGAAACAGATATGCTCGATACCGTATTCACCAGTAATTTCTTCGAGCATCTCCCTGACAAGAAAGCATTGGAGCAAACAATCGAGCATATCCACGAACATTTGAAACCTGATGGACGCCTCCTAATGCTGGGCCCCAACATAGAAGTACTTAAAGGAGCCTACTGGAATTTTTGGGACCACCACATTCCCCTGAGTCATGAGTCGGCCGCGGAATTGCTGGAACTGAAAGGATTCGTCATAGAGAAAAACATACGGACATTTCTTCCTTACAACATGGCTCGGGTCAGAAAGCGGCCTCTGTTTTTCGTCTCGATGTACCTACGGTTGCGATGGGCGTGGCCCCTGTTCGGAAAGCAGTTTTTTTTAGTAGCCCGCAAACCAAGATCCGAGACATAATTACTCAAGGGAAAACGGGTGCTAGGAGATTTGATTCAAGGAGATGAATTTTTTACTCAAACCAACAGTAACGAAGAGTGTGATTAAAACGACTACTTCATTCCATGCGCGAACTTCCCAAAGAAAAGTGACCAGAAAATATCCTAGTGCATATGGCGGCATGACCCAAAAAAGCCGCCTCAATTCCAGTGGCAACCGACTCCACAGAAAGGGGACCAAAGCCCAAAGTCCTCCCATGGTGAAAAAGATCCAATTGGCGTTACCACCCAATTTGATATACCAATCGTAGCTTTCTCCGTTACAAAGATCTCTGAACAATTTGAAATTCGAGAACATGTTATGCCATTCGATAACTGACCCGGGATTATTTATGAAAACCAATGATAGCCCCGCCTTCAAGCTCATCCAGATCAGAAATTGAGCCGCCCAATGATAAAACATTTCTCGAAGATTGTCCTTGGTGAGAAAAAGGCACAGCATAGCCACAGTAAGAAAACAGCTTGTTTCCCTATTGATCGTAGCCAAAACAAAGACCACATAATAGCCGATCCACTTCCTGCGCAGAAGTAGCAACAACCCCAAAGCGAAAAAAAACAGGGACGGAACATCCGAAGGATAACGCAAAATATTGAGCCAATAATGATTGACCCAAGTCGGATACAAGATCGTGAAAGACAAGGGGAAAGCCATCCAGCCAACGCCGAAATGGAGCAGCAATTCCTTGAATACAAAAAGCAGCCCGAATACCGACAGTCCTATAAGCCCCATATACGCCAAATCCAAACCAGTTCCGAGCGGCAAACCGGGGAACGCATCCTTCGCCGAGGACAGTGGAGCGTCCAAGACCTTTGCCAACAAACATGGCAAGACACGGTTCTGAAAAGGCTTGCTAGCCGTGAAATCGGTAAGCTTCTCGAAAGTAGCAGGACCATGTTCGCCAACTGTTACCATGTATGCGTGAGCGAAATGAACCGATGCCCATCCGGCCAATAAGCAATAGCCAAAGGTCACAAAAGCTTTCAGATCGCGAAACATCTTACACTTCCCATTCGAATTTTGATTTCCAATGTTAAAAGCCCAATAAGAGAAAGGGCAAATAACAATGTTAAGGAAGCTTGCCCTCTATTCGCCATCCTCATTCGTCAATTAACACTAATCGACCATATCTAATGTTTTATGAACAATAACAAAGATCATGTCCCTTTCCTGGATATGTCTCGGATGCCTGAGGCTCAGCGCCGAAAGATTGCAGACGCCATTGCCCAAATCACCAGTCAAGGAAACTATGTTTTGGGAGAAGAGGTCGATACCTTTGAGAAAGCTTTTGCCACCTTTTGCGGCACCAAACGCTGCGTGGGTGTTGCTAGTGGTTGCGACGCATTGCTTTGGGCTCTAACGGCTATAGGTGTAGAACCTGGAGATGAAGTCATTACAGTGGCAAACAGTTTTGTCGGCACATTGTTACCCATCCTTCGCATGGGAGCGATTCCAGTGCTAGTTGATTGCCTCGACGACGTCCTTAATATCGATCCCGATCAAGTGGCCGCGGCAATCACTCCAAGAACAAAAGCCATAATGCCCGTTCACCTATACGGACAACCGGCCGAAATGGATGAAATTCTAGCGCTTGCCGACAAGCAAGGTATTGCAGTCATTGAAGATGCCGCTCAGGCCCACGGAGCAGCCTACAAGGGACGCCCTTGCGGAAGTATGGGAACAGCGGCGGGGTTTAGCTTCTACCCCGCCAAAAACCTAGGAGCCTACGGCGATGGAGGCGGCTTGACCACGAACGACGAAAATTTGGCCGATCGTGTAGGCATGATCCGTAATTACGGACAAAGTAGAAAGTACCAGCATGACATCGTGGGATGGAATAGTCGACTTGACACGATGCAAGCGGTAATCCTTTCAGCGAAATTGGAATATCTGGCCGCAGCAAATGATGCACGCCGAGCAGTGGCGGCGACCTACCGAGAATGCTTGGCCGACCTACCTGTCGAAATGCCCGTCGAACGAGAATACGTCGAGCATGTTTACCATCAGTTCGTCATTCTCGTGGATCAACGAGATGACCTACAGGCATTCCTCGGCAAGCACGGAATACAAACTGGCATCCACTATCCCGAGCCACTGCACAAGCTGAAAGCGTTTTCCGACGAGAAATTCGCCCAAGGCTCCCACCCAGTCACCGAAGCAACCGCAGGCAAACTTGTTTCTTTGCCTATCTTCCCAGGATTAACCGCAGCTGAGATCGAGCGAGTCCGCAAGACCGTGGCAGATTTCTTCGGCAAAAGCTGAGCAACCTTAGGCAATGAACCGACAAAAGTTACTGAAAGCCAGCATCCGTGAAGTTACATTTGGAATCAATGTGACCTTGGTCGAACCATGTAATCTATACGAATGCGAAATCGGGGACGACGTCTTCATCGGCCCTTTTGTGGAAATTCAGAAAGGTGTGATCGTGGGAAATCGAACTAGGATCCAGTCACATTGCTTCATTTGTGAAAAAGTTGCAATCGGCGAAGATTGCTTCGTCGGACACGGTGTGACATTTATCAACGACGCCTTTCGTGACAGCAAAGTATCGGTCAATCCAATTGACTGGGAATCAACTACAATAGGTAATAGCGTGATCATCGGTTCTAACGCAACACTGCTTCCAGTCACCATCGCAGCCGGTGTAGTCGTGGGCGCTGGTGCGGTAGTGACAAAAGACCTCCTCGCCCCTGGCGTCTACGTCGGAAACCCAGCTCGTCTATTACAAAAGAAGTAAATGCTCCAACGAATGAAAGCCCTCCCCAAGGAAGCAATCCTCTCAATCATTGCCGAAACACCTTTCACCCCAAAGGCTGAAAGGATTCTTTATCGCGGACGCTCGATACTTGTAGTCATGCCTTGCTGGAATGAAGAAGGCAAAGTGGGTCCTGGGGTTAGCGCTGTCCCTCGTGATTTGGTGGACACCGTTTGCGTGGTCAACAACGGTTCCAGTGATCGCACCGCAGAGGAAGCCAAAGCAGCTGGTGCCACGGTCATTGCACATCCCATCAACCAAGGAGCCGGCGGAGGTATTCGCTCCGGACTTTTCTACGGACGCAAAAACGGGTTCGACCTCTTGGCCGTGCTCGCCGGCGACAATCAAGATGACCCCGAGGATCTTCGGCATGTCGCCGATAAGTTAATTGATGAAAACCTTGATTACGTGCAAGGTTCCAGATGGATGAAGGACGGCCAGCGCATCAACATGACCACTTCGCGAAAGGCCCTCACTTGGATCTATTCTTTTCTCTTCGCCAAATTTTTTGGCGTCCCGATCTCCGATGCAACCAACGGTTTCCGCCTCTTCAAGGCAGAAATCCTCGATGACAAACGCATCGACTTATGGCAAGATTGGCTCTTAGCGTATGAACTCGAACCTTACTTGCTTATAAAAACCTGCAAGCTCGGCTATAAGGTGGGCCAAGCCCCCGTGAAAAAGATTTATCACAACGACATGCAGGACAACACCAAGATGGTGCCCTTCAAGAGTTGGTGGTCCATACTCAGACCCCTCTTCTTTTTGAAATTCGGAATCAAAAAATGAATTGCCATGAAGCTATTCAACCCAAGGCATAGGTCATGAAACAATTAAGGATCAACGTCATAGGCGCAGGGCATTGGGGTCCCAACGTCATAGGCTCCCTAAACAGTTTGCCCGAAGTCGAAGTGCTCACTGTCTGTGATTTGGACGAAGAGGCATTAGAGAAGATTCGGCAACGATTCCCAACTGTAGAAACATCAACGGCCCCTCAAGCAGTCCTCTCCGATTCAAGAGTCCAAGCCATTTGCATAGCCACTCCCGTGAGCACCCATTTCGAACTAGCCAAGGCGGCTCTTGCAAACGGTAAGCACGTCTTTGTCGAGAAACCACTCTGTGAGACTTCAGCGGAATGTCTCATACTAGAACAAGAGGCCACTCGTCGAAACCTCCTTGTTATGGTTGGGCATGTCTTTCTCTTCAACCCATCTATCCTCAAAGTTAAGGAAATCATTCAGTCTGGGGATCTAGGCAAAATTTTCTACCTGGAAGCCCATCGAACAAATCTCGGTCCCGTCCGTCAAGACGTGAACGCAATATGGGACCTCACCTCTCACGACATCTCCATCTTCAACTTCCTGCTCGATGCAGAACCTCTTTCCGCCAGTGCGGTTGGAAGCAAAGCACTCGACGGGCAGGTGGAAGACACTACTTTCGCTACTTTCCGCTATCCCGACTCCATATTGGCTCATGCTCACGCCAGTTGGCTCAACCCCAAGAAGGTTCGACAGATCACCATCGTGGGAGAGCGCAAGATGCTGACCTGGGACGATATAGACATCACGCATCCGATAAGAATTTACGATAGCAAGGTCACGCTTGGATCCCACTACTCCGATACTTTCGCCACTCATCGCATGAACTATCATCGGGGTGACGTCATCATGCCTCAGGTCGAAGGTGGGGAACCACTCAAAAACGAATGCCGCGCCTTCGTCGAAAGTATCTTGAATGAAACTTCTGCTCTTTCGGACGGGATCTTCGGCCGCAAAGTAGTGGAAGCTCTGGAGGCAACCGATCGATCTCTGGAATCAAACGGTTCGTTTATTAAAATCAGTCCTTGAGCCTGTTCTCGGTCCTCGTTTTGAAAAGAATTTGCCACCCCTGAAATTGCTCTAATAAAATTGAGCATGCCCAGTCTTGAATGAAGCTCGTTGCCCAATTCTTCGGTAAGAATCCATTGTTGGCGGTGGCTATCTTTTATGGCGCACTCACTCTACCTCACTTGAACAAAGGACTCTCCGCATTGGATGGTCATGGCACCGTAGCTTCAATCAATCGGATGCTGGACGGAGAGGGATACCAACCATCACGCCCGCCCGGGCATCCTACCACCGAAATCATCCTGTACTTACCCGTTGCCTATTGTGTCGAAAATTTACTTCAAATTGAGTTTGATTGGGAGATTTACAACTATTTGCAATGGATTGGAGGACTCGTTTGTCTCATTACCTTTCACAAGCTATTGCAGAGCGTCACCGCATCGACGCTAATTCTAACCATCGGCAGCCTGTCCCTCGCCGGTTCTCACCTATTCCTAGGCAATGCGATCGACGGATCGGAGTTCAACTGGGGATTGGCCTGTATATTCAGCTCATTCCGGCTACTGGTTCAAGCCTTCCGTTCGACCGGAAAGGAGCAATGGAAACTCATTTTGATTGCCTCTGCGATCACTTCGATAGCAACCGGATTCCGTCAAGAATTCATTTTTGTTTTCCTCGCCTATCCCATCTTCTTTTACATACATCCGAATCTAAGCCTGAAAGACATCTTGAGATGGGCACCCGCCCCCATGATCGTTGGCTCGTTGGTATGGTTTCCAGTGTTCTTGCAAAACTCCTTTTCCTTCCCAATGCCTATGCCGATGCCAAACACGGATGGACTCACGGAGTATCAAAACCGAATTCTGGGAGGAGGATACAAACTGCTCTTCCTTGGATTAACCTTACCAGTTGCCATCGTGCTTCTGGGATGGGCCGTTCGATTAATCGAAAGCCATTTGAAATTCTTGAATTCAGATCACGAAATTTACTTCATCTACTTAACGACGGTCAGCTTAACCGTAATCTATCTAGGATTATATTTCGTTTACCCATACAAACCCGACTTTATTCTGCTCATCATTCCCCTGCTAATCTTAGTAAGTGTGGCAACTCACTGGAAAAAAGAACTATATTGTCTATGCTCTGCAACCTTTCTAAGTCTCGTCGCTCACATCGATATCTTCGATGAAAGGCGGTTGGCCCTGCCTCATTTGCAAAGCAGTTTATACTGGCAGAAAGTGGAGGAGAAGCCGTATCACAAAAAGAACAGCTTAAAGACGGACATCGGCTCGGTCAGAGGAAAAGGAAAAGCTATCCTTGTCACTGACCTGTGGAAGCAGGACTTCGAATATTTAATTAACAAAAAAATGATAGCGTTCCGCAAGCAGCGGAATGACTCTGATCCGAAAAGAAATTTTGACCTGTATCAAAGCCCTCAAACAGGCGCCAGTTTCCAAGTTGCATCCAGGAGGGCAATCGAAGATCTCCCTCGTCTCTTGAATCTGCAAAAAGAAGGTCATGAGATTTGTATCCCCCAAAAGTTACTTCGTAGCTTTTTCTTCAGGTATGACATCCGTTTCCCGCTTGGTGACAAGATCCTCATAGGAGAAATCGCCTTTACTATAATTTAGCTACTGAATTCAAAAGTTTTGCCTGCCATTTTCAACACTCTGGTGGTTCATCGATACCTCGAGGGGAGATTATCAGAAATTGAATCGGGATCGTACCCCAAGCATCATCTGTGGGGATTGGAGGCGTTCGAGGGCAAAACGGAATTAGCAAAAACAAAGGGCAATTCCATTGTCTTGCTTCTGGGGAAATGCCTGAAGAAAATTGCCAAAGGACGGTTCGGGGACACGGAAGCAGAATTAGCAATTATCGTCCGTCGAAATCAACCCGACTTAATCTACGTAGCTTCAGGTCACTTGTTTTTCATTCCCATTCTCCGGCGCCTCCGAATCATAAAGGCTAAACTCGTCACATGGGTTTTCCGCAAACCACCTAAATCCCCTTGGTGGAAACTCCAGAACCTTCACTTGTCCGGACCAGTAGCCAGAGGGTTCGATGGGATTCTGTGTCTCACACGAAAGGCAGAATCGGATTTTAAGGATTTGGCTCCAGATTCACATGTTAGATTTGTGCCATGGGGAGTGGATACCAAAATGTTCAACCCTTCACCAGTTAAGCAGAAAACATCTGATTTCTATCTCGCAATTGGAAAAACCGAGCGTGATTACGAAACTTTTCTAAATGCATGCGGCAAAACAAAAAGAAACTTTCGTATCATAGCTCCTCGAGAGGTGGCCCAAGGCCGAAAAATACCATCAAATGTCCGTTTCGTCGAATGCTCGACGGATCCTCCGGACAAAGCTATTTCATATGAAGAGCTACGCGCTTGGTATGGTCAAGCAAAGGCAATCTGCATACCACTCCACGGAGATCCTGATGACACCTGTGGCTACACAAACTTGCTGGAAGCCATGGCAATGGGAAAACCTGTGCTCATGACAAAATCCGGTTGCCTAGATCTGGACATCGAAAAATTGGGCTTTGGTTACTGGGTAAAAGCACAGTCCGCCGACAGTTGGATAAAAAGCCTTGAAAAACTAGAATCATCCCCAACCAGAATCGATGAAATGGGATCTGCGGCACTTTCACTAGTCCGCTCCACCTACAACCTATCTACTTTCAACAAAGAAGTCACTACATTCATCCTTCAAGTCTTTCAGAAACAACGCTTGTCTCGATGAATAGTGTCATCGAGGGAAAATTTGATCGAAGGGGACGACCGTCACCGGATCGCTAAACCAGAGATGTTTTCTTTTTTTGGCAAGTGCTTCCATTTAGTTTTCGATTCTGGAATCGTTTTCACGTTGATGCTTCGCTCACTTCTCGGAGGCCAGAAACTGTACTTAATATGCGGAGAATATGGACGTATAGGAAATCGTCTATTTTTCTTCTCTCACGTCATCGCATGGGCGAAGGAAAACAACGCCATCGTGTATTACCCTTCTTTTTTTTCTTACGCCTCGTGGTTTAAAGGAACTCGAAATGACTACCTTGTTCGTTATCCTCGTAAATCAAGGTGGTTTTTGGGCGCAAATTCATATTTCAATCGCATCGCGTCAAACTGCCTGCACAGAATCTCACTGCGATTGGGCCAACGGCCTGATTCGAGACTAGTCCGTTCGATAATCCTGGAAGAAAACGGCTACGACATTTGTTCGGAAAAATTCGCGCATGCTCTTTCAAGACGAGGTATCCTCTTTCTTCGGGGTTTTGTTTTCACCAGTAAGAAAGATTTCTTGATCGAGCGCCAACGATCTGAGTTGCAACAACATTTCCGCCCACCTTCTAGCTACGAAAAGGGGATTCAAGAACCGTTCGAAAAACTGAAAGGAAAATGCGATGTCGTCGTGGGCGTGGTAATTCGTCACGGTGATTACAGGGAATATCGAAGTGGCGAATACTTTTATTCGCTTTCAGTCTTCCAAAGGGTTCTAGAAGAATTAACCGAGCAAATGAGCCCTGTTCGCCCAGGATTCTTTATCGCTTCGGATGAAAACCAAGACACTTCAGCATTCGAATCCTTTCCGCATTACTTTCGGCAAGGCCACCCTGTCGAAAATATAAATGCACTTGCGCGGTGCGACTTATTGACAGGCTCTCCAAGCACTTTCCTCACATGGCCCGCCTTCTTTGGGAACATTCCCTGCGTTCAACTCTTCCCGGATGACTTAAAGAAGAATCGCCTTTGCTTTCCCTTTAAAGGTCATTCCAAACCAACGCCTTGTTCCTCCGGGAATTGACCGATTTGCCGAGAGAAATCTATTTAGCCGAAAGTTTATTAACATGCTGAAATTAGTACTCAGAAAATTACCTATGGTTCGCCAATTCCTAGACGCAAACAAGAACTTAAAACTCTTGCTTAACGAGTGTGTCACATCGAAGCGCATACAACAAGAAAAGGCAGTTGAGCAACTTAAGGCAAATTCACGATACGATGACTCAAGGTGTTTGGTAAGGCACGAGGTACAGTTTTTTTCGCAAAACGGAGAAGACGGAATAATTGCGGAAATTTTCAGGCGTATCGGAATCACGGACCAAATTTTTCTCGAAATTGGCTTGGGTAATGGTTTGGAAAGCAACACCGCGCTTCTTCTGCAACAGGGTTGGAGTGGGTGGTGGGTGGAAGCCAGTGAGCACGGTTGCAGGGAAGCAAAAGAGATTTTCGCAGGTCCCCTTTCGTCCGGTCGATTACATGTCATTCAAGATTTCGTGAAAGCTGAAACAGTGGAGGCTCTGCTTCAGAAGCATAAAGTTCCACAAGAGTTCGATTTGCTCTCACTGGACATTGACCTGAATACATATCATGCATGGGCAGCTTTGTCCAATTTCAGACCCCGTGTAGCTGTAATTGAATACAATGGCTTGGTCCCGCCCTCAATGGACTACAAGGTACCTTATGCTCCGAACGATCAATGGGACGGAAGCGGTCAGCTAGGGGCGGGTTTGAAAAGTTGCGAATTACTGGGAAATCGACTGGGGTATCGGTTGGTTGGATGCGAACTAACGGGAGTGAACGCATTTTTCGTGAGAGAGGATCTAGTCGACGATCATTTCCTCGCCCCGTTCACAGCCGAACGACATTTTGAACCTCTACGCCTACACTTGTTGCGCAACCCTCCCTATTTCCGAAAGTTCAACTGGGACTCCACCTCCTCAAAATAGAATTCAAACAATGAATTCTAAATCCGAGACATCAGCAAGGCCAACCGGCGAAACAAAAGTTAGCGGTTTCATACCTTGCTTCAATAATGCATCAACCATTCTTGAATCGATAGAAGGCATGCGGAGCCAATCCCTCCCTTTGAAAGAAATATACGTTATCGATGATGGATCCTCGGACGATTCCGTAGCTCGCGTTCGTAAAGCGGGCATCGAAGTGCTGGAAAACAATGGGAATCTGGGACGAGGCGCCACGCGACGCACTGGCATAGAACGAGCGAACTACAACTTTGTTCTTTGCTGCGATGCCACTAATTGTCTGGAGCCAGATTTTTTGAAGAAAGCCCTTCCCCACTTTGAAAACAATCAAATCGCCTCCGTCTCTGGCCGAATCGTGGGAAGAAAACCAAAGACCTCAACAGATCGTTGGAGAGGAAGACACTTGTTCAAGGAAGAGGTTGATTTCCCTGAAGCAGGTCCCGACATCATGCTAATCACATACGGCACTTTGATGAAACGCTCTGCGGTGCTGGAAGTAGGCAATTTCAACGCTTCGTTGCGTCACACGGAAGACGGTGATCTAGGCGATCGTTTGTTAGCCGCTGGGCACGAAATCTGGGGAGATCCCGACTTGGCCGTGACTTCCCTGACTCAAAATACTTTATTCCAAGTGATGGAGCGATATTGGCGCTGGTATGCGGGAAAGGAAGAAAAATTGAGTCTGTCGGCTTATTGGCATGACTTCAAGGGCAGCATTCGTCCAATGGCCGCTTCAGATTTGGCAAACGGAGACTGGGGGTGTGCTTGTATTTCCCTGTTCTCTCCCCACTATCGTTTCTGGAAGACCCTTTATAACAAACTCAAGCCCAAAAGAACTTCCGCTTCACAAAAAAAATGATCAAAGAAATCCACCACGGAAAAACTCTTTTGGCTCTACTGATTTCGGGGCGATTCTCAAAACCTGGAATCACATTCTTTACTGAAGGGAGCCTCTCACAACAATTGGCCTTCATGCAGCATCCTGTGGGCAAAACAATCGTCCCCCACGTCCACAATACAGTGCAACGAGAGGTGAGTTCCACGCAAGAGGTTCTGATGTTACGCAAAGGTCGGCTAAGAGTCGACTTCTATGGAGATGATCAAAATTATCTCGAGAGCCATGTAATGGAAGCAGGCGACTTGATACTTTTGATTCAAGGTGGACACGGGTTCGAGGCTCTGGAGGAAATCGAAATGTTCGAAGTCAAACAGGGCCCTTATGCAGGTGATTCGGACAAGACCCGCTTCGAACCAGTTTCACCGCAGGACATCAAGATTATCGAATGACCATGGACCCGATCCCCGTCAACACGCCTTTACTTGGTGATCGTGAACGCGATTACCTCATGCGTTGCATCGAGACCGGTTGGATTTCATCCGAAGGTCCGTTCGTGCAAGAATTCGAAAACAAGTTCTCCGCTCGCGTGAATCGCCAGCACGGCATTGCCGTATCTAGTGGAACAGCAGCCTTGGATTGCGCGATGGCTGCGCTGGATTTGGGCCCCGGAGATGAGGTGATCCTTCCAAGCCTGACAATCATATCATGTGCTTCAGCCATAGTAAGAACGGGAGCCAAACCAGTAACCGTAGACTCACTGCCTGATGTATGGAACATGAATCCCGAAGAAGTGGCTGCCAAGATCACTCCACAAACCAAAGCGATTCTTATCGTTCATCTTTATGGTTTGCCGGCTGACGTCGACCCGATCCTCGAGCTTGCAGAGAAACATGGATTGGCAGTGGTGGAGGACGCGGCTGAAGCAATCGGACAAACACATCGCGGGCGACCATGTGGCAGTTTCGGCACTCTCTCCGTATTCAGCTTCTATCCGAACAAGCACATCACCACGGGCGAAGGAGGGATGATCGTGACCGATTGCGAAGACTTGGCGACAAAATGCAGATCTCTTAGGAACCTATGTTTCGGCTCTGGAAATCAACGGTTCGAACATGAACATCTGGGGTGGAACTATCGAATGACAAACATGCAAGCAGCTCTAGGTTTGGCCCAGCTGGAATCCTTGGACGAGCATCTGAAAAAGAAACGTCGGATAGGAATGACTTATGGCAAGGCTCTTGAGCAAACATTGGGCCTAGCTCTGCCCATTTCTGAAACGCCTTACGCCGAAAACTTATTTTGGGTATTTGGTGTGGTCGTGGAAAACAAACGATTTTCGGCCGCAACCGAGGTGACCGAATCTCTAGCCACTCGCGCAGTGGGAACGAGACCATTCTTTTGGCCAATTCACGAACAACCCGTTTTTCGTCGGATGGGACTTTTCGATGGTGTTGTCCATCCCATGGCCGAGAAACTCGCCAGGCGAGGATTTTACTTACCCAGTGGCTTAGGATTGACCGAAGAGCAAATACTAAGAGCGGCCAAAGAACTGACCCAAATCATGGCATGAGCAAGACTCCCTTCGGACTTTATGCGGAGTTCTACGATCTCCTTTACCAAGACAAGGACTACGAGAGCGAACTACGATATGTCCGTGATTTGCTCGACCAACACATACCTAAGATGCAATCGATCCTCGAAATTGGCTGCGGCACGGGAAAGCATGCCCTGTCCTTCGCTCAACACGGAATTTCCGTTCTCGGCATCGATCGAAGCATTGAAATGCTAGCTCAAGCAAATAAGAGAGTGAGCTTGTGCTCTTCGCAAATCAAGAAGCTCCTCCGATTCGAGCATACGGACTTGGAATCTCTGCGAATAGAGGAAACATTCGATTGCGTAATTTCATTGTTTCATGTCTTCAGTTACTGTGCCTCAGATCATTCCATAGATTGCTTTTTCAAGGCTGCAAATCGGCACCTTCCTGAAGGGGGAGGATTGTTTTTCGATTGTTGGCATGGCCCAGCCGTTATCGCCGACCCCCCACAAAAAAGAACCAAGGAAGTTGAAAATAAAACCCACGAGGTCACTCGTAATGCAAATCCGACCTTCGATGGAAACAATGCCTTGGTAAACATTTCGTACGAATTGGTTGTTAAAGATAAGCTGAATGGTGAAATCTCTCGTTTAAGCGAAAGCCATCTCATGAGACATTTCACCGTTGCCGAAGTGGAGGAAAAGCTCGACGAGAATGGATTCCGACTGGAGCTTGCACGCAAGTGGATGACAGACGAATCGCCCGACGAGAAAGATTGGTCGGCCTGCTTTCTTGCGATCAAGAATTGAACGCTGCGTGGTAGAAAAATGAAAATTGCCGTTAGTTTTGAGGCAAATCCTTCTTCTGGAGGTGGATTCCAGCAGGCGCTGAACATAGCCCTGCTCATGAAGGAAAGTGGCCAAGCCGATCATGAAATAGTTTTCGTGGTTACCGAGGAACAGGAGAAACGAGAATTGGCGCGCAAAGGGATTCAAGCCCATCTTCTCAAAATGGGGCGAATACAACGCCTCATTACGCGCATTCGGCGTTCCATGCGCTTCAATCACTTGCTCACTCGCCTGAAAATCGACAATCCCCTCGACGAGCAACTGGACAGACTAGGCGTTGATCTGGTGTATTTCACGGGTCCATCGCGGCTAGCGTTGATGTTGGAGAGGACCAATTACCTCTTCACGGTTTGGGATTTATGTCATAGAGACTGGGTGGAATTCCCGGAAGTCCGCAATCATTTGGCCTTCGAAGCACGCGAGCTTTTGTTTCGAGAAGCCCTGCCCAAAGCAACTGCCGTACTTGTTGACTCCGAATTCGGCAGAGAAAACATCGTGCGGAGATATGGCATCGATGTAGAGCGAATCCATGTGCTTCCTTTTTCGCCGGCAGCTCATTTAAATGAATCGGAAAAGACAGCCGAAACCGCCAATGATATAAAGGGGAAACTGAATCTCGGCGAACATTACCTTTTCTACCCAGCTCAATTTTGGTCACACAAAAACCATCTTTACGTAATCGACGGAATTTCACTTCTTCGAAAACACCATGAGGTCGAAATCCACGCTGTCTTCTCCGGTTCGACCGGAGGAAACATGCCTCAGCTTCAAGCCATGGCCAGAAAAGCAGGAGTCGAAGATTTGGTTCGTTTCCCAGGTTTTGTCTCGGATCAAGAATTGCATTCTTTGTACACGGAAGCCCTTGCCTTGGTTATGCCCACCTACTTCGGCCCGACCAACCTCCCCCCCCTTGAGGCATTCCAAACAGGCACCCCTGTCCTTTACTCTGATTTGCCGGGCATACGCGAGCAAGTAGGCGATGCGGCAATACTTCTCGACCTGAATGATCCTGCCTCGATGGCTAAGGCCGCGTTGCAATTGATAAAGCAACCCGAACTGAGAAAACGCTTGGCTAAAGCCGGAAAGGAACGTCTAGCCGAATTATCGGATGATGATTCAAGGAGGGAAACCCTGTGGAAAATTTTCGGCTCTTTCGAAACCAAGCTACGCTTGTGGAAGAATTCCGCAGGATGAAAGAATGACCGTATCCACCGTCATTCTAACAAAGAACGAGGAAGACGATCTCCCTGACTGCCTCGAAAGCTTGTACTGGTGTAGTGACATACATGTCCTGGATAGTGGGAGCGAAGACGCCACTTGTGAAATTGCAAGGACTCAAGGAGCGAAAGTCGCCACAAATAATTTTGAATCCTTTGGACAGCAACGCAACTGGGCCTTGGACAATCTGAATCTCGCTTCCGAATGGATCCTCTTTCTAGATGCTGACGAACGCTCCACACCGTCATTTCAAGAGGAAATAACCGATAGCATCAAAGATGCGAGCGGATCGACCGCAGGTTTCTTCTGTTGCTGGAAACTGATGCTGGAAGGAATCTGGTTACGACGAAGCGACGCATTTCCGCGTTGGCAAATGCGACTTGTCCGGAGAGGTCGGGCTCGCTTCAAAAGCGTTGGACATGGACAAATGGAAACCGATGTAAAAGGTCGCCTCTCTTACATTAAAGAACCTTATTTGCATCATCCCTTTTCCAAAGGCTGGAGCCACTGGCTAGGCAAGCATGAAAACTACGCAAAACTAGAAGCGAAAGAACGCTTGACCGGAACCTTGCGTGCTCGCGACCTGTTCGGCACGCGTTCGACTGCACGCAATATCGCTCTTAAAAAACTCGTTGTCCGACTTCCGTTTTGGCCCTTGTTGCGCTTTTTACACGCCTATGTTTGGAGAATGGGGATTCTTGAAGGTGCTCCAGGATTTCAATATTGCCGAAATATTGCCCGTTATGAGGCAATGATCGTCCGTAACTTTTGCAATCTTCGCCGGCAAGGCCCCTCAAGAGGAGGATGAAACCCACCCTATCCATTCTCATACCAACGAGACGACGTCCTTCCGAACTTGATCTCTGCTTGAGAGAAATCTCCAAGCAAAGCTCTGAACTCAATGATTTCCCAATCGAAATCATCGTGTCGGAGGATTCTCTTGATCAGTCCAGTAAATCGGTTGTCACTTGTTATCCAACAGCTTGCTGGACACAGGGCCCTCAACGAGGGCCAGCGGCGAATCGCAACCACGCAGCAACAAAAGCCTCGGGCAAATGGCTTTTGTTTCTGGACGACGATATCGTCCCCCTACCCTGCTTTTTGCAAGCTTACGCTGATGCCATTCACACCGGCAACGCCGATGTACTCGAAGGCCGCATGATTTGCACAGATGAGCGAAACTCGCCCTTTTATCGCATGGCCGAGAATCAAACCGGTGGAAACCTTTTCACAGCGAACCTAGCTGTCCTTCGGGAAACCTTCGAAGAATTAGGGGGGTTCGATGAAGAGCTAATCATCATGGAGGATCTGGAATTTGCTCATCGTCTCAAGACTGCTGAAAAACACATTGCCTTTGTCGCCAACGCAACAGTCGATCATCCTGCTCAACGTTTTGGGCTGGGCTATGTGTGGCGCTGGATCTTCCACTTTCGATGGGGTTTGTTGCTGGGATACAAAACAGGCAAGACGAGTCCTCGACGGAGTCTCTTAAGCTCCTTGGTCTCGGTCACCCAAGATCATCTCATGCTGATGGCTCGAAAAACAGTCCACCTGTTGACTCAACACAACCCCAAAAGCTGGGCCAATGCATGGTTTTGGCAAGCTTGGGGTTGGCTTACTCTTCCGCTCACACTCCCGCATCTGTGGTGTTGGGAAATACGTTACCGAATTGAATTCCGGAACCATCCCGACCCAACCGGCGATGTCAAAACTCAAACGAAATCTGCTGATCACATCCTTGACGCTTAACGTGCTCTTCCTTTTTGGCGGAGCTTGGGCATTCAAGGAAAAAGGAGGCATCTCTTATTTAAAGGGTAAGTTCGAGGAAAGGCAACGAGGCCCCTTGATGCAAAAAACTTACACCATGCACAAACGGGAATTGTTTCAAACGTTGAACAAGGAGTATCCGCCAGGAGGCGTAATTCTGGTAGGAGATAGCCTGACTGCGGTCGGTCCGTGGTCCGAACTTCTTCCAGGCATTCGGTTCCGTAATAGAGGAATCAGTGGTGACACCACATACGGGGTGCTTAATCGCCTTGACGACATCATCGAGCCAGAACCTGAAAAAATCTTTTTGCTCATCGGGATCAATGATATCAAGGCTCGACTTCCCCTGAAGCAAACCGTCAGAAACTACGCCCAGATTCTGGACGAATTACAAAGGGGATGTCCCAACGCCATTATTTACCCGCAGAGCTTGCTGCCCACCCACAACGATATCTTCGGGGCGAATTATGAGGAGGTGGAAGAGCTAAATGAAAGAATCGCCGAGTTAGCGAAGGCGAGAGAACTGCAATATCTCAATTTTTACTCCAATTTTACTATATACGGCAATCAACCAGACCCTGCGTGTTTCGCGGATGGGCTTCACTTGACAGCCGAAGGATACCTTCGATGGGCAAAACTTCTCGAGCATTACGTTGATCAAGGCCCATGAAAGCCTTAGTCATTTCCACCGCTGCCCCCGATGCAACTTCCGAAAATCAAACTGGAAGCACAAACTGGACGCTTCGTCTATTACGCCTTCTCTCCTACAACCACGAAATCACATTACTGGCGCCACCACCACTTGATGAACCTTTCCTAAAACAAGCCGCATTCTCGATAATTGAGTGCCCACCCGACAACCATTTTGGAAAATGTGCCAGATTCATCAAGAGTCTTCGTTGGAAGATCTATCCCAGTATGTGGCATCAACGTTCCTCGAAGATAGAACGATCTCTCGCCGAAGCGACAGGTGATTCATTCGATGTTTGCTGGTTGCTCGATGATTACGCAGGCATGTACCTGCGCGAAGTGCCAAGGAATCTACCCATTGTATTTTGCAGGCATTTCGTCCTAAACATGGGATTGCCCGTAAAATCAGAAGAGAGAAACTTGGCATCAATCATTAAACTAGGTTGGCATCGACGCCTAGCAACTTCCTTCGACCGGTGGACTGCGAAACATTCGAATATTACGGTTGTTGGAACCGAGGAAAGTCGAGGAAATCTCCACTCGCTTGCCCCGGATGCCAAAATAATTTATTTTCCGACCAAACCTTGCTATCTCCCCAAACCTATTGCTGCGAAATCCATTTTACGTTCAAAACGAGCGGATAAGCGTATTGTTGCAGTATTTGTCGGAGATATGAGCTTCCCTAGAAACGAAGATGCGGTCGACTGGTTGATTAGCAAAGCATTACCTCTTCTATCAGAAGAAGAGATATCGCACTTCCATTTCAAATTCATCGGACGGACTAACAAGGAGAAAATGGAAAACAAGGCATCAGCTGGGAATTCGTCCGTGGAGTTTACAGGTTTCGTGGATGATTTATCCAGCCATTTAGCAGATGCTCAATGTACGGTTATTCCTGTATTCGGTGGAAACGGTGTAAGGATTAAAACCGTGACACTATTAGGATCAGGACTACCAGCAGTATCCACGAAAGATGGTATAGAAGGACTTCCTATCAAAAATGGAGTAGATGCGATAATAGCAAATAATCCAAAAAGCTTTGCCGAGGGGTTGCGACAAATGCTGGACGTGAACAAACGTAAGAGTCTTGCTGCAAATTGCAGAATAGCAATGGCTAGTTTTTTATCGGAGGATGAAGATGCAAATGAAATTATGCGTATTTCTGAACAAGCAATAAAAGCTAATTTTTAATGTCTGGTAAAATAAAGCTATATATTGCAGAGACTGCTCACCCAACAGCTAAGAATGAACCATGGAGGAATATAGATTTAGATAGGTTAAGAAAAGCAGCGATAAAATACGATGGGGAGGTTTTTTCAGTATGCAACAATCCTAAAAAGAGTGATATGATATTATTTTCCGGTGATATGGGACCTCATCTGGAGTTTGTTAGGATTAGTAAGTTGTATAGGAAATATAGGAATAAATGCTTTGTTTTTAGTGCAGAAGGTAAAGCGATTAAATTTGTCAGAGGTCTGTACGCTTCGATTGAAGGCAAGGAATATAGTGAAAAGTTATATCGCGGAGGATTCTATCTGATAGATGAGCATATAAAGGCTAAAGAAGAGGTAACCAACCCAAAGTATCTGTATTCATTTGTAGGATCTATTGATACTTCAGAAACTAGAACTAAATTATTGAAGTTAAACAGAAAGGATTCCCCAATAGTTGATGTCTCTGGAAAAGTATCTGAAGCTTGGGCTAATTATGAGGATGAAACGGAAAAGAAAAAGTTAATTGATTCGTATATTTCATCGATTTTGAATAGTAAGTTTGTGCTGTGTCCAAGAGGTTATAATTGTTCAAGTATTCGACTTTTTGAATCCATGAAGCTTGGTCGAGCCCCCGTCATTATTTCGGATGAATGGACATCGCCAATTGGACCGGATTGGGATAGTTGCTCTGTGAGGATAAATGAAAGGGACATTCTCAAAATACCAGTCCTGCTGAAAGAAAGGGAAAATGAATGGAAGGATTTGGGAGAAAGCGCAAAAGAAACATGGGAAAAATATTTTTCGGATACGGGTGCACTTGAAACAATTACTAAAAGTTGCTCAGATATAGCAAAGTATAAATCCCCGTCGAGGTGCATGAATAACTTGAGATGTTATTACAATTCGATACGGAGCGGTAGGTTTAAATATTATATCAGGACCAGGATAAATCTGTATAAGGAATTCAAGAAGCTATATCTTTGAAATACTTTTCATTTACCAATATCCTGCTCGAAGTATTAGGGCAATGGTTATTTTAGGTTTTAGGTTTTTTCTTTGATATCTTAAAATGCATTAATTTAGTCGATTACTTCGAATAATCCAATTGCCAGAGAGCTCTCCTAAAAGATAGTTTTTTCATAATGGATTAAATTAGTTTCGCAATTTTAATAATATATATATTTTTAAATATACGTGCTAATGTACAAGTATAATTAGGTAGGTAAAGTTAGTGTAACGATGATAAAAGGTTTTATAAATTCTACTAAGAAACGCGGAATCCCGTTGAATTGGAGGTCCCTCAAGTCCTTCACGGCATCTTACTCTCAGATGGGAGAAGACATATATCTTTCCTACCTATTTGGACCGACAAAGAATAGTGGCATGTATATAGATGTTGGATGTTATGATCCCATACAATACAGTAATACATATTTACTTTATCTACGCGGTTGGAGAGGAATAGCAATTGACCCAAACCCTCGATTTAAAAAGAAGTGGAAAAAACATAGACCCAACGATCTTTTTATAAATGAAGGTATAAGCAATCATGAACAAGATTTGTATCTTGCTGAGCACAATTTATATCCAGCAATGAACAAATTGTGCAATTCTGATATAATAACACAAGTCGATAAATCTAATGGTTTCAATGTTTCCCAAAAAATAGAAACTCGGAAGCTGGATACATTAATTAATGATAATAATATTGATAGTTTCGACCTTTTATCAATTGACTGCGAAGGTATGGACTTAGATGCACTGAAGAGTATAAATCTCTCAAATCACTCACCTTCTGTAATTTGCATAGAGGATCGAGAATCACCATTGCAAGGACAACTACATGATCATCTTGTGAATTATGATTATATATTCTCTGCAGCAATTGGCATTTCAAGAATATATGTCCACAAGTCATTTTAATAATTTTGCATGCTTTTTAATTCTTCTAATTTCCTCTTATTCCTTCCCTTAGTCTTCGTAATTTACCACCTCGTTGACCAGGCCAAGAGAAATTTTATCCTATTAATAGCCAGTTACTTTTTCTACGGATCGTGGGATTGGCGATTCCTTGGTCTTATCCTGCTCTCAACCGTTGTAGATTATTACTGCGGCAAAGCCCTGCATCGATCACAAGGTTCGACCCGAAAGAAATTACTATTCATCAGCCTATTCACAAATCTTTCTCTTTTAGGTGTATTTAAATATTTTGATTTCTTCATACAATCTTTCCGTGACTTGCTTGCTTTACTCGGCGGGAACTGGAGCGAAAGTCCAACCTTGGACATCATTCTTCCCGTAGGTATCTCCTTCTATACCTTCCAGACGCTGTCGTATACCATTGATATCTACCGTGGAAGAATGCGGCCCTGTGAAAACCCAATCAGCTTTGCGCTTTTCGTTGGCTACTTCCCTCAACTGGTAGCCGGTCCAATCGAAAGAGCAAAACGTCTCCTGCCACAAATTGAAAAAGCAAGGGCCTTCGACTGGAACACTTTCCGCAAGGGGATAAGCCTGGCGCTATTCGGTCTATTCAAGAAAGTCTTCATCGGAGATTGCATCGCGGCTCCATACGCGGAACAAGCCTTTCTTTCACCCGCTGCTCACGATGGAGGTTTTCTTTTCTTTGGCTTATGTATGTTTGCTTTGCAGATTTACGCCGATTTCTCCGGCTATAGCGACATTGCTCGGGGTGTCAGCCGTATGTTCGGCATTGAATTGATGGTGAATTTTCGCCAGCCATATCTTTCGCGCAATATCACCGAGTTTTGGCGAAGATGGCATATTTCGCTCTCCTCTTGGTTAAAGGATTATCTGTACATTCCTCTAGGAGGTAACAGGCAGACCGCAATCAAGACATACCGCAACCTGATGCTTACTATGATTATTGGTGGCCTCTGGCATGGTGCAGCCTGGACGTTTGTAATTTGGGGAGGACTTCATGGCCTTTATCTGGCATGCCACAAAAGATTCCTCGGCGAACGAAAAACCGACTGGGAAAAGCAACCAGCAAATTCATCAGAGTGGTTGACCGCAATTCCATGCATAGTAGCCACGAACCTACTCGTTCTATTGGCGTGGCTCTTCTTTCGAGCAAAATCCTTTTCCGAAGCCACCGAATACCTTTCAGTTATGGGTACTGCTTTTTTCACCGCTGAAGGTTTTCTCGCAGTAATCCTTTCCTTGGCCTTTTTCCATCTCGTCGTGGTTTGTATTGATATCGGATCCTACATATCAGGTGATCAAGATTTCATGGAATCCAAATCAATACCTCTTCGCGGCCTCGCTTATTCTATGTTGGCTTTGTTGACTTGGGTCGCATGGCCCACCGCATACGCCCCATTTATCTACTTCCAATTCTGACATGCGACAGGTTCTCCCGAAGAAGATTTTGAAGACCAAGCTCAGACAATTCCCTTTCGACTTCTTGACAGTCATTGCTGCTCTTATTGCGGCCAATTTGTTGGTCGGTTCCTTCTCGGAACAAAACATTCGACAGAAATCGTTCGAAAAAATCTCCAATCAACTGGAGTGCAATGAACCGCTCGACCGCTCATTAGTCATCCTCGGAGACAGTCGATCTGCTCGAATAGACAAGAATATTTTGGCTGAAGCAATGGGCCTCAACCCCGATCTATGCCTAAACCTATCAATCAACTCGGGATGCTGGGTAAGTTCCTTCTCCTTGTTATCGAAATCCAACGAGAATCTAAGTGAAAACACAAAGGTGCTTCTTTGCCTATCCGAATATTGGCTGGAACGTCCGAATCTCCAGGATCAAAGCGGCTTCCTATCTGCACTCGACACCTACCTGACCTTGGGCCTTTACAGAGACGCCCTTTCGTCGATTCTGCCTCTCAGTGCCAAGCGCGGCAGCATCGTAAATAAAGTACGCCAGTGGGGGGAGAGCCCTTTTCGAGAGGGGGCAGAAAATCCCGTTTTGGATTCACCCAAGTTTAAAGGCATGCTCAAATCCAACATCGATCTATGGTTTCCACCCATACAACAGGAGCAACTCGCCGAAAACAGAGATTCCGCTGACCATATCCTCGGGAAGCTCAAGGAATTGGCACCAAATCTAGTTCTTCTTTACCTCCCCAATGCAAAAATCCGCGAATCTTACGTCGACGCCCATTTTCCAATTCGTAGAAAACGGTTCCTTGCTGAAATCGAACGCTTGGCGGCTAAGCACGAGTTTACCTTTATCAACCTCTCGGGGCAAATGGCAGAGGATCATCTCTATGCCGACTTCCACCACTGGAACAGAACTGGAGTCAAAATCGGAACGGAGATTATTGCCGAAAGCTTAAATACGATCTCTCGTGAATGAGAACTTGATAACGACGGCAAACCACTGAGACAAATTTGAAGAAATTACTGGAAAGCGCCTTCCTTCGAATTCCGCTGACATATGCACGACTTTTGCGCATCAAGAGCAACTGGAACCTAGACAAGTACCTGTTCCTGTCTCTCGTCAGAGCAGGAAACATCGTGATTGATGGCGGGGCAAACATTGGGAATTACAGCTTGTTATTCTCCCGTTTGGTCAGATCGAGAGGCAAAGTGTTTTCCTTCGAACCGACCCCCCCCACTTACGCCGAGCTTAAAAAAACACTGGAGATAGGAAGAGCGAAAAACGTAAGGACTTATCCTTTGGCCCTGGGTAACGAACAGGGCCAAGCAACTATTCACCTGCCCGATGGAGTAAGCGGGCACGCAGCCCTTGAACCCCATGGAGCTGCTTGGGGCAACGCCTCAGTGAAATCCTACGCGGTCGAGGTTCGCCAATTGGATGATTGGGCGAAGGAAATAGAACTGGATCGCTTGGATTTCGTGAAGTTAGACCTTGAGGGAGCGGAACCCTTGGCCATTGAAGGTGCCTCTGAAACCTTGGAACGACACTTGCCGTCCATACACTTGGAACTAAGTCCGGCCTTCATGAAAGACTTCGACAGATCCGTGCAGGGATTGAGCGAGAAATTGGTGGATATTGGCTACGATGTTCTGCTTAGCTTTAGAGACAAGAATGATCCTCCTGCCTTGCTCGATGACCTTCTTCAGGAACAAGCTGACGGTCTGGACTGCACCCTAGTTTGCCTCAATCGCAAAAAGCATGCCAAAGAACTCTCTCGCCTCACCTGAGTCAATCTAGCCGCTAAAAATGGGATGGAAACGGAACCTAATGGAAAGCCTGCTGGAAACAGCGAGTAGGTTCGTGCCCAACGTTGCTCCCTCGAATGCTGCTTCATTTCGTTCTATCTTCGTTTTGCGGAATAATGATCTGGGCGACTTGCTCGGAGTAACACCTATGTTCGAGGCGTTGAAGAAGGCATGGCCAGATTGCTGCATTGGAGTGGGCGTGGGCGACTGGGCTCGCCCCATGCTCGAAAACAATCCTTGGGTGGATGAAATGCTGCCTATTAACGCACCTTGGCACAACAAAGCGATAAAAAGACAGGGGCTCCTGTCCGGGTTGGGGTACGCCTTGTTTTCTTCGGAAGTGAAAGCATTGGCCCAAAGACGCTTTGATGCCGGGTTGGACCCACTGGGCAGCCAGCTTGGCTCTCTACTGTTGATGCGATCTCGCATTCCAACCCGAATTGGCGTCAAAGGGTATGCAGGCGGTCATTCCGCGTGTAGTTCGTATATTCAATTCGACGAAAATCGACATATTGGAAAGGCTGCCTTGGAGTCCGCCAAGATGCTGGAAGCAAAAATCGATAACATCGAAACCAAGCCACAACTCTTTCTTTCGCCTGAGGAAGAAGCTATAGGAGAACGAGCATGGGACTCTTCCAAAGAACGCCATCGAGTAATAATCGCACCTGGAGCGGGGTTTGCTGAAAAACGTTGGCCACTGGAAAACTTCATCTTGTTAGCTAAACGAATTTCCGAAGAATCTTCCACCGAGATCGTGATTCTGGGGAGCAAGGAAGATGCCGAGGACGGCTCTCGGATAGAAGAAGTCATGAACCCCGCGGCGGCAAAAAATGATTCCAAAGTGACGAATTTATGCGGAAAGACTGATTTAAGAGAAACCTTTGCCATAACCTCCAAGTGCAATGCGGTGATTTCGAACACCAGCTTGCTGATGCACGTAGCCGGCGCATTTTCGAAGCCCAATCTCGTTCTGCTCGGACCGTGGTATGATTCCGCTAAGTTGCACGCAAAGCAATGGGGGCATGAAAAAACGATTGTGGCAGGACGCGAAACAGATGGGGGAGTCAAAGATTTGACGCCTCCTGAAGAGGCTTACGATTTGTTTCGGGAATGCGTTGAAGACCGACCCGTTTCTCAAAATTAAAATTTGCTTCATAACAGGTAGTTTATCTGCCGGAAAAACTGGTGTGGGGGATTATACGCTCTTGCTGGCGGAGGCTTGTCGCGGCAAAGGAATGACTTGCCACACTTTGGGTCTGCATGACCCGCAGGTAGAAGGTCGGGTCGAAGATGGTCATTCCCTGTGCCTTTCTCCTGATTTGCCATGGAAAGAAAGGCTGCATGCTGCAAAGGAATGGCTGGACCTTTTGAACCCTGACTGGATTAGCCTTCAATTTGTTCCTTACGCCTTCCACTCGCGCGGTCTGTTTCGTAATTTCCTGAATACATTCCCGCAACTCCTCCAAAACCGAAAGCTACACATCATGTTTCACGAAATTTGGATTGGTGAATTCCCCGGTTCTCCTTGGGTGCAAAAGGCAGTCGGTTTCCTCCAGAAAAGATATATTGCGAAATTGCTTGAGACCACAAAACCTCGATTCGTTAATCATTCATGCGCAGGTTCCCAAGTTCGCTTACAGGGCGCGGGCATTGATTCCTCTCACCTTCCCATCTTCGGCAATGTTCCGCCAGTGGAGAAAGCCAATCCAAGGGAATTCCTTGAATTAATGAGCCATGCTGGCTTGACGCTGTCCTTGGATGAACGCTCCGAATGGTGGTTCGTTGGATTCTTCGGGAGCATACATGATGATTGGCAAGTTGAGCCTTCGCTAGCCCCAATACTCGAAGCGGCAGATCAACTAGGAAAGAAAATTGCCGTTCTAAGTCTGGGTCGCTTGGGAAAAACAGTGCGCAAGTGGGAGGAAATCCGAAAGTACCAAGAGAACAAAGTGAAATGGGTGGAAATCGGCGAACTTGACCCCGAGGATATGTCTTTGTGTCTGCATGGCCTGGACTATGGATTAACTTCCACTCCGTGGGACCTCGTTGGGAAAAGTGGAGCAATCGCTGCAATGGTCGAACATGGGACACCGGTTCTGGTGAGCGTCGAGGGAGGGACCAAGGATGCTCCGCTTGTCATAGGCGAACCGTATCGCCAATTAATTCACCGTGCCGACAAAGGCCTTCGTGACGCTTTGGTATCCGGTTTGCCGAAAGCATCTCCAAGAGAAAGCCTGAGTGCGGTAGCTGATCTTTTTGTAGAGCAACTAAACGAAAACGAGAAAGAAGTAGCATGAAACTTTGGCATAAAATGCTCTTTCGCGGACATGACTGGGCGGATCGTCTCACTGTCCAAATCTGGCGCAGAATAAAATGGCGTTTGAGCGGTGCCATCATTGGAGGAGGGACTAGAATCCCTCGAATGTGGGCCAACTGGCCACACCAAGTCAGGATTGGTGGAAATTGCGTGCTGGAACCGGGCATTCGGTTCAAGTTTGACGGACCGTGGGCACCTGGTCCCAGCATCGAGATCGGGAACGAAACTTTTCTGGGAACCAATGTGGAATTCAACGTCCAAGGCAAAGTAACCATAGGTTCAAAGTGCTTGGTGGGCGCAGGTTGCCGTTTCATTGATCATGACCACGGCATTGAACGGGATACTCCCATAGGGGATCAGTCCTGCGAAATTGCGACCATTGCGATTAAGGAAGATGTTTGGCTAGGAGCAAACGTGATGATTCTGAAAGGAGTTACCATTGGTCAGGGGGCTGTGATTGGCGCAGGCGCCGTGGTGAGGTCGAACGTACCAGCCAAGGAAATCTGGGCAGGCGTACCAGCTCGAAAAATAAGTGATCGATCTTGAGCCTTGATGACTAACCCCGCTCCCATCCGTCTGCTTGTTGCTGACGAACTGCCCTATTCCCATGGGGTCGAGAACGTCAGTGTGGCCTTGGTAATGGAATTCTTGGAACTCGTTGAAGGAGTTACTTGGGTAACGAAAAGACCTTCTCGTGCGCGCGAACTGAAGAAACGCTTGCCGAATGCCAAAAACTTAAACTTCGCTTCCCTGTTTCCTGCAGAACCTGCAAACCAAACCAACGACAAGCCATCCCCTTCACTGAATTGGAAGAGGATGGTGAAACGANTGCCTTTCATAGGTCGGGAAGCTCGCAAGGCGTATCGAAAAAAAATCGATGCCCGCTTGAAGCAAATCAGCCAAGAAAATCGCTGCACCCATTGTTTCGTTAATTACGCCTTAAGCCAAACTGTACCAAAAATAGAAATCCCCGTCGTTGGGTTGATTCACGACCTCAACTTCCTTCATTATCCCGACAACTTCGCTCCCGACGCACCATCAGAATTACGAAAAGCCGTAGCCTATTGGTTGCAAGACGCAGATGCGGTGACAGTGCTTTCCGAGGCGGGCAAAGAGGAACTCCTAGGTTTGGTGGATGAAACCCCCAACGCTCACGTTGAAATCATCCCCAACGCAATAAAGACAATGAAGAAGGAACATTCCCGGCGACGGGAGAAGGGGCCACCGATCTTCCTCTATCCCGCAACCGCCTTGGCTCACAAAAACCACTTGGGACTGCTCCAAGCTGCAAGGGAGCTTGCTCTTAAGGACAATGACTTCCAAATAATTATGACAGGTTCAAAAATCGAGGAAATCGGCAAAAAGGAACCGCTCGCCAACGCCACCGTTGAAAAAGCTCGCTGTTATTACGCCGAACATGAACAAATTCTCTCAAAGGTGGTGTCTTTCCGCGCTGCACGAGACTCGAATGAATTATCTCAGCTCTACCGGGAAGCGCATCGCGTAATTCTCCCAACACAATACGAAGGGTTCGGATTACCCCTGCTTGAAGCTCTATCTCACGGAATTCGTGTGACCTGCTCGCGAATTCCTCAATTCCTCGAACAAGTCACTCGCTACGAACTCGCGGCTTGGGTGGATTTTTTCGATGCCGAAAATGCCAAGTCCATCACGAATGCAATGGAACGAAGCCTTCTTCAAAAAGAAGAACCTTTGCGATTTGAAGAGGTGGAGGAGAAACTAGCCAGATGGCAATGGAAGGACAGCGCCCTAGCCTACTTGAATTTATTCGCCAAAATGCAGTTGGAAAGCCCGTGGGTTCAGCATTGACTAACTAGCGATGGCCGTACGAAGAACTTTGACCAAAATAGGGCGTGCCTTGTTGCCCGAAGCCTTAAAGCGTCCGTTGCGTCGCCGCATCCAACAAGGCACGCCGATGCCGATGAACTTGGAGTTCCGATTGGCTGAGGACAATGGTTCCTTTCACGCGCATCTTCCAGCCGGCGCGCGGATTGTGATTCCTCCTGCCATACTGGCGGAATTTCGTTCCAATTTTGAAAACGACTGGGACGAAATGAAATCCTTCCTTGAGGTTGCCAAGAATGCTGACGTCCTTTTCGACGTCGGCGCAGACAAAGGGGTAATGGCGGCAACCTTTGCAGCTCTAGGTGAAAACAAAAAGGTAACGGCTTACGAGCCGTCGGCATCGGGTTGCCAACAGATGCGCGACTTGCTTCAGCAAAATGATTTGCAGGGACAAGTTGAAATCGTCGCCAAGGTCGTGGCAGAGCAATCCGGCCAAGTTGCCTTCTCGCAAGAAGATTGTGGTTACGTGCAAGTGGTTGCGGTGGCATCAGCGAATGAGGTCCAAGCCGAATGCGTGAGTCTTGACGACGAATGCGAACGACTCGGCTACACCCCAGACATTGTTAAAATTGACGTCGAAGGATACGAGTGGGAAGTTCTGTGTGGCGCCGAAAAACTGTTGGAAGAAGAAGGCCCGACCATCTGTCTGGAGCTACATCTAGCCTACTTGGAAAAGCGCGAACTCGATCCAGCGGAGATTCTGCGCAAGCTCGAACGGAAAGGGTACTCTATTCAATCCCTGTCAGGCGAGCGAGTTTCACCGAAAGAAGCAGTGAACAGCGTTCGACAGATCGTCCGGGTGGTATGTCGCAAAGATTGATTTCTCGATGAGCCCAAAACCCAAGCATTACGGTTACATCGATGCCCTGCGAGGGTACGCCATACTAGGAGTGCTTGTATGCCATGCCGCTCTTACTTTTTCTCGTGAGACTATCGCCAAGACAGGATCCAGGCCTTTGTTTCCCGGGCTACAGCTTGCGGAAGCAGGCCAATTCGGGGTTCAGTTGTTCTTTTTGACCAGCATCTTCACCCTTTTCCTTTCCCTAAGATCGCGCAAACGGCACGAAATTCACCCAACCCGCAATTTCTTTATCCGTAGATTCTTTCGTGTCGCGCCACTTTTCTGGGCCGGGATCCTGTTCTATCTTTGGTTTGAAATTCCATGGAACAGAGCTTGGGCTCCCAACGGTTTGGATTCTTGGCAAATTGCCACAACTTTTGCCTTCCTTCATGGCTGGCACCCTGAATCGATCAACAGCGTAGTGCCAGGGGGGTGGTCGATTGCAGTGGAGATGAACTTCTACTTGCTACTGCCTTTTTTATTCACCCGCATAACAACCTTGAAAAAGGCTGTGTCCTGGATGGTTGCCCTCGCTTTTGCAGGTCGAGCGGCGAGCATTTTGGCCAAGCAGAGCTTGGTGCACCCCAATGGTTCTTTTGATGGTTACCTCGCATCGTCCTTCACCATATTTTGGCTACCCATGCAATTGCCGGTCTTCTTTGGCGGAATCGTCTTATTTCATTTAATAGGAAATGAGGGAGGTCGCAAGAAATTGACTCCTTGGAGATTCTCGTTCTTGGCCGTGAGCATAATGGGCTACATTGCCTTGGCTTACTCACCTTATGCCCAAGAACCAATAGCCTTTGGGATGATATTGATTGGCTTCGTCGTTTACCTAGCATGCTCGAGCCAAAGCATACTCGTGAATTCGTGGATCAGGTGGTTGGGGAAAATCAGCTTCAGTTGCTATATCTGCCACTTCTTCGTTCTACACGAATTGGGCAAGCGTCTCGAAGGCTGGAACTTCGCCAACCTTGAATTATCTCTTGGCTATATGCTCAACTGCGGATGGTTGCTGATCATCTCCTTGTTGGTGTCTTCCTCCTTCGCGAGGATCTCCTATTCATTGATCGAGAAACCAGGCATTCGCTTAGGGAACAAACTGGTGGAAAAACTGGAAAAGAATGCCTTGCAAGCAAAGGGCCTGAATTAGGATGAAGAAGCGCGCCCTAATTTTATCCGTCCTATTGAATCTTTTTTTCATTGCGGGGGCGCTGACCGTGGTGAAGGTCAAGGGAGGCTTTGGTTACCTGTGGATAAAAACTTCTTCCATGATACGAGGACAAGGATTTCACCGTGACTACAATCCACATTACTTTCATCGCAAGGAATTGTTCGATCAGTTACCGGCGCAGGCAGGTGACACATTGGTTATAGGAGATAGTTTGATCGAGCATTGTGAATGGGCAGATTTGCTAGAGGATGCCAATGCTCGCAATCGCGGCATTGCGGGAGATGACACTCTAGGCGTTCTTCACCGGATAGAAAAAGTCCTCCGCACGGAACCACCCCGGGAAATTCTTTTGATGGTGGGCATTAATGACTTGTTTCGACACATCCCGCAAAAACGGGTCTTGGCCAACTATGAGACTATCCTCAAACGGATCCAAATTCTCGCTCCCGACTGCAAGATACTGGTCCATGAGCTTCTTCCGATAGATGAACGATTAGCACCGCAACCCATCGACTCCACTGTCATCCGATCGCTAAATAAAGAACTTCATGCATTATGTCGCAAGCTCGACATAGCCTACCTCGAATCCTTTGAGGCATTTGATCAAAATGAGGATGGACGTCTGGATGAAACTTTTTCCCGAGATGGTGTCCACCTGAACGCCAAAGGCTACACGATCTGGAAGCAATTACTTGAATCGAAAGAAACCAGCAACCAATGAAGGTTTTGATCACAGCACCTTGCCTAGGGGCATTCGGTGGAATAGAAGCGTTCTGCCTTCGCCTCACAGCGCATTTGGTTGAAGAAGAAAACTTTGAGGTGCGGTTAGCCTTCCGTAAAGTGGATGGATTCATCCTGAAAGACTCCCTGCGAGATGCAGTAGCCAATAGTGCCTGCGAGACGAAAATCCTGAGCAAGGGAGCAAAAGAACTCTCGTCTTTGGTTCGATGGGCAGATTTGGTACACGGGCACAACCCGTCCATTTCTCCTGTGCTCTTGGCCAAGCGTCACCGAAAACCATGCGTGCTCACCATATACAATTGGAGGCGTCCAGGTTGGAGTCTTCGGTCTCTGCTATGGCGGGTGGGAAATGCNTGGGCAGACCGTCGCTGGTATATTTCNGAATTCGTNTGGAACACTTGGGAACCTNNNGNNCGNAGAACCACTAGCGGTCGCCTGCCTGTGGTTTCCGAATTACCCGAAGGTAGCGTCAGNNGCGNAGANAGNCTTGGNTTCTTTTTCATTTCCCGCTGGATTCCCAACAAAGGGTTGAGGCTTCTTCTAGACGCATATAAGCACTGCGATTTCGACAAAGAGGCTTGGCCTTTGCGATTGGCTGGAGATGGCCCGCTGCGTGAGGAAGTACTTGAGAAAATCAAAAAAGAGAACATTGAGGGTGTCGAAGTGCTGGGATTCGTATCGGAAGAGCAGAGAAAGGAATTAACGCGGCGGGCCAAGTGGATGGTTACTCCACCAAACACAAACGAGGACCTCGGACTCACTCCCTTGGAGGCCAGAAATGTCAGCGTTCCGTGCATAGTCACGAATGATGGCGGATTAATTGAAACTGGAGGCAAAGATGCTCTGCGATGTGAACCTGGAGATGGGGTCGGCCTGAAACGATTGCTAGAGGCCGCTTCCAGAATGAGCGAAACCGAATACATGGAAAGAGCCAAGAGCACCAAGGAAGAGCTAGACGAATACCTGCAACCTCTAAGCAGATATGGCGACGCATATCGCAAACTACTGGATTCTTCAAACAAATAAGGCATGGACAAGACGCAGACGGAGCGATTGCCATATGTAGACATAGCCAAGGGAATTGGCATTCTCCTAGTAGTTTTGGGGCATAACGGAATTTGCCATTCAGGCACTCTTGTGGCGACCGCCATCTATTCATTCCACATGCCTCTTTTTTTCTTTTTGGCGGGTTTGTTCCACGAGGAAACCCGCACCTTGGTTTCACACATGGCCCGAAAGAGTAAAAGCCTAGTTATACCATGTTTCCTCGTATTTATGGCTTGGTTGACCGTTCAGGCCGCCAAAAATCAGGAAGCTCTTTTCCGCGAACTGAGAAGTATATTGTTCAATACCTTGTGGGGCACGGGTAAAACCATGTTTTGGGGACAATTGTGGTTTCTCACCTCACTCTTCATGACGACCTCAGCCTCTCATCTTTTGATCCGATCCGGGATCGTCTGCAACAAGGTCGCAAGAGGAATCCTGGCACTCTTGTTACTTCCTTTGGGCACTTGGTTTTTGGATTGGGGTGCCATGACTCCCTACGTCGATTCATTTTGGATTAACGGACGATATTACTACTTAATTCAGGAGGGATTGCCATGGAACATCGATCTCCTTCCTATAACCTGTTCATTTTACCTTTTGGGGACCATCTTCCCAAAAAGGCGGTTTGGCAGATCATCGATTGATGAACCCTTTGCTATTGCTCTGGCGTTAGCGGCCTTTTTGGCGGTCATCGCAGGCAGCCTGTTCATGAATTGGGGAATAAACCTGAATCTCAGACAATACGATCACTGGGCAGGCTCCAGCCTTTTGGCTCTTAGTGGAATAGCAGGGGTATTGCTTTTATCGTTGGAATTCGGCGCGCTCAGTTGTCGATGGCCACGCCAAATCTTGTCCTTCTTGGGCAAAAGGAGCCTTTGGATTCTGGTGCTACATTTTACCTTTCAGCAAAACAGCTTAGTGAAAATAACGAGCATGGGCTTAGATTGGACTTTGGCATGTGCCATTTCGCTGATAATAGGAGTGACCGTACCTCTAGTCATCTTAGAGCTATGGAAGCGACTTCGAAAGAAGATGATGACCAAAACATCCGCCACATGAAGCGACTTGGAGTCATCAATGCTCTTAGAGGACTTTCAGCTCTAGCAATAGTGCTATACCATGTCCGCCTTCCTCTTTGGGTTGGTTGGACGGAAATCTCGGCCCATCCGGAAAAATACTCATTGATCGATCAAGCTCTGGCTTACCCTGGAGCTGGGTGTCACTTCTTCGGGCAAGCGGTCATGCTCTTCTTCGTACTCAGCGGATTTTGCATCCATTATCCTTACGCAGGGCAAGCCCGGCTCCTGGAGTTGAAATCCTATGCGATTCGGAGAGTTCTGCGAATATATCCACCTTATTTTGCAGCCGTTGCGCTTAGCCTTGTCGCAACCTACGCAAGCTATCACTACTGGGGTCTGCGAGACCCCTCGTCGGAACATTTCTTGAGATCGTTTTTGATGACGCAGAATTACCCTCCGAACGCGGGCCAAATTGATATCAATCCTGCTTTATGGTCTCTACCGGTAGAAATGGAGCTTTATCTCGCTTACCCCATCTTTTATCTGTGCTTGGTTCGATTTGGCTTATCAATTTCTATCGGGTTCGCGCTGGCAATCACTCTAGCAGGGCAAATCTTGAGATTGTACTCCGGCGACGAGTTTCCATACATCGACTGGCACAACTTCACTCTTTATTGGCTAACTTGGTGCGGAGGAGCTTGGCTTGCAGAAAAACTAGCAACCAACTCATTACCCAAATGCGGTCTTGGATGGACTTCGGCCATGTTAATAGCTTTTGGATTGGCAATATGCGGTGACAGCAAGGTATTTAACTGGTTTGAGTATGAGCCTGGGCGGCGATTGATCTGGGGCGGGTTCTTTTTTCTTTTGGTTGCTTGGTGCCTCCAACGATCCCCCTACACGGAAGACAGTTCGTCGTGGACAGGAAAAGCTCTTAACGGACTCGGTTCCATTTCATACTCTCTTTATCTTACGCATTACCCTCTATTAATTATCTGCGGACATCTCATTGTGGGTCCTCGACTAGACTTGGCGGAGGGGAAACCGAGCAACTTCTTGGTATCCTTGGGCTTTACGGCCTTTGCCATCGTCTTTGCCACGATCTTTTACGCATTGATTGAACGCCCTTGCCATCGTTGGGCTCGGCGTCTGGGAAGAAGCACATGATCTCGGTTAGTCATCCAACTGGAAATACTTTTGTACGGGCCTTGCTACAGGAACTACATCATCGGGATGAACTGACCCAATTCTACACTACGCTCGGTTGCGGGACAGACTCCATGCTCAGTGGACCGCTGAAACGCAGATCGTATCCTATCCCCTCAAGCAAAATCCTGACTCATTCATGGCCGGAACTGAAGCGTTTGATGAGATCCCGATTGTCACTTTCGAAGAACAAGCACCAAGCCCCGGTTGATCCAATCTATCGAAAACTAGATCGATGGGTCGCCGACCAACTGCCGAAGCGCAAGCCCAGGGTGATACATTGCTATGAAGATGGTGCTCTTCATACCTTTGAGCGAGCTAAGGAACTTGGGATTCGCCGGAGTTACGAATTGCCGATCGCACATCACAAGACTCTGCGGCGTCTCCTTCGGATGGAAGCTGAACGCTGGCCCGAGTGGGAACCGACCCTTCTGGCAACACGCGAATCGGATGAAAAACTAAAACGCAAGGATCTAGAGCTTGAAATGGCCGATTCAATCTCTTGCCCCAGCCAATTTGTCCTAAACTCCATCCCCTCCTCTATCCGAAAGAAGAAGAATTGCTCTGTCGCTCCGTTCGGCACTCCGAAACTATCTCTAATTCAAACCGCAAAGCCTCGCGGCAAGGAAGATCCCGTTCGTTTCTTATTCGTCGGAGGGATGTCTCAGCGCAAGGGATTGGCAGACTTGCTTGAAGCTTTTAACAACTTGGCTTCTCGCAAAGCCGAACTGTTTGTCCTCGGATCCCCCATGATGCCGTTGCCGTTCTACCGCAAGCAAGGAAACTTCACTCACAAACCTCCTTGCTCAAACGACAAGGTGCTGGCCCTGATGGCAAACTGCGATGTCCTAGTCCTGCCCTCTATCGTCGAAGGACGAGCCCTTGTGCAACAAGAAGCCATGAGTCAAGGTTTGCCCATTTTGGTTACACCGAATGCAGGCGGCGAAGACCTGGTGAAGGAAGAGGAGACAGGATTGCTCGTTGAGCCTGGTTCCCCTAGTATTCTAGCTGAAAAGCTCGAATGGTTCATACGAAATCGAAAAAATATACCCGCTATGGGCCAAGCCGCTCGCGACCACGCCGAATCCTATTCTTGGAAGGCTTACGCCGAGAGAATCATCAGAAGAAGTTTTGCCGTTGAACGAACTCATCCAAGAGGATAGCTTGGCACTAACGCAGAACCAGACTTGCTTCGCACCATGGCCTTGACCACCGCCCGACACCATCCACCGCTAAGCGTACCACTGATCGAGGTGGATTCGCCCGAGAGGATTCTGGCCCGGCGACTGGTTTGGTGTTACTTTTTCCTACTTCTTTTTGAGGGGGCCTTTAGGAAGTGGGGATTCACGTCCGCGTTCGCAACACCTCTGCTGGTAATTCGAGACCCTTTCCTAATAGCTATTCTTGTACTCGCCTATAACGGCAACTTTCTCCCACACAACAAATTCATCCAGCGTTTATATGGATTTGTAGTCGCCTTTTGCGCAGCCAGTATTTTCGGCGACTATTTCAATGTTTTTACGGTGATGTATGGTATCCGCACCAACTGCCTCCACTTTCTGTTGATCTTCATAATCCCAAAACTTTTTGATCGGCGGGACGTCGTATTGGTTGGGAAGTCTTGTTTTATTTGCGCCATTCCCATTTCGGTAGTGGTCGCAAATCAATTCGAGGCCGCGCCAGACGACGTAATCAACACAGCCGCAGGAGGAGTTGGGACACAAATGATCTCATCGGGGGGTAAAGTCAGAGCCTCCGGCACTTTCACTTTTGTAAGCGGCATCATGTACTTCTACGCATTCATTGCTGCGTTTGTGATACACGGGTTTCTGCATCGAAAGACCTTTCACATCCTCCTGCTCATTACTGCCACGGTCTGCTGTCTGTTGGTAATGGTTACGGCAGCAAGTCGCTCAGTTGTCGGTGCAGTTGCCCAAGTTCTGGCATGCCTAGGATTTTTGGCATTATACCGCCCTCAACTATATTCTGGCCTTTTCTCGCTGCTGGTCGCTGTCTCAATCCTACTTTTTCTCTTGGGTCAAATGAAGTTGTTCCAAGAAGGATTGACCATTCTTAGCCTTAGATTTGATGAAGCATCGGGCATGGGGACTGGAGCAGGACCCATCCAAGAATACTTCATACGAAATTACGAAGTTTTCAAAGCCCCGTTCACGGCATCGTTCCAAGCGCCGCTTTTAGGATATGGTCTGGGAGCAGGAACCAATGCAGGAGGGGCCCTCGCTGGATTGGGACGATTGGGATTGGGAGAAAGTGAATGGCAACGCAACATATATGAAAGTGGCCCCATCATCGGCAACTTGTACATCATTTGGCGAATTGGCCTTTTTGTCGCCATATTAAAGGCCGCCCTGAACTCCTTGCGAAAATACGGCAACTCTCTCCCTGTACTTCTGTTTGGGGCCGCTGGACCACTCGTGTTGATGGGGCAAATCGGACAGCCCACAACTTTAGGTTTTGCGGCCTTTGGTGCAGGGCTTTGCTTGGCCGCAACTCGAATTAAACGAAAAAAGGGTGACCGCGACAATGCAGCTGTTGCCAGCAAAGCTTCGCACTTTTCCTGAAATCGCTCGCAAAAATTCTTCTGGTATCCAATTACCGGCCGGACGAACAATTCAGTATGATTGGATTCGCCCGCATGTTGCGCTCCGGGCTTGAAGAAATTAATGGACAAGTCGAAGAAATTTGGCCGCATCCGGTTTTCGGCAAAATCGGCAGGTGTATACCGAAAGTCGGCAAGTGGCTCGCATACGCTGACAAATATCTCATTTTCCCAAAAGCTCTGCGTCGCCGCCTAAATGAGGTTTCCCCTGACATTACACACATATGCGATCACTCAAATTCAGTGTACTTGCCTTATATAGCTAAAGGCAGCCATTTGGTGACATGTCATGACATAATGGCCATACGGTCAGCTCGAGGCCATTTCCCTCAGGTTAAAGTAGGCTCCTTGGGGAGGAAATTACAGGTTCGAATCTTGAGCGGCCTGAAGCAGTCCGACCACGTTACCTGTGACTCGGAAAACTCTCGGCAGGATCTTGTGAGCTTAGCCCCATGCCTTGAGGGCAAAAGTGATGTAGTGCACTTGGGCTTCAACCAGCCGATGACACCCATGACAAAAGAAACGGCGACGAGCATCATTGCTGCCTTGGGCATATCCGAAAAGGAGCAGTTCCTGTTACATGTAGGCAACGATGCTTGGTATAAGAACCGCATGGGATTGTTGCAAATCTTCTCGTCCTTCAGAAGAAAAAGAGAAGGTCAAATAAAACTAGTTTTAGTTGGACCACCTCTGAGCGAGAACCAATGTGCTTTCGCCAAAAAAGAAGGTTTTCACAAGGACATCATACAGGTAGCGGATATTACAGACGAGGTACTCAGAGCCCTGTATTCGAGCGCACTTGCCCTTGTTTTCCCGTCCTTGTACGAGGGCTTCGGCTGGCCGCCACTGGAAGCTCAAGCTTGCGGCTGCCCTGTTGTCGCTAGCCCCTTGGGCTCATTGTCAGAAATCCTCGAAGAAGGGGGTGTCCTGATAGACCCCGAAAACAAGGAAGGATATGCTGACACCATAAATCGTCTGGCGGAGGACAGGGAATTTCGCAAGGTCGAGATCAAACGTGGCCTTTCCAATGCTGAGCGCTTCGACGCAAAAAGAACTGTTTACGAATATCACTCCATTTACGAAAAATTGATTGGGCGTAAATTGGCAGGAGCTTAGGCAAGACAAAGCATATCGATTACTACAGCGAAGCCACCAATGTCACTTTCCTCTATCCCTCCCTCAATCTAGGAGCCTCGTCACGCTTGGAAAGTCGCCGACCTTCTGCATCCACCACCAATTCACAATGATAGAAGTCTGGAACTTGAGCCCCCAATGCTTCGTAGATCAAGATTTGGCGGGCAGTGGATTTCAACAAATCCTCTCCTCGGACAACCTCCGTAATCTCCATCGCTGCATCATCCACCGCAACCGCTAATTCATAGGATGGGAACCCGTCCTTTCGCCAAACCAAGAAGTCACCGAAATCCTGTCCGGCAAGGAAACGCTGAGTTCCACAACGCCCATCCTCAAAGGAAAGAGCCCGTCCATCAGGAACTTGGAAACGCCAATTCATGGAGTCAGGGACGCTCGCATCTTTACCCGCATCTTCCGAAGGTCTGAGCGTGGAAGGGAAGACAGGGTCGGAATCTTCTGCATGAGGAGCGCTCAAAGCTCCCCTGACATCTTTGCGAGTTTTTTGGCAAGGGTAGATTCGGCCGCTAGCGTGTAATTTCTTCCAAGCGTCGAGGTAATGATTCATCCGTTCGCTCTGCACGTAAGGACCGTGATGACCGCCTGCGTCAGGGCCCTCATCCCAACTCAATCCGAAATCGTGCAAATCCTGCATCGCAGCATCTGCGTATTCAGCTCGACACCGAGACTGGTCCAAGTCCTCGGTGCGATAAACAAGAACGCCTCCCGCCTTACGAGCTCTATCCATGGCAATTCGAAAAGTTCGTCCATGACCAAGATGAAGATAACCGCTTGGTGTCGGTGCAATTCGACCTCGATAGGTTCTTGCCTTAGTCGCTTCTCGCTTCATTGTGGAGTTTTTGGCCTTTACTCATTGGCTAAAGAAACTAGCGAGCCTAGCTCGCGAAACTAATCCGAAACACGATCATGGCATTTGAAAAACTGAACTTGGCAGAATCGCTAATGCGAGCAATCCAAGAACGAGGCTACGAAAAGCCAACCCCGATCCAAGAGCAAGCCATTCCTCATATAATTGATCGGCGAGATGTCATTGCATCTGCTCAAACAGGCACAGGAAAGACAGCTGCATACGCATTACCTGCGCTTCATCTGCTACAACAAGGGCAAGGCAAGCATTGGCCGAGAGTACTAGTTCTTTCACCCACCCGGGAATTGGCAATTCAAGTGGACGAGAACTTCCAGGGATATGGCAAGTTCATGAATTTGCGCACCGCCCTTCTTTACGGTGGGGTCGGATACGGAAAGCAGAATCAGGATTTGGAGAGAAAGCCTGACGTAGTGGTAGCTACTCCGGGGAGACTGCTCGATTACCTGAAAAGAGGCGCTCTTCGTTTAGGAAAACTGCAGATTCTCGTCTTGGACGAAGTGGACCGGATGTTTGACATGGGGTTCATCGAGGATGTCACTACCATTGTAAATAAAACGCCAAGAACCCGCCAAACGCTCATGTTTTCGGCCACTATACCCGATGCAGTGAAGCGTCTTTCTCAATGGGCCCTTCAAAAACCCGTCGAAGTCGCGATTGATATAAAGATATCTCCTGCTGAAACAGTTGAGCACGCGCTCTATCCAGTTGCTGGAATCCAAAAGTTTGATCTACTCGCGGCCCTTCTCGAACAAGTTCATTTCGAGAGTGTAATCATCTTTTTCAAGACAAGAGCGGGCACTGATCGCATAAGTCGATGGCTGAAGGCTCACGGACACAGTCTTTGCACGCTTCACTCTGACATCAACCAGCGGGACCGAGCCAAAGCTCTCAGTGACTTTAAGGAAGGAAAATTCAAGATCCTTACGGCAACTGACGTAGCTTCTCGCGGTCTCGACATTTCAGGAGTAACACACGTCATTAATTACGATGTCCCTCAACATCCCGAGGATTACGTCCATCGGATCGGGCGTACAGGTCGCGCCTTCAAGGAAGGCTTTGCCTATACCTTCTTTTCTTCGGATGAGACCGAGCTCGTGTTGTCCATCGAACGCTTTATTGGACTAGAATTACCACGGGAAAAGCTCGACAATTTCGAATATCGAAAAGAAACCGTTGCTCCAGTGACACCAGAGGCGGGCGGGCGAAAAAAACGCAACCGTGGATTCGGTGCGGGTCGCTCAGGCAGGAGGCGTCGAGGCTTTTGAGTGACAAACCTAGGCTCATGAAAGATAATAACTCATCTCCTTCTTGCCATCCCGGAGACGAAAACCTAACTCAAGAGCAAAGGTTCGTTTGCGGAGGTGGCACCGAACGCCCATTCACTGGGGAATACTGGGATTGCAAGGATGAAGGTTCGTATCATTGCATCCGTTGCCAAGCTGAACTGTTTTGCTCGGAGACCAAATACGACTCGGGAACAGGTTGGCCTAGTTTCTTCGACTCGATTTCGCAAGAAGCCATCAAGCAAATCGAAGATCGCAGTCATGGCATGCTGCGCGTGGAGGCTCGATGTAGTTCATGCGATGCCCACTTGGGTCATGTGTTTGAAGACGGCCCACAGCCAACAGGCCTTCGATACTGCATAAACTCGGCCTCACTGGACTTGAAGCGAACCACCTGAATAGAGCCACATTCTTTAAAAGCCGCATTCCGAAAAGGACGCGGCTTTTTGTTTGGCCAGGGGGAAATCACCGAGATGGCCCCACCCAAGCACTGGGTTTAGCCAACTTACCTGCCTCCCGGACTGGCTTGCGTAAAATCTCGATACTTCCATCCGTAACAATCTTAACCGGCTTCACTACAGTACCGGTAACAATTTTCACGGGTTTGGTAATAACGCCGCAAGACGACAGCAAAAGAATTAGCAAACCTCCCGAGACGCCTCTCAAAACAAGATTGAACACAAGTTTACTAATCAACACATTGGGATGTTTTACGCAAATGATTATTCTTAGAATAGTTTCAAAATGAGCGAATTGCTTTACGCCCTTCCCATCATTGGAGCTCTCATCGGGTGGTTGACCAACTGGGTTGCAGTAAAAATGCTGTTCCACCCCAAAAAGCCTTTGCGACTGCTCATCGTCACAGTGCAAGGAGTCTTTCCCAAACGGCAACAGGCTTTTGCCGAAAAACTCGGCAACGTGGTGGCCAATGAATTGTTCTCGGTGAATGAAGTTACTTCGAAGATCAGAGAGCATGCGACGAGCAAAGAAATACTTGGCTTGATTCAGACTCGCGTTAGAGAGATATTGGAAAAAAAACTGGAGCATTACTTCCCCGTGGTAGGGATGTTTGTTTCCGAAACCATATTGGACAAAATAGCCAAGGAATTCACAGCAGAAATACGCTCTATGTTAAGCGAGTTGGCAGATCGGATGGCTCTGGGAGTCGAGAATGAAATGGACGTAGCATCCATTGTTCGAGAAAAAGTCGCAAATTTCTCAAGCGACAAACTTGAAGATCTTCTGTTTGCGATCATGAAACGTGAATTTCGGTTCGTAGAACTGGTGGGAGCTGTCCTAGGCTTCTTGATCGGTTCCGTGCAACTTGCAATTACTTGGCCCAATTGAGTCTGCCTTAATGCGAAATAAGGTTGCATGCTCTAGCTCTGGTCATTAGCAAATCATAGCGATGGGAAGTGACTTCTTCGGGGGGTTAAACGAAGAAATGATTCGTGGCTTTTTTGCCGACGAGTCAGTTCGCTTGCAACTTGCTGTTGTGGGAAGCCTCTTGGCTCTCAGTTGGTTGGCCACCAAAATCACCAAGCAACGTTTCCAAGCACTGTCAGAAAAGCCTGATGCCCCGGAATTCTTCAAGAAAGCCTGGCTTTGGGCTCAAAGCTTGGTTGGTCCGACTTACCTACTCGCTCTCTGCCTCCTGACGGTGATTGGATTCTCCAAGTTCAAGGATTCAGCATACGACTTGATCACACCGGCAACCAGCGTGGCCAGCGCCTGGGCCATTCTGCGGTTAATCTCTGTTTTCATAAAAGGTAGGGCATGGTTGCGACTGACTGCAGTAATCGTCTTCACTGTGGCTATCTTGCACATTTTCGATCTACTCCAAATCACTACGCAAGCCCTCGATAGCTTTGGCTTCAACATAGGAGAAACCCGCATCTCTTTCTTGGACGTAATCAACGGTGGTGGAATCCTGCTAGGATTATTGTGGGGAACAGCCGTACTTTCACGAATAGTCGAAAAAAGAGTAAAGACTCTCCCCAACGTCCCACCTTCCCTGCAAGTCTTGTTGGCAAAGTTAGTCCGCATGGCACTGATTTTCTTCTCGGTACTCATTGCCCTGTCCACCGTTGGCTTGGACCTATCTTCCTTTGCCCTTTTGGGTGGTGCCATTGGCGTAGGCATAGGTTTTGGACTGCAAAAAGTAGTTTCCAACTTGGTCAGCGGGCTTATCCTATTATTGGATCGATCAATAAAACCGGGTGACGTAATCGAGATCGACGAAACCTATGGTTGGATCAATTCCTTGAGAGCTCGATATGCCTCCGTCATTACCCGAGATGGCAAAGAACACCTGATCCCAAACGAAGACTTGATCACCAACAAAGTAATCAATTGGTCTTTTAGTCACAAAGACGTTCGAGTGCGGGCACCAATTGGAATTTCCTACAAAAGCGATCCGCGAGAAGCGATGGAGCTTTGTCTGGATGCAGCCCGAGCCGAGCCACGAGTAAACAATGATCCAGAACCTCGTTGTCAATTACTGGGCTTTGGGGAAAGCTCCATTCAACTCGAACTTAGATTTTGGATCGCGGACCCATCGAATGGAGTAGGAAACATAAGGAGCTCCGTACTGCTGGGAGTCTGGGACCGATTGAAGGAAGCCGGCATTTCGATTCCCTTCCCCCAACGCGACTTGCACCTACGCAGTGTTTCATCTGGAGTCCCCCATCAAGAAGCTATCTTGCAAGGTAAAGCGTCCTCCGATTCGACCAAAGATCAGGATAAAACCTGAAAAGGTGAAAACAGAGGGAACCCCGACAACTAAATCTTCACTGTAATTCGCCGATAAGAACTTGCCTTCTTAACCCTGAAGTCTATTACTCTCTCCCCTTTTCCACCAACGAATCCGATGAGCATCCCACTCTTGTCGAGCGACTTTGGCTCGAAACTCCTTACCTTGCTGGCAATGGCTCCCCCACCTGATGGGGAACCACCTAGTGCTCTCAGTGCACTTTTGCCTTTCGTATTAATCTTTGCCGCCATGTGGTTCCTGTTGATTGCACCCCAACGCAAAAAGCAAAAGCAACACGACAAAATGGTACAGTCTCTGCAACCTGGCACGGATGTCGTGACCTTGGGCGGGATTTATGGAACTATAACCAGCGTAAAGGATGATCGTTTTGTCTTGAAGATAGCGGATAACGTAAAAGTGGAAGTCACCAAGGCATCAATCGCCGATCAGGTGAAATGATCCCCCATCGGCGCCTGATCTTCACTTCGAACTTTTTTACACCATGACCAAGAAGGTCGTTTGGAAATTCACCCTCACCGCAGCAATGGTATTGCTAGCGGTCTATAGTATCACGCCATTGGAGGATCAGGACTTCGAACAGTACCTCCTTTCGCAAGTCACCAAGGAATTGGATGCCGAAGATCCCGCTTCGATCCAAGGATACCAGACCTTTGAGGAAGTCGTCGACGAAGCGAAGAATCGCATGAAAGATGAGCAAGCCAAAGTCGATTCAGGGGAAATGGAACAGGACGAGCGGAGATATAAAACCCTTTACATCGCGCTAAAGAGTTTGTCTGAGGAAGAGGCTTTGGACTACGCAAGTTATTTTGCTCCTCCGGAGGGCGTCTGGAAGACGATATTCTCCAGTTTGGCTCCTGAGATCGTCAAGCCTGGGGTGAAAACGAAGGAAGCAAACCGGGACAAACGCAACGTATTCGTGTTGCAACGCCTTTTGGATCATTCAAAAGCTTCCGTAAAAAGAGGCTTGGACCTCAAGGGTGGAGTTGCATTCACATTGGAACTTGATGATTCGGCTGGTCCTGACGTAACCGCTGGAGGAGCTGGCGTCAGCCAACTAGACAAAGTAATTGAAATCATGAACGGACGCCTGAATTCCTTTGGTTTATCCGAAACGGTTGTCCGCAAGAAAGGAGAAAGGGCAGTGGAAATTCAACTGCCTGGAGAATCAACGAAAGAAAATCCGCAAATAATAGAGAAACTTCAACGCCCCGCCTTGCTGGAATTCAAAAAGGTCTTGGGGTTCTATGATTCGTCGACCCGCATACATTCGCCGGAACCTCCCAGCGTGTACGACGAGAAAGGCAAAGTTCGTGAAATAAAAGAAAATCGTGTCCTGTACGTTGCAATGGATCGCGACAATGAAAAGAATCCCGAAGGCGAAGCGATCCTCTATTACGTTAAGAAATACGAAGAGGCTACCGGCTCCATCATCGACAACGCCTACCCCAGTCGCACTGATTCCGGCGGATGGGAAGTGGCTTTTGACTTCACCGACGATGGACGAAAGGAGTTTGCCCGCATAACTGGCGAAATAGCTGCAGGCAACAATCCCAGTAAAATTGGCATGTTGGCCATTGTACTGGATGGCAAACTTGAGAGTGCTCCCACCGTCAGGCAGCGCATTGACAGCAAGAGCGCCCGAATAGAGGGCAATTTTTCATATGCCGAGGCCAAGGCCCTTGCAGACGTATTGAACAATCCCTTGGAAATTCCACTGAAAATCGGTGAAATGTATGAAGTCGCCGGCACCTTGGCCGATGACGCTCTGGCAAGCAGCGTGAAGGCCTGCATGATGGGAGCAGGCTTAGTGATTGTATTTATGTGTTGCTACTATTTCGTGGGCGGCCTTTTGGCGGTCATGTCGGTAAGTGTCAACGTGCTATTGGTAATTGCCATAATGGCCTACATGGATGCCACCTTCACGCTTCCGGGAATCGCGGCGATTGTTCTCACTGTGGGAATGGCAGTGGATGCCAATATCCTCATCTTCGAAAGGATCAGGGAAGAACTGCGATCCGGCAAGGGGCCCGCGGCCGCATTGGCCGGAGGTTTCGACAAAGCTTTTTCGACTATCATTGATGCAAATGTAACTACTCTCATCACCGCATTCATCTTGATTGGCTTCGGCACAGGTCCGGTCAAAGGCTTTGGCATCACATTGTCCATCGGCATCGTGACCTCCATGTTCTGCGCTTTGGTGGTGAGCAGATTCCTAATGGATTTTCTGGTCAATGTATTGGGATCCAAGGCAATGATCAGCTTCAAGCAAATAGAGAAATCGGAGCCTCGCTCGCCAATTGATTTCCATAAATACCGAAAACTCGCCTTCCTCTGCTCTTGGACGCTTGTAGCTTGTGGGGTTGCCGCAGTTTATCAGAATAAAGACACCATTCTTGGCATTGACTTCACTGGCGGCGAGGAAGTCATCGCTCGATTCGAACCCGGTGCTCGCCTGACCCCTAATCAGGTCGAAGAAGTTGCTGTCTCCTCCAAATTCGGAGAAGTACAAAGTTTTTATCGACAAGAAATTGGGAACGAGAAAAACGAAAAGCTTGTTCTGCAAACGGAACAAGGCAGAGGCCGTGACTTTCTTGAAGCTCTTAACGCAAGATACCCTAGCTCCGAATTGCAAGAAGACGGTTTCAACCTAATAGGAGGGTCGGTCAGCAACGAAATCCAATCAAACGCCATAAAGTCCGTCGTTTTCGCTCTCCTTGGCATCTTGCTATACGTAGCTTTGCGTTTCGAGTTAGGCTATGCGGTAGGTGCGGTGGTAGCCACCGTACATGATGTCCTTATGACCATTGGGCTCTTTGTCATTCTTGGTTCGACCGGACTTTGTTCGGGCCAATTCACGGCACCAATGCTGGCCGCTATCCTCATGATCGTGGGCTATTCAATCAACGATACCATTGTGGTGTTCGACCGCATTCGCGAAGAGCTCACGATGAATCCCGTGACCAATCTGAGGAAAATCATTATCATCGCCATTAACCGTGTTCTCTCCCGCTCCATTCTAACCAGCTTGACCACCCTAATGGCCGCCATGGCTCTTTGGATTAATGGAGCCGGAGTGGTGAATGACTTCGCCTTTGTTTTCGTGATCGGGATACTTACAGGCACTTTCTCGTCGATCTTCATTGCCAGCCCAATTTTCTACTGGTGGCACCAAGGAGATCGCAAGCACGTAGAGGAAGGCGAACTTTTGCCAAAGTACGAATGGGATTCCTCCAGCAAGGCATCTCGTTGAGAAACCCTCCACTGTCGCAGGCCATAATCGATTAGGCTGAAGGTTCGCAAGGAATCATGCGCTGGACCGACAAACCCGTCGCCGAATCACTTGTCTCCCAACTCGCGGAGAAGTTGGATATCTCCCCTTTTCTGGCTCGTATTCTTGCTGGAAATGGCATGAGCGATACCGAGGAGATCACTCGCTTCCTAAATCCACGCCTTGCTGACTTGACGGATCCGTTTGAGCTTCCAGGCATGAAAGAAGCCATCGACCGCTTGGTTCTAGGTCTCGACCAAGCAGATCAAATTTTGATAATCGGCGATTATGACGTGGATGGGATCACAGCTACCTCATTGCTTCACGGACTGCTATCCAATCTCGGAGCCTCTCCGCGATTCGTCATTCCAAAGCGCGAGGGAGAAGGGTACGGGCTCAGTCACGCTGTGCTCGAGCGAGCCATTGCGAAAGGGCAACCCGATCTGATTGTAACTCTTGACTGCGGGACAAACTCAAACGAGGAGATTGGGTTTCTCGCGGAAAAAGGGGTGGATGTCGTGATGGTGGACCACCACCAACTAAAAGGCGATCTCTCCCCCAAAGCCATCTTCGTCAATCCACACCTTCGTGAAGACCATGGCGAACCATGGCGTAACCTGTCGGCGGTGGGTCTTGCGTTCAAGGTAACTCATGCGCTCTTGAAGCGCCTTCGTGAAAGAGGCGATGTCAAAGCCACCGAATACCCCATAAAGGAACAGCTAGACTTGGTAGCTCTTGGCACTGTGGCAGATCTCGTGCCCCTACACGGTGAAAATCGTATATTTGCCCACAGCGGCTTGAAACAGCTTTCGGAATCCGTTCGCCCTGGCATCCACGAGCTTCGTGAAGTGAGTGGTCTGCAACCAGGAACTGGGCTTACCTCAACAGATATCGCGTTCAAATTAGCTCCGAGAATTAATGCGGGTGGGCGACTGGCCGAAGCCACTCTTCCGGTAAATCTGCTGACTAGCGGCGATCTAGCTGAAAGTCGAGGGTTGGCACAAGAACTCGACCAGTTGAACCAAAAGCGTCGACAGATCGAACGTGATATCACGCAAAAAGCCGAAGAACAAGTTGAGCAGCTGGGATTCGATGGGTTGGGCATAGTGACACACGGGGACGATTGGCATCAAGGCGTTGTAGGAATAGTCGCGGGCAAACTATCCCGCTCCCTCGGCAAACCTGTAATCGTTCTAGGCGGCAAGGAAGATTCATTGAGAGGCTCCGGTCGGGGGGTAGCCGGCATAGACTTGGTCCGTGTCCTGGCCCTTTGCTCGGATTTGCTGGAAACGTGGGGTGGCCATCCTGCCGCCGTAGGGCTTAGTCTTGCCAGGAAAAATCTAGATGCTTTTCGTGAAGCATTCGCAGAAGCGGTCGATGAAATTTGCAAAGGGCAATTACCTGAGCCTGCCTTGAAAATTGCCTGTTGGATCGAACCTACGTCACTGGGTACGGGAATGCTTCGTGAAATGGATCAGCTACAACCTTTCGGACAAGAAAACCCTGAACCTATTCTAGGGCTGCGAGGCATAAAGCTTGCCTATCCACCCCAAGTTGTCGGGCAAAATCACTTCCGATTCAAAGTATCCAATGGAGATCAGTTGATTTCCGGAATTGCCTGGAACCTCGGCCAACGACAACCACCTCCGGACCAAACATTGGATCTTGCCATTCGGCTAGGATGGAATGAGTGGAATGGCGTGACCTCGCTTCAAATGACTCTTGTAGACTGGCGCTTGTCCCAATAAGCAAACTTTAGCCTTCGATGCGTTCGGAGAGGCAAGCGAGGAGTTCCTCCTCTGACAATCGCTCCTGTTTAGTTGAATCACGGTCGCGAAGAGTAACTGTTCCATCCCCTTCCAATGTCTCGAAATCAATCGTTACGCCAAATGGGGCACCCGCTTCGTCCATACGGCGATAACGCCGACCTATGGCTCCGGAAGCATCGTAGAAAACATTCCATCGGCTTCTTAGCTTTTCGAAAATTTCACGTGCTTTCTCGACGAGCGGAGGCTTGTTCTTCACTAAGGGAAAAACTCCCACTTTGATGGGAGCGACGCGAGGGTGAAAGCGCATCACGGTACGAGTCTCGCCCTCGATTTCGTCAACATCGTAAGCGGCGCATAAAACAGCCAACAAGGTACGATCCACGCCAAGGCTGGGCTCAATGACATGAGGGACATACTTCTCCTTACGCTCCTCGTCAAAGTACTCCATGGATTTACCGGAAGCATTTTGATGCTGTGTAAGATCAAAATTGCCTCGAGCAGCAATTCCTTCGAGTTCTTGTTCGCCAAAAGGAAACTTGAAGGTAATATCGGTGCAGGCTCGAGCGTAGTGGGCAAGTTTTTCCTGCGGGTGTTGCTCCTCGCCAAGATGCTCCTCCGTGAGACCAATTCCGGCGAACCATGCCTTGCGGACATCGATCCACTCGCGGTGAGCCACAGGCCAAATTTCGTCGTCTGGCTGGATGAAATATTCTATCTCCATCTGTTCGAATTCACGTGACCTAAAGATGAAGTTGCGTGGCGTGATTTCGTTTCGAAAAGCCTTGCCTATCTGCGCAATACCAAAGGGCACCTTGACTCGACCCGAATCGACAACGTTCTTGAAATTGGCAAAGATACCTTGGGCCGTTTCGGGGCGAAGATAACAGGTGGAAGATGCATCCCGCAAGGCTCCCACATGGGTTTCGAACATCATGTTGAAATCACGGGGATCAGTCAAAGTACCGGATTCGCCAGTCGCAGGCGATGGGACAAGGGGACGCTCTTCCGTGGTTGATTCGTCATACGGTTTGAGATGAACCGTTTTCAATTCGCCTTGCTTAGCCTGCTTGCGCTTCAACTTTTCGGCCTTTTGGTCGGCTTCTTCTTGCATCTTCTCGGATTCAAGAACCGACACGCAACCAATGGTTTCGCCATCCACCACGACAGGACCGAAAAAAAGCTGATCGGCACGGTACCGCATCTTTGATTCCTTGCAATCAACCATTGGATCTGTGAAACCATCGACGTGACCCGAAGCTTTCCAGACCTCAGGATGCATGATGATGGAACAGTCAAGGCCCACCACGTCGTCGCGACGTCTCACCATATCTTCCCACCAAGCCTCCTTGATGTTGCGACGCAATTCCACCCCAAGAGGGCCGTAATCGAAGAAGCCGTTTATACCACCGTAAATTTCCGAGGACTGAAAAATAAATCCTCGGCGCTTACATAGCGCTACAATTTCGCCCATGCGCCCTCGTTCCATGTTTTCAGTCATAAGCGGGGAATTGGATAATGATACAAAGCGCACGGTCAAGCCCAAGGCAAAAGCACACCAAAGGAAAACGGGTCTGGATTTGCGGTGTTGACTTTGCCCGAACAAGACATTTCGATTAATTCCACAACCGATCAACTTGGATCAGCCCTTCATGAAAAAACTCGTTTTGGTATCTATTATTTTAGCTTTTGGTGGATTTTCATCCAGTTGCTCGCTGATGCCAACCGCTAGAAAAATATTGAGTAAACCCCTGAACGCCGCGGGAATCGTCGAGCACTACCCAAGTGGGGAGCATCCTTGGAAATCCTTTCAGACATTTAATCCCGTGCCTGCAGGAACCCTCCAGACCCGCACTGACGAAATTTGGTATCGACGCAATTTTAGTGGCAGCCAAACCAAGGTCCTTTGGGGTTTGTTTACATTGACCGACTACTAAGCCCAAGAGAGTGGTCTTCGCCAAAGGCGGTTGTTCAGTTTTTCTTTAAGAATTTGTGGTGTTGCCATGTTTTGAGATTGATTCTTAGAATTATTCTAAAATAATCCCCGTCGTGAAACTGCTCCATTCAGAAAAGAGCCGACTGCGCGCAGCTCTGCGCAAGGAAGGTTCTCGTATTACCAAACAAAGGGAACTAATATTTGGCATTCTAATGACTGATCGAAATCATCCCACTGCTGAAGAAGTCTATCATCGAGCCAAGAAAGAATTGTCAGGCATCTCCTTGGCGACGGTATACAATGGTTTGGAAATCTTGGTGGCTTGCGGATTGATCAAGCAGGTACACTTTGAGCGTGCCTCGACTCGCTATTGTCCAAACCTCAAGGAACACGCTCATTTCCAATGTGAGCAAACGGGGGAAGTGTTTGACGTACCTCTTGGTCGAGATGCTTTCCAATATCTGCAAGAGATTTTACCGGAAGGCTTCTCCGCAAACAGCATATCTCTTTCATATATCGGCAAATCTAAGGCTGAAAGTAAGGGGTTACAACAAAACAGCTAAAAGACACCTAGCACCTCCCTAAAAGTGGCAATGAACGCTCTCGAAATAAAAGATCTCCAAGCAAGCGTGGGTGATGATCAGGAAATCCTAAAAGGATTGTCCCTTACCTTGCCCAAAGGAGAAGTACACGCCCTCATGGGTCCGAATGGCAGTGGCAAAAGTACTTTGGCCAAAGTTTTGGCTGGTCATGAGGAATATGCAGTGACGGGGGGAGAGGTATTGATGGATGGCTCTCCTATCCTCGGCATGGAACCGGATGAAATATCTAGAGCGGGACTATTTCTTGCATTCCAATATCCCTTGGAAATTCCAGGAGTGAGCATCGCGAATTTCATAAGGGCGGCTCTTCAATCCAGGCTTGGCGAAGGCGAACGTCTCGATGCAAGTCGCTATTACAAAGATCTTTACGCAAAAATGGATGAAATTGGCATAGACCGCAAATTTACCTCGCGAGCTTTGAATGAAGGGTTTTCGGGTGGAGAGAAAAAACGTTGTGAAATCCTTCAAATGTCTATGCTTCAGCCAACTTATTCGATCCTCGACGAAACAGATAGCGGTCTGGATATCGATGCTCTACGCATAGTTGCTGAAGGCGTAAATGCCATGCGTGGAGAAGAACGGGGCATGCTCGTAATCACACATTACCAGCGTTTGCTCGAATATATCGTGCCGGATAAGGTTCATGTTGTTTGGGATGGCCGCATTGTACACAGCGGAGGAAAGGAATTGGCGCTTGAGCTAGAGAAAAAGGGTTACGATTGGGTGAAGGAAGAGTTGGTTGCCTTAATAGGCTAACTAAACGTGAGGAAAACAAGATGATCCAGCCAAAGGAAATAGACGTCGACACGGAGAAGGGAAATTTCCATTACGAAACTGACTATGAGTTTGATGCCGGAATCGGACTAAGCGAGGATGTCGTTCGCTATGTCTCTGAGGTCAAGGATGAAGATGAATGGATACGAGACTTTCGACTCAAAGGCCTTGAAACCTTTGAAAGGAAACCATTGCCAACACATTGGGCTACACGCGACTTGGAGAACATACATTTCGAGAAAATACGTTACTACTTGGCTAAAGGGCAGCGACCAAGTCGCACTTGGGAGGAAGTCCCCGATGACGTAAAAGAAACCTTCGAACGCCTCGGCATACCCGAACAGGAGCGCAAATTTCTCGCGGGTGTAGAGGCCCAGTTCGACAGTGAGGCAGCTTATTCACGAATGAAGGAGGACCTTGAAAAGCAAGGCGTGCTCTTCGTCGGATCAACCGAAGGCTTGAAAGAACATCCGGAAATCTTCCGCAAGTGGTTTGGTAAAGTTATCCCCACCAACGACAACAAATTTTCAGCGTTGAACTCCGCGGTTTTCAGCGGAGGAAGTTTCATTTACGTACCGTCAGGCGTGAAACTGGCTCAACCCCTGCAAGCCTATTTCAGAATAAATGCAGAAAACTTCGGCCAATTCGAACGGACATTAATCATTGCAGACGAGGGTTCCGAAGTGACCTACATGGAAGGTTGCACTGCCCCTAAATTCGAGACAACCACACTACACAGCGCCGTAGTCGAACTTGTTGCCCTCAAAGGTGCGAAGATTCAATACATCACGGTACAGAACTGGTCCAACAACGTTTTCAACCTCGTAACCAAGCGGGGCTTGGCGGAGGAGGAAGCGGAAATCAAGTGGATCGACTGTAATATCGGATCGCGTCTAACAATGAAATATCCGGGAGTCATCCTCAAGGGACGCAAAGCCAGAGGGGAAGTGCTATCCATTGCCCTTGCAAACGATGGCCAACATCAGGATACCGGCGCCAAGATGATCCATGCTGCCGACGAGACCACTAGCAATGTAATCGCCAAATCAATCTCCATTGGAAAAGGTCGATCCTCCTATCGAGGTTTGATCCAGATGCCAAAACGACTGAAAGGCTGCCGTAACAACACAGAATGCGATGCACTTCTGATAAACTCTAATAGCAGAACGGACACATACCCGGCTATCGCAGTGCGAGGAGACGCCAATACCGTTCAACATGAAGCCAGTGTATCCAAGGTGAGCGCCGAGCAAATATTCTATATGCGTCAACGGGGTTTGAGTGAAGCAGCAGCCATGAGCTTGAGCGTCAATGGCTTTGTCAATGACCTTGTTCGCCAATTCCCCATGGAATATAGCGTGGAGCTTAAGAGACTCATCGATATGGAGATGGAAGGTTCCGTGGGCTGAACATCTGCTCTAACCTCTTTTCCAGTCCCCCGAAATGAACCAATCGAAGGTAATGCCCTCCCGGGAAGGGATTGCAGAAACGGCCATCAGCGAGGACAGCTTTCAAGCCTTTCTCGACGAACGCGAGGGAGACCCGAATTGGCTCAAGGAATACCGGCTAGCCAACTGGAAGCTTTATCAGGAAACTCCAAGCCCCAACCGCACGGAAGAAAATTGGCGTTTCGGTGATCCTCGAAGATTGTCACCAGGAAAATGCTGCATCTCGACGGAGGGTATCCTCGAAGGTTCCAAACAGCGATTCCAGGAAAGTTCGTCCATTCTTTCATCTGCAACCGCTCGCATCATCCTCGCGAACAACCAGTGCATCGAGAAGGCCAAACTACCTACTGATCTGCTGGACAAAGGCTTGGTCTTCGAGTCGCTTGAATCTGCTCTAGTGAAGCACCCAGAAAGGATTCAAGCCAACCTAATGGATAATGAACTCGAATTAGGTTCATCCAAACAAAGGGCATTGCATGCTGCTTTCCTTGAAAACGGAACCTATTTGCGGATTCCATCAGGTGTCGTGACAAATGAACCCCTGATGATCTATCATTGGCTCAACGGTGAGAATACTGCCATTTTTCCACGCACTATCATCGAAGCCGAAGAAAACTCGGAAGCCACGGTCATCGAGGTTTATCTTTCGGATAAAGCTGACTCGACTGGGTTCGCTTGCGCAATGAGTTCAATCAACGCGTCCAGGAACGCAAAGATCAATCGAGTCGTGGTACAAAACTTGAATCTGAAAACCAGCTCACATCTCTTTGACCTTAACCAAAGCTCTCGTGACGCCAAAATTCATAGTTATAGCATCCTTTTAGGTTCAAACACCTGCAGACATGAAACTGTCCTGCGACTAAGCGAACCAGGGGGAGAAGTGCGGGTTCGATCACTTGTCGCTGCGAACGGAACGCAATTATTTGATCAAAGGAGTCGGCAAGACCATCGAGCCGAACACACAACCTCGGATATCCTCTGCAAAAATGCCCTGCTCGAGGAATCGAGCTCTATTTTTGCTGGACTTATTCGAGTCGAGGAAAATGCACAACACACCGACGCATACCAAACCAATCGTAATCTCGTGATTGGCCCATCCGCAAAAGCCAACGCCCTTCCGGGACTCGAGATTCTCGCCAACGACGTAAAATGTAGCCACGGAGCAACCACCGGCAAGATAGACGAAGAACAACTGTTTTATCTGCAAAGTCGCGGGATTCACAGGGCAATGGCAAAGCAACTCGTTATGCTAGGCTTCTTCGAGGAAGTGTTCCATGGAATGCCAAGTCAATTGGCTGACTCTATTCGCGAGCTACTTCGCGACAAGTGCGACTCTACTGTTGTCAGGAGAAATCCGATCAATGAATGAACAGCGCGAACTCACTCGGGACGTCGAGGCAACCTTGATCCCGCACGGAGCACCTTATCCGCTCAAGGCGGGAGATGTCGTGACCATCACTCATCGATTGGGCGGCAATTTTACGATATCAACCGGCTTCGGGATGTATCGAATTTCCGCCGCAGACGCAGATGCCCTGGGCGAAGATGCATCTGAACAAGTTGACGAAAAAGCTTTTGATGAAAATGCGTCCGCCCCAACTGACGAAGAAGTGCGAAAAGTTCTCGAAGAAGTCTTTGATCCGGAAATTCCAGTCAACGTGATTGATTTGGGTCTGATTTATGATATCCGAATTGATTCTCTGGAAACAGGAGGATACCGAGTGGAAGCTGACCTGACCCTAACCGCTCCAGGCTGCGGAATGGGCCCTGTCATCGCGGATGACTGCAGACAACGCATCCTGAGTATGCCTTCAGTTTGCGAAGCCGAAGTGGAAGTCGTTTGGGATCCACCTTGGACTCAGGATATGATCTCCGAAAAAGGAAAAATGGAATTGGGCATGATCTGAGGCTATACCTTTAACTTTCGTTCAATTTTCAATCAGTTGATCGATTTTTCTTGTACCAGATGCCTTTGCCTCCTTTTTCTCCGCTTTTCTCGATTACATGACAAACACAGATAAAAAGGCATTTGCCTTAGGCACCGATCACGCTGGATTCCGCTACAAGGAAGCTATCAAGGACTACCTTCTTTCCGAGGGTTACGAGGTGAAGGATTTCGGAACCTTCTCGGAAGATTCGGTCGACTATCCCACATTCGTCAAGCCGGCCGCCCGAGCGGTGAGTGAAGGCAAATGTGACTACGGCATTGTCTTGGGTGGAAGTGGTAATGGAGAAGCGATGGCGGCCAACAAAATAGTCGGCGTGCGTTGTGCCCTGTGCTGGAACGAAGAATCGGCGCGCAAAGCCAAGGAACACAACGATGCAAACGTAATATCCCTCGGACAGAGGATGATCGGGGAGGAAACCGCTATCAACATCATCAAGGAATGGCTCGGCGCCGAATTCGAGGGTGGACGTCATACCCAACGAATTGCCATGCTCGACGAATAACTTCACGCAACAGGAAAGATATGCAACCATTTTCACTAGCTAAGAAAGCCAGCGACGAACCCAAGGATTCGGTTCGAGAAATAATTCAACGTCGTTTCCTGGAAGATCGCAAAGTCTTCCTTTGGGGAGAAGTCAGTGACAAATCCGCGCGAGAGGTAACGGAAAGTTTGCTCTATCTCGAAGCCAATGCCCCAGGCGAGGAAATCATCTTCTATTTGAACAGTCCCGGAGGATCAATCACCGCAGGCATGGCGGTCTTCGATACCATGCAACTTATCAGTTCCCCCATAAAGGTAATTGTAACGGGGATGGCCGCTAGCATGGGGTCTATCCTTTTATGTGGAGCAGCCAAGGGGAAGCGTCTGCTTTACCCCCATTCGCGGGTATTGATTCACCAACCTCTCATCACCGGAAGGATGGTAGCCGTAGCGGTTGATATAAACATCCAAGCAGAGGAGATGGAAAAATTGCGAGAGGAACTGAACAAGATTCTAGCGGAAACTTCAGGACAACCTCTTGAGAAAATCCAAGCGGACACGGATCGAGACTTCTATTTGAATGCGGAGGAAGCCATCGAGTACGGGTTGGCAGACGCCATTATAGAAGCATTTTAGCAGACTCCATCGAGAGCAATGGAAATCGCTCTTGCATCCGGTTTGCCCATCTCATCCAAAGGCAAGCGGCTCACGGGCAAAAGAAGTTTGGGAAACTGAGCTCCTTCCAGCTCATCACGCAAAGCATTTCCAAGATCTTTTGAATTTGTCGAGGCAGGCTCACAAAAGGCAATTAAACGGCGACCCCAATCGGGATCCGGAACTCCAGTGACAAAGCATTTCTCCACCATGCCTGTGCTCAGGATGGCTCTCTCGACCTTTGCGGGGTCCACCTTGACTCCACCAGTATTGATGAGGTGATCCGCCCGACCCTCAATCCGCAAACTGCCATGCTCGTCCCAATATCCAATGTCCGAAGTTTGAAACCAAGAATCTCTTCCAAAGTCTCGATCATGATATCCCAAGCAAAGGCTTTGAGATCGTATTCGAAGAAGGCCTTGGTCGAAATCCAAGTCATTCCCAGGCAAGGGTGATCCAGCTCCAACCGAACCAGTCAGGAAATGCTCTGGCGACAACATAGTTACCATACCTGCCGTCTCGGTCGTGCCGTAAGTGGGAGCAACTGGCAATTTTGACTCGCGGGCAGCCTGACAAAGCTTCGAGTCAATTGGACCACCCCCAAGAAAAACTGCAACTGTCGATCGAAGGTTAGATATAGCATTGGAAGAATCCAACAAGCGAGCAAGCTGTGTTGGGACCAAGGAAAGAAATCGCCCTTCGATGCGATTTCGTGACATATCGTTTTTTAAGAAGTCGCGGTACTGCCCGAAAACCACGTTCCCTCCTGACATTACAGCCCGAAAAACCTGCATCAAACCTCCAACATGCCGCAGAGGAAGGCAGCACCAGGATCGCAAGGGTTTGTCCCCTACCCTAGCTTGCAGGCTCGAAACCGCAGCCTGCAAATTGGACCAAGTGTGGCAAACGAAGCGTAGCCTTCCTGAAGTACCGCCAGTAGCCACGTAAATACCCGACGGACGGGCCGAGCATTGGTCAACAATTTCGGCAAACTCCAATTCCTCGGCTGATGACAGCGAGGAAGCCCTCAACCACACGGGAAAATCAGATGCCAACCCAGCGAAAAGTTTGGCGGCAAACAAAAGAGGATTGGTCTCCGATATAATTAGGCCCTTGTCTCTGGCTTTTGGCTCCAAATTCATCAATCTGTCTTGCTGCTCCTTGAGGGCAACGAGGTAACTCTCTCGCTGAGAATCATCAGCTAGCCAGGAACCATCGAAAACAGATGACTTCATGACCCCAACTCCTCCCATGCCTCTTCCAGAGCATCAAACTCAACTATTCCTGGTCGCAAAGTAGGAGACACGGGATGTAATTTGAGTCCATCCTGCTCGAAGATATCCTGCCCGCCAAAGCCGCAGGATCTCGTTCCTATCAGTTCACTACTCGCCAGACGCAGGATAGACTCATAGCCAAATACAGTTTCAAGCGAACTGGAAAGAATGGTTTTTTCGGGAAATTGTCTATGCATTTCCAGAAAATCCTCCAAGGATCCCGATAAACTCGGCTTGAGTGTCACCATTCCAGGCCACCCCTTCCTCGCCAGAACAGAAACCAGACCAGGTGTTATGGGGATGTCCAAAGCGAGCTCCGTCTCGAAAGACTCTCCCAAGCCAAAAGCTGCCTCCCAAAGAAGCGGCGACAAGGGATCCTCTACAAACTCAATGCGTTGTTCACCAACCAAAGATTTCAACCAAAGCCATGCATCCATTGGGCTCCAGCTTCCATTGGCATCCAAGCGGAGCAAACCACTTGTTGGCAGAGCGTCTAGCATCAAGTTCAATATCTCACGTTCCCGTTCAAAGGACTCCACCCCCACCTTCCACTTGAAGAAACAGAATCCAAGTGCCGCCATTTCCCGTAATNTATNCAATCCNGCAGACCCCGCCGGCAACAATGCGCAGGTTGAGACCTCTTCTGCCGAAGGGACAGCATCCTGTCGCACTAGGGAGCGAGCACAAGAAAAAGCAAATCGACAACAGGGCAGCTCCATAGGAGGATCACCCACAAAGTTAGATTTCTCAGAATGGGAGAGGTAGGCACGAGCCATTTCCATAGTTTCCGACCCAAACCAAGGAATCGGAGCAACTTCGCCAAAACCCACGACTCCATTCTCATCCTCTATGCGCAGAACAAAACCTTCTCTCTCTGTCCACCCCCCCCTAGAGGTTCGAACAGGCTCCAGGAATCGCCTTCGATAAGGTCGATATTCAATGCGTTGCTTCAATGGAAATGGAATTTAGGATTAAGTACTGTTTCAACTTGCCTAGCTTAGAGTTCTGCCTTGCCTAGGAGGGACTTTGGCAGTTATATACGCAAGTCCAGAATATCCTAAGATTGCGATCACTTAATGTAGTCCGACCCAATCACCCAAATCGAGGCATGGACGAAGAATTTCTCCTCACCGCTGATCAGTTTTTCGCGCAAGGGCTCCCCACGGGAGTTACCTTCGATGACGTAACCTTGGGCACCCGGTATTCCGAAGTGCTACCTCAAGCTACGGTCATAGAAACGAACTTGTCTGAGTCGATCGCCTTGGGAATCCCCATTGTCTCAGCGGACATGGATACCGTGACGGAGGCGGACATGGCTATTGGCATGGCCCTGAACGGAGGCTTGGGATTGATCCACTACAACATGCCTTCGGAAGCTCAAATCAAACAGGTAGCCCGTGTAAAATACCATGTCCACGGACTGATTCAAGAGCCCATCACCATAGAACCTGACAATACAATCGGTGACATTCTGGCACTTATTGAGGAAAAGGACTATCAATTTCACACCTTTCCGGTAGTAAACAAGCAAGGCGGTCTTGTGGGCTTGCTTCCCGGGCGTGTCGTGAAGCCTCGATATAGAAACAAGCCAGTTCCGGACGCGATGCTTTCACGAGAAGATGTCTTCACGGTAAAGCAAAAGGAGATCGAAAAAGATCCTATCGGCGCCGCCGACAAATTCTTTGACGGCCATATTGGCATTCACAAGTTGCTGGTTGTGGATGAAGAAGACCGCCTGCGCGGCCTNTTTACCCTTAGTGACATCGAGAGAATCAACGACGAACAACATTCACAACTAAAGCCTGCCCGGGACGATCAATTTCGCCTGCTTTGCGGTGCCGCGATTTCGTCCATTCGTTCATCGAACGGCGATTTGGACAAAGACGCACTAGTCAACCACGTCGGTAGTTTGGTGGACGAGGGACTCGATGTCGCAGCCGTTTCCACAGCTCACGGTTTCACGAAGGGTGTAGGAAATATGGTTCGAATTATTCGGGAACAATTCCCAGACCTGACAATCATTGCGGGCAATGTCACCACTGGAGAAGGAATCGATTTCCTCGTCGATGCCGGAGCCGATGCAATCAAGGTCGGACAAGGACCTGGCTCAATCTGCACGACCCGAATAGTGGCCGGAGTTGGTGTGCCCCAAATGACGGCACTATATCTTGCTTCTCAAGCAGCCAAGAAGAGAAACGTCCGAATATTGGCCGATGGTGGGGTCACGAAATCCGGAGATATGGTAAAAGCCCTCACGTTAGCCGACGGAGTTGTCTGCGGCAGTCTTTTGGCAGGATGCAGAGAAACACCGGGTCGAGTGATAGAAATCGATGGAAAACTTTACAAACAATACCGTGGCATGGGAAGCAAGGCAGCGATGAGGGAAGGCTCGGCGGCTCGTTATGGGCACGACCGGGGAGTCACCGCCAAAACTGCTGCCGAAGGCATTGAGGCACTGAAGGAACTTTCAGGTTCCCTGCAAGCCACTCTTGAAAATCTCGTCGGTGGCATTCAGTCGGGGCTCGGCTATCTAGGTGCCTCCGACCTTGCTGCTCTGAAGACGCAAGCTCGCTATCTACTCGTGAGTTCGGCCGGACAACTTGAATCGAAACCTCACGATGTAATCGAAGTCAAAACTGGCGATAATAACTCTTGAATCTCATTTGCTTCGGCCCCTTGGCCCAGCAGCGACGACAGACCAACGCAACATGACATCATCCAAACAATTTAATTCACGATTGATAGCCGATATTGGCATAAGCATGGGAGACGAAGGTAAAGGCCGTGTTGTCTGCGAAGTCATTGAGGAAGCTGACCCACCGGTTGAAGTAGTGATTAAGCTTAATGGCGGAGCAAATTCCGGGCACACTGCAGCTGGNTTGAAATTCAATCTTCTGCCTTCGGCCGTGGGAAAAGGCGAAGTGCCGGTACTAGCCATCGGGTCAGGTGTTGTGGGTGATCCTCGCAAGTTTCTGTGGGAAGCCAAACCTCTGGAATGCATCGGTTACGATGTATTGGGACGCTTGGTAATCGACGAACGAGCAATGGTCAGTGATCTCAGTCATCGCTTGCTNGATCTTGCTTGGGAAAATTACAGATGCGAGGTGATCGGTCAGGAAAGCCGTGGTTCCACTGGTCGGGGTATAAGCCCAGCATTTTCCGATGANNCAAACCAATGGCAAATTTTCTACCAATGCTTTCGCGAGGAGAAAGATGAATTCGTTCGTCTTTTGACAGAGCGAGCGGACCGGGCAACTCGTACCATCGAACACGTTTGCCGCGTATCTGCCGAAGATTGGAACGGTTTCTTCGATATATTGACCGATGCCGAGACTAGAGCGAATGCAGCAGCCATCGAAGAAGGCGTGTTCCCCTCCNCCGAGTTTGATTTCTCCCAGTTCAAGGGATCTGCCCCATTCGAATTAAACATAAGCCAATTATGTGACGTTTACTGGGAGGCAGGTCGCGAACTGGAGAGAAACATTCGTGATGTGAGGGAAATTGTTCTTGAAGCAGTTGAAAACAACAAAACAGTGGTTGGTGAGTTTGGCCAATCCTATTGGTTGGATAAACGTCATGGATTTCCTCCAAACGTCACGGCATCGCATACCACTACCCCTGAATTTTTCCTTTCGGCGGGGATTCCGCCTCAACCCATTCATGTGATAGGAACCGGCAAGGCTTACGACACGAAAGTAGGTACTCACGTGTTCCTTACCGAAATCGAGGAAAACCATCCTCTGTCAAAGAAGCTGAAGCGACTCGAGTTCGGGACTTCCACCGGTCGACAACGAATGGTGGGTTGGTTCGATGCCGTCGAAAAAGGCACGGCTCTTCGCTACTGCGGATTTGACGACCTTGTGATAAACAAGATCGATGCCCTTACGCATGATGGTGATTGGAACGGAAAGCTCTTGCTCTGCATAGCGTACGAAGATGCCTCAGGCAATCGGGTGCACCATGTTCCGCGTAATGATGCGGAACGCCGATTACTCAAACCGATTTACAAGCAATTACCTGGATGGAGCGAAGACATTTCAATCTGTCGATCGTTTCACGATTTGCCCGCGAACGCCAAAAATTACGTCGCGTGGATGGTGAAAGCTACCTTGGACATCGCTCGAGTCCAAGGCCAGATTCCCAGGGTTCGCTATCTTGGGGTAGGACCAGAACCAGGACAAATCATCAAGGACGTTCCAGACTCTCCTGTATTACTTAGCGAACATCTTTCCGAAAATTGAGTGAACACCTCAAGCGAAGCTTCATCGCCGACAAAACAGGATTCAAGCACTTTCCTGCAGCGTCTGGAATGGAAAGAAATAGACCAAGAATACCTGCAAGACGTCGCTCTGCGCTCAAGGCAGGAAGATCTGGAAGGATTTGGGTTGAGCTCCCCTCCCAATCGATCAGGAGACCGAACTTCGGAAGCCTTGGAACTCACTGGCCAAGGAGCAGCTCTTCTGGTGGCGCGCCAACCAATGGTTTTGTGCGGGCAAGGGCTAATCCCCTACTTGCTGGAGCACTTTGGTGGCCAAGCGAAGCATGANACCCACCAGACTGACGGAAGTTGGGTGGAAAGTGGAACTGTTCTTGGGAAAATCTGGGGAAGCAGAATCACACTGCTGGCAGCCGAACGCTCCCTACTGAATTTCATACAACGACTGTCGGGCATTGCCTCAACCGCAAAAACATTCGTCGATGCCCTGAGTTCAGCAGGAAAAACGGCCCTTCTGGACACAAGAAAAACCACTCCNGGACACAGGGTGCTTGAGAAATACGCCGTCGCCACCGGTGGTGGTTGGAATCACCGCTTTGGCCTATTCGACCGCATAATGATAAAAGACAATCATATTGCAGCTTGTGGCTCCCCCGATGGAAAAGCTCTATCCGAAATCATCCGTAACGCCAAGATGAACGCCTCGGATATGCTAGTACAAGTGGAAGTGGATCGCCTCGAGCAAATCCAACCCGTTCTGGAAGCAAAAGCTGACGCTCTCTTGCTTGACAACTTCACCTTGCAGGATCTTGCCGCAGCCCTGAAAGAGATTGGCGATAAAGCTATAACCGAAGCCAGTGGCGGCATCACCTTGGAAAGCATACCTTCATACTCGGATCTCGGCTTAGACTTTCTTTCCACTAGCGCCATGGTTGGACAAGCGGCTTGGCGTGACATCGGACTGGATTGGCTAAACTAAAGAGCAATGGCTAAATATCCTCCAGGCAAACGCGAAACAGCTACCCCGAAATTACGGAAACCTCCCAAGGACCCGGGGCTTTTCCTGCTCAAAACCCTGTTGGCTGCCTCGCCTCGTTACGTATCTGGAACCTACTTGGCCGATGGCATGAAAATGTCACGAGTGGGCGTCTGGAGCAGAATCAACAAACTACGCTCACAAGGAATAGTTATAGAAGCGGCGCGAAACCGTGGTTATCGACTGGCTGAAGAACCGCTCCTCTTGAACCAAAGTCTTCTGGACGCACACCTCGANNCCAATTCCGCAAACTGCAAATGTTTGGTCTTTGACAAAGTGGACAGTACTAATTCACAAGCAGAAAGATTGCTGAACAATGACCGGAAGACGCCTTTCGCTGTCTTTGCCAACCAACAGGAAAAAGGGAGAGGAAGACTTGGACGCAAATGGCATAGTCCTGCCACTGGGAATTTGTATCTTTCGGTTGCCTTCCAGCCCGAACTTCCTGTTCGTCAATTACCAGTGGCCAATCTGTGGTTCGGCCTTCGCATATGCCAGTTTCTGCGCAAGGAAACCGGACTGAACCTAATGGTGAAATGGCCAAACGATATTTTTCTCGAGGGACGGAAAATAGGAGGCATGCTCGCAGAAGCAAAAATCGACGTAGATTGCATTCGCGGACTCGTTTTCGGCATAGGACTTAACGTAAATGGAAAAAAGAGGCATTTCCCAAAAAGTCTCGCTCGCTTAGCATCGTCACTAGCGGAAAACACCGGGCATGCTTTGCGCCTCCATCAAATGGCTTCCAGCTTGGTTGGTTGCCTGCTAGACACTTATCGTGAATTCCTGAAGAAAGGAGATCCCGCGGTTCTCCGCAAGGAGTGGAAAGACGTCGATGCCCTAAGAGGACACTCGATCATAGCCAAGAGTGGAAAGGAAACGCTTTCTGGCGTCGCTCGCGGGATAGATGAAAACGGTGCCCTCATTCTTCGCCTCAAGAATGGACATCTCCGTAAACTGCGTTCAGCCGACGTCACACTTCGCAAATGAGCAAAAATCTGATTTGCGTGGATTTGGGCAATACCACAATCCACTGCGCTTCCTTCACCAAGAACGACATCGTCTTGGAAAGATCTATCGCAGCCGCTATCGCACACCGTGAACCAAGCGAACTCACCAAGCTAATTGAGGAAACAACAGCTTCCGAGGAAGGCCCTTGGGACGCTGCCTATTGTTCAGTCACCCCTGATGCAAACGCTCTCTTGGAGAATTCACTAAGCGGTTTCGTCGCGGAAATTTTCCAACTCACGGCATCAACTTGTCCGGAATTGAAAATAACCCATCCCAATTCCGAGGAGGTGGGGGCGGATCGACTGGCAAATGCCATTGCCGTCCAAACTCATCACGCCACACCCGCTATCGTGATCGACCTTGGGACCGCAACCACTTTCGACGTTGTTGGGACCGAGAGTGGCTATGAGGGCGGGGTAATTGCTCCAGGGCTTGCCATGATGACGGATTACTTGGCGGAAAGCACGGCTCTGTTACCGAAGCTTGATCCAATCTTGTCAGTGCCGAAATCCCTAGTGGGCCGTTCGTCAAAAGAGGCGATTCAGTTGGGATGCGCCCTTGGTTTCCCTGCAATGATATGGGGTATTCTCGAAAAGGTGAAAGGAGAGCTTGCGGAACGCGAAGGAAAAGAACCTGTCGTCATATTGACTGGAGGCACTGCCAAAGAGTTGGCTCGCTCCCTAGATGTCAATTGGCCGGTCGACCCCTGTCTTACCTTGCGCGGCTTGGCAGAGGCAAATACTCGTAATAGGGAGCGCCATTTGCCTTGACCAAATCGCCATTTGCAACATGCAATGAAGTTCCGTTTTCCCGCAGAAAAGCAACTGCAGTTTCAGGTGTGTGATCGGGCGGCGAATCCGAGTTAACGATGGGCACCGAGGAGTTTTTGATCGAGGTCAAGGATTTGACCAAAACTTATGGTCGCAAAAAAGCGATCGATCGTCTCTCTTTCAATGTTCAAAAGGGAGAAGTAGTTGGCTTTCTGGGGCCCAATGGCGCAGGTAAAAGCACCACCATGAGAATCCTTTGCGGACTAATGCCAGCTTCCAGTGGTGAAGCAACCGTTTGCGGAATTCCACTCGCCTCTCATTCTAGAGAAGTGAAGAAATACGTCGGATACATGCCCGAAAACAACCCTCTGCCGACCGAACTGAGAGTAGATGAATACCTTCGTTTTCGAGGACAACTAAAGGGACTTGAGGGATCCGTTTTGCGGAGACGAGTAGATGAAGTCCTTGAATTATGTGACCTCCGCCGTTCAGCAGAACAAAGAATCATAGGCAATCTATCCAAAGGATATCGGCAAAGAGTTGGAATCGCCGAAGCACTCGTCGCCGAACCAAGACTAGTGGTGATGGACGAACCAACAATAGGCCTTGACCCTCACCAAGTTAAAATCATCCGCAAGTTAATCGAGAGGCTTCGTGGAGAGAAAACTTTTTTTGTCTCCAGTCACATCCTCTCAGAAGTGGAAACTTCCTGTGATCGCGTGCTAATCATCAATCATGGGCGAATTGTGGCAGAAGGATCGCTGAACAAACTACGGGAAAAATTCGCTCCTGAAGTTCTATTCGAGGTTTATGTCGCAGGAGAACCCGAAGATATCCTGAAAGAAATTCTGAAGGTTAATTCCTCCATTGAGAAACTGGAAGAAGGAAAGCTGGGCGAGGATGGTTTTCAGCGGGTGCTTTTCCGCGCAGAAAGAAACAAGGACGTCACGGAACAAGTGGCCATTAGGTTGGCCAAGAGTGGGAAAGTGAGGCTAAGGGAAATTCGCGCTGCGGAGCCTGATTTGGAGGAAATATTCATGCGCGCAACGCAGCGAAGTTGGGAAGTCGAAACTCCGTTAGGACCAATTCAAGACAAATTTGCCAAGACAGAACAGGGAGAAACGGAATCGGATGAAGAAGGTTCCGCGGATGCCCCCGAAAAAAAGGGAAAAGATAGCAAAAACACGAAAGGAAAGAAGGCTGTTTGATGCGAAACCTTTTTGTCATACTGCGACAGGAAATCTTCTGCCTGTTCATCTCTCCGGCTACCTTTGTAGCAGGCTTTTACTTCCTCTTGGTTCTAGGCTTTTTGTTTTGGTTCCATCTGGGAAATTACCCTAATTCCGATGCCATAATGGCTCCAATTTCGGAAGCTATAATGGCATTTTTCATGGTTACGCCAACAGTGATTCCCTTTCTCACCATGAGGAGCTTGGCCGAGGAAAGGCGGGCAGGCACCTTAGAGACCTTGCTCGCCACACCCACTTCTACCCTCGCAATTGTGATTGGCAAATGGGGAGCTGCTTACGTTTATTATGTCTTGCTGAGCCTAGTTGCCATAGGATTCCCAGTCCTAACCAATTGCTTTTTCCCGGAAAAAGTCGCCGGGTTGCACCTGATGGAGCCATCTCTTTTGATTGGAGGAGGCTTGTACCTTGCTGTTAGTGGAGCTGCATTCATCGCAATAGGCATTTTTGCCAGTAGCCTTACCCGGAGCCAGTTGGTGGCCGGCATGCTGACCTTTACGCTGTTGCTAGGGCAACTTGCGCTGATGGTATATTTTTTCCTTTCTCCCCCGCCTGAGCCAACGACTATAACAGGGGAGACATTGATCCAAAGCCTAGGACCCTTGTTCCGCGGTCTCGAGCACCTAAGGGAATTTTCCCGTGGGGTAATCGACAGCAGACCAATCGTCTATTATTTGTCATGCACCGCCCTTTTCCTAGGGTTTGCTACGTTAATCACCCAAAGTAAAGAAGGCGAATGAAGGAGTCCGGTGATTTTGGCAAAGAGCGGCGTAGTCGTCGTTTCCATTTCATTGCTCAAGCTGCCCTCATGGTAGGCTTGGCAATTGGGGCAAACTTTCTCGCGAGCCGATTCTTCGGGCGCTGGGACTTGGCCCTGCCAGAAAATTATACCCTCTCCGCTGAAACAAAGAAGGTGCTTGAGAAACTCGAGAAACCCATCGATGTCATCGTGACGATCCCTGACAACGTAAATCCGGATCAATCTCGCCTTCTGAAGCGATTGCTGCTCGACCTGAAATTCCTTCTCGCGAGCATCGAGGAAAAGAGTTCGACGAAAGGGAAAGTTCGGGCCCACTACGTCAATGTCTTCAAACGCCAGGGGGCGAACGAGGAAATCGTCGCAAAATACGAACTAAGGGAGCAAAACCAAGTGATTATNGCTTGTGAAGGTCGTTTGCTAACTATCTTTTCCTTTGAGGAAACCAACCAAAATGGCAGCCTTGGCGTAGAATCCGAGGATCCATCCAACAACACACGACTTTTTGCCACCTTGGAAAGCAAGGGATTGTATGGAGGATGGGAAGAAGACACTCTCGGACGACCAGTGCCCACCATCTTTTGCGGTGAGGAAATTCTGTTACGGGCCTTCCGCAAGGTTTCTCGAGAACCGATAGGTTCGCGCAAAGCATATTTCTTAATTGGTCACGGAGAAATGAATCTATCCAGCTGGAATGAAACCAGAGGCCTTTCTGAAATGAAGAACTTCTTTGACGGGCTGGACCTTGAATCCAAGGAATTTATGCTTGGCTCGGGGCAAAGCGTGCCAGAGGATGCAGATCTGGTGGTAATCGCCTCACCTCAAGTAAGGCTAAGCGAAGAAGAGGCATTCGTACTGCAGGGATATCTCAGCGACAGGAGAGGCAGCATGTTGTTGATGCTTGATCCGGTTCGCGGATTGGAAGATCACGGTTTGACCTCTCTCCTGCGACTTTGGGGATTAAGTTGCGATGACATGCGATTAGTCGAACCATCAGTGGAAAAAAGCAACTTAGCTCCCTATGCGACATTGTCTTTCAATCGCAATGAAATGCATCCCATTGTCTCCTATCTGGCCAAACATGACATCCCTTTATGGTTGTTCCCTCAAGCAAGCAGAGGTCGACCCGTTTTCACAAGAACAGGTCAGGCTTCGGAAAGAGTCACCGTTACCACCTTGCTTAACTCTTCCCAAGCAAGTTGGGCAGAGCACGACTGGCGTTTGCCCGGCATAGTCGACAATCCCAATCGGCGAAGCGAACCGTTAAACGAAGCTGGCCCCGTACCCTTCTTGGCTGCGGTCGAACGTAAGGTTCGCTCCAAACACGGCATAGACATACCGGGAGGCAAGTTGCTTGCCGTCGGCAACTCCAGTCTATTTTGTAACTTGGGCCTCTCCCAAAATGGAAATAGGACTCTATTCTCCAACGCCACTCACTGGTTGCTCGATGAAAACGANTTNCTGGATGTTCCGCCAAAACCCATTCGCCGCTATGAAATGAGTCTGGATGCGACAGAATATCGCTCCTTGCTCTATCATCTGGGGATAGTTCCTGCACTAGTAGCCTTGATCGGTTTCTCCAGACGTGTCTTGCGCCGCGATTCCTGACTGTTTAGCTCTTGTTCAATGAGAAAGAAGACACTGGCTTTGCTGGCCCTGAACCTGTTGATCTTTTTCATCATTGGTGGTTATCTTCGAGAGGAGAGGGAATCCAGAGACAAAGAAAGGGTGGATCGCGAACTTTTCGCCGAAGCTTTCGCAGACGCTCACCGAATTGTCATATCAAGAGGAAGCACTGATCCCGAAAAGATCCTTCTCAGTCGAAAAGAAAACAAATGGCTTCTTGAGGCGCCCTTTTCATGGCCGGCCAATTTCTTTGCTGCCCGAGGGATTTTAAATGGGCTTCAACATATAGAAGCAACGCCCTTGTTCTTGANCGAAGAGCTAATTGGCGAGNATAGCACNTTGAAAGATTACGGGCTCGATGCGCCTAAACTTCAAATTGAAGTAACTAGNCGAAGNGGAACCGTGCAATTGCAGTTCGGGGAACTCACCCCAGATAAATTGAAGATTTATGCTCTGGAACCTAAAAGCAAAAAGATCTATGCGGTGGATAATGGCTTGGCCAAGGACTTGAGCCAGCCTCTTTCTGTATTGATGCGACCAGAATTCTTTGACTTGCAGGTCAACGAAATACGCTCGTTGTCAGTTCGCTTCAATCAAAGCGGAACCACGTCCACCACAACGATTTCAAGAGTGAACCCCGAAGGGGATTNCTGGGAAATCGTAACCCCTATTGAAACGANCGCCAACGGACAGTTGGTGAAAGGGNTAATCAACCAACTTCTATCCGGTCAGGTGACGCGTTTCGTGATGGATCCAAAACAAATGGATTCAATTAAAGAAAAGCTCACCTTNCCAAGTGTGAGTCTCACCTTGGAAGGCCCTATTAGAAGCCAAACCCTGATTGCAGGGGAATTGATTGAACAAGGAGAAGACAAAGGATTGCGTTATGCCCGTCTGGAAGGATCTCCCACCATCTTCACCACCTCAGACAATCTTTTTCAAGAGCTGAGAGATGCACAGCGAAATCTCAGGGAAAAACGTTTCGTTAGATTTAAAAGAGAGGAGATTGATTCGATAGAGATATCCAAAGGCTCGAGAAAAATCAGCCTGCATCTCATTGAANAAGGTGAGTGGAGGGTGTTTGCTCGCAGGGAAGACGAGGAAATTGCCCAATTCCCGGCTGATTCCAAAGTGATTGAGGACCTTTTGACTTCATTGGCTGAAACCGAGGCTGAGAACTTCGTCTGGGATGCACCCTCCGAAAGCGATTTGGCAAAAGCCGGTTTACTTCCTGCCGACTTGACCATAACACTCGGCTCGGCCTCGAGTGAAGATCAGACTCTGATGTTGGGCGAAAACTTTGCGGAAAACGATGGCACGGTCTATGCAAAAGCGAGAAATGAACCTTTTGTCTATGCTATCTCAAAGGGATTGCTGGAAGCCATTCCACTTGAACAACTCCATTATCGAAAACGTGTTCTGGAAACTTTACCACAAGGAGCGAGCATTAGCTTAATCACACTCCGCGACTTGGAAAAGAACGCGACCTTGTCCGAATTATCGATGCCAGAGCGGCCGCTGGAGGAATTGCCACTTGAAGATGAGATTGCCATTCGAACGGCAGAGTTATCNGGGATGATCAGNGAATTCGAAGTGCGCGAATATCTTCCCGGTTCATTTCAAAAAGAAGGATCCATCCAAGACAACGAGCAAATTGCCTGGCGCTACGAACTTGCTGCCGAAATAGCATTGCCGGGAGGAGATTCGAACGTAACCGAAAGCAGAACTTATCTATTTAGTGAACGACTAGGTGGTACCAGTCAAATAGGAGGAACCCCAGATTTCGACGCCATCTTCAAGCTCGAGCAAAGCATGATAGACCTAATTCAAGCTATCGCTCGAAACCCGAACGCCCCGCTTTCGCCACAAAGGTGAGTGAGAATGAAGTCTGTCCGCGGAAAGAACCGCTTGCTTAGATTCTCTGACTTTGCCTTGGGTCTAGTCCTGACGTTCCAATCAATTGCCATTTGTTTGTTAATCTTCGAGACTAGGATTCCTTTCCCTGATTTCGTAGTGACGCCAAGCTTGGAAGCTGCGCGCAAAAAGGGTGTCGAAATATCCTTTGAATCGCTGAAATTCAGCTTGAAAGGCATGGTTTTCGGAAAAGGAGTAATCCTTCGCTCGGAGAACCTCAAAGTGCCAGTCCTGGCAAAATTGGATCGACTCGTAGTATTTGTGAACCCATGGAGCATCTTAAAAGGCAAGTTCGTTCCAAATGGCATTGATATCGAGGGAGGCAAAGCGCTCTTTATTGAAGAGGGGGGAACGGAATCGATTTTCAGCGAGCTAAACGGAAAGGTCTTTTTAACCGATAACAATGTTCAGGGGAAGATAGATGGTCAATTCGGCGAGGCCCAAATAAATCTTTCCGCAGATGCCGATCTTGCCAAACTATTACCAAAGGGAAAAGGGTCCGGAAAAATTCCTTTCTTCAAGAGCTCCGTATTTCCCGAAAAATATACAGCATTAGTTGAAAAACTGTCATTAGCTAAAAATTCTTTGCGCAATTGTCCAAGAGCTTTCGTCTCCGCTGAATTAAAGAAAATCGGCAGAGGTCATCGAGTTTCGGTGGATGCGCAAGCAAACAAAGGACGTTCCGAGCGCATCAGATTTGAACAGGTGATGGCTCATCTTGAGCTCAGACAACAGGGACCTGATTGGAGGATCGGCGAGAAATCTCAATTCTTTATTCAAGATGCAGGGCTTCGAGAAAGAGGCAGCGTGACCAAGGCAAAACTGCACCTGGCCAGCACCTCTTCTACTTCGGAGCATTTCCTAGGGAAAGTTGACTCCCTGCTAAAACTTGAAGGATTACGAGTAGAAGGACGCTACGATGGAACCTTCAGGCGAGTTTTCGCCGAAATCGGAATCGATGGAGAGCACATCCATGCAACATGCCTTGCGAAGTCCAAGCGTCTTCACCTCGGGTTGAAAAGCAATTACAATTTATCTTCGAACTCGGGCTCGGTCCAAGGGCAAGGCTTCCTATTTCCAATGGATTTAGATTCGAATCGTTTCAGGGAGCTTGACCGGTCGAATAATTTCCGTGCCCCCGAAGGCATCTCCTTGTTGATGGCAAAAGCATCTATTGGCCCAGGCATCTCAGTCTCCGAGGCACGCATGAGAGCAACCAGTCGCAACTTGACCTATAGAGGGGTGCAAACGAAGAGTGCCATCACAACAGTCAGATANACGGGAGANAATTGGTTGCTAGACCCCTTGATAGTCAAAACGAAAGGGTCGCTAGCCAAAGGATCTTACTCGCGCAAGTCTTCGCGCGAATACCGGTTTCTTCTTAAGGGAACCGTCCAACCCGAGGAGATAAACCCTTGGATGGGCAATTGGTGGAGCCGACTATGGCACGATTTTCAGATATTCGGGCCGGCACTCAAAGGTGATTTCGATGTGTCGGGCAGATGGCGTGAACCTTCAGATCGCCAAAGACAAATCTTCGGGTCGATCCAAGCCGAATCAATTGCCTATCGAAAATTGCCTGTGGAACAAGGGCGCGTGTTGATTCTAGGGGACGTCAATCAAACGACTGCCCGAGACCTCGACCTAGACTTGAAGCATGGATGGGCAAAGGGATTCCTGACTTGGTCTCGGGGGCAAAGCCCGGAAAACAATGGCTCTGAGGAGACCCGATATTCATTCCAAGGCGAAGTGAAGCCTTCGGACTNCATNGAAGTCTTCGGCCNNGCAANCCGGGAAACNATTTTAAAATTCGAAAGCAAAACGCCAATCAGCTTCGTGGCCGAAGGAATCACACAGGAGGACGAAAAATCCTCCGAATTATATCTGGAAGCTAACGCGAGCACACCACTGCGCTACGCCAACGTGCCATTGGAAGAACTTCACCTCAAACTAAGTCGCAAAGGAAGAAAGACCAATGTACACGACCTGAAGCTTCAATTTGCCGGAGGGGTAGCCACTGGTGCATTGGAGCACCAAGAAATGGATGGCAATCCGCATTTGGAAATTAATCTCCATTTAACAGGAGCAGACAGAGCCAGAGCTGTTCAAGGACTTCAATTATCAAAAGTCTTTGCAACGGACAAAGATCAAAACGAAAGTCTCCCTGAGAATGAGGTCCCTATTTCTGAGAAAGATAGGGGGATTCTTGATTTCACGCTGCTGGCCAAGGGTAATCCAACCGATCCCTTGAGCTTCAATGGGAGAGGGCAAATAGACTTGGAGGATGCTGAATTGGGCAGCATTCGTCTTTTCGGGCCGCTGTCAAAAACCTTGGGCTCAAGTCCGATACCCCTTGCCGGCGGTTCGGTAAACTTCACGCGACTGGCCTCCAATTATACTTTGAACGGGTCAGAAGCCCTGTTCGATGAAATGACGGTAATGAGCTCAACGGCCTTGATTAGAGGAAAAGGAACATGGTCGCTAAAAGACAATTCCATCGACTTCAATGCCCGCATGTATCTTATCGGAGGAATAAGTTCCAAAATACCAATTCTCGGCAAAATTGCTGACCTTGTAGATCCTTTGTCTAAATTCTTGGGACTTGAACTAAAGGGTTCACTGGACGATCCAAAATGGAAGTTGANGGTAGATCCCAAGCTCCCTTTCAAGGAATAGAATAATCTTCAAGACCCCAAAAACATCATCACTTGGAACTAGGCTTATAACCTCGCAGATCCNAAAAGAAGAATTATGGCGTTGCCACGAGGCTATAAAATCTTCTTGAACACAATTGAAAAAATGAACGACGAAAGGAAGAAAGGAGGATGCCCTTGGATATAAAACAAATCAAGGCAGTCATTTCATTGATGGAGAATTCGAATCTAACTGAATTCGAAATCGAGGAAAAGGACCTCAAGCTACGCATAAGACGTGGAGGTGAAAATGAGCCAGTGGTCGTCGCTGCCCCTCAGGCTGCAGCCGCTGCGGCTATTGCCACAACTCCCGCTGCAAGCCCAGTTCAAGAAACGGCAGAAGAAGGGNCGGAGGAAGGGGTGACGTTGGTGAGATCACCAATGGTAGGCACATTTTATCGAGCCTCGTCTCCAGACAATCCTCCGTTTGTCGAAACGGGACAGAAGATAAACAAGGGAGTAGTCTTGTGCATCATTGAAGCAATGAAAGTGATGAACGAGATAAAGTCAGAGAGTGCTGGCACCGTGAGCGCAATCCTCGTCGAAAACGGCGAGAACGTCGAATACGGTCAACCTCTCTTCAAAATTAAAGCCTGAACGGCTCCGGTCAATGATCCGTAAGGTGCTGATCGCCAACCGGGGCGAAATTGCTCTGCGAATAAATAGAGCTTGTCGTGAACTCGGCATACAAACCTTGGCTGTCTATTCGGAGCCTGACGAACAATCCCTTCACGTTCATTTAGCTGACGAGGCAATATGCATAGGACCAGGTCCTAGTTCCGAAAGCTACCTGAAGACGGACCGCATTATTAGTGCGGCGGAGATTGGAAACGTAGACGCCATTCACCCTGGTTATGGCTTCCTTTCGGAAAATGCAGATTTCGCGGAACAATGCGAAAGTTGCANTATTCGCTTCATCGGGCCGAAAGCCGCTACCATTCGAAAGATGGGAGACAAAGCTTTGGCTCGAGAAACCGTAAAGGCAGCGCAAGTCCCAATCATTCCTGGCAGCGAGGGGTCCGTGCAGGACGAAGGCGATGCCATCGCCATCGCCAAGGAAATTGGCTTTCCTGTAATAATCAAGGCTGTCTCAGGTGGTGGGGGCCGAGGAATGCGCATCGCTCACAACGCGATGGCCTTTGCCAAGGAATTTGAAACCGCTTCGATGGAAGCCGAGAAAGCGTTTGGGGACGGCTCGATGTATATCGAGAAATATTTGGAACATCCTCGTCACATCGAATTTCAAATACTCGCGGATAATTACGGCAAGATCCTGCACTTGGGAGAACGTGACTGCTCCGTTCAAAGAAGACACCAAAAAGTAATAGAAGAAGCACCCTCCCCTTACTTGAATGCCAAGTTGCGGAAACGAATGGGAGACTGCGCCATCAAAGTCGCGGAAGCATCCGATTACGTAAATGCAGGGACCGTCGAGTTCCTAGTTGATAAAAATGGCGACTTCTACTTCATCGAAATGAATACTCGTATCCAAGTGGAGCATGCAGTAACCGAAGAAGTCACCGGTATAGATTTGATCAAGGAACAAATCGAAATAGCCAACGGCAAACGCTTGCTATATGATCAAAAGAAAATCGCAATGGAGAGACATGCAGTCGAATGTCGCATATGCGCCGAAGATCCAGCTAGAGACTTCGCCCCTTCTCCCGGCAAAGTTACACTTTATTATCCCCCTGGAGGACACGGCGTGCGGATAGACTCACATATCTACAGTGATTACGTCATTTCACCATACTACGACAGCATGATAGGAAAAGTCATAGCACATGGTCGAACTCGCAAAATTGCCCTCGATCGCATGTACCGGGCATTGAGCGAATACTTGATACGTGGCGTCAAGACGAACATTGGCTTTGCCAAGGCAATAATACTGGATCCAGCCTTTCGTCAAGGGGAGGCAACAACCAGTTACTGCGAAGATTTCTTGAAAAGAACGCCGAAGAACCTATTCTCCAAAGAAGATCAGCCAAAAACATGAGTGCTAGAAAAAAAGCAGAAGCGGCCGGAGATCAGGACATTCCGACCATAACTGAGGAATCGACAAGCTTGGGAGACATCAAGATCAACCATAGCGTGATTGCGAGTATTGTGCGAATTGCGACGATGGAAGTAGATGGTGTATTCGCAGTCGGCGGTGGCGGAGTAGTCGAGGGAATCGCTGAATTTCTTTCGAAGAAAGAGTCCGAGCGTGGAGTTCGCGTTGAGGAAACTGAAGGAGCGGCGTACGACATCGAAGTACGCGTTGTACTTAGATTCGGAGTGGATCTTGCCAAGATCGNCATGCAAATCCAAGAAACCATTCGAGATCGAATCGTAGACATGACAAGCAAGCCTGTGGAACGAATAGATGTCGTAATAGACGGAGTGAAAATGGAAACTTCAGGCCAATCCCAAGAATCCGAAGGGAACTGGGATGATATGTCTACAGATTGAACAAAAGTTCATCGCGATGCCAACGCTCGCAAACTCAGCGAATCACATTCTAGATCTCACGATCAGCGAAGCCATTCGCGAACCAATTTATTTGGGGGCAATCGTAGCATTGATTTGTCTGATTGGCTTGCTGGCTTTGGCTCGAATGCTGAAAACCGAGCTAATTCCAGCCTTCGAGGACAAGGAAGGCGCNGTTCACGTCACCCCTCATGCATTGCACGAACTTGTCCGGAAATCCTGTGAACAAATTGATGACGTGAAGAGCCGAAACGCACGGATCTCGATGGACAAAGGGAAATTAAATCTAAACATCAGGCTTCAGGTAAACGGCAGCTGCAAGATAAACGAAACCCGCGCTCGCTTAAAAAAGCACTTGGAAACGGTGCTTGTAGATAACCTTGGATTAAAGAACTTTGGTGGGGTTAACATAACCGTGGTAGGCTTCAAGTCCGTTGAGTTGAATCCCACCGAATAACTCGATCCGAATTTGCCGCGAGGCAGCCTAGGCAAGCTTGTGCAAAGGTGGTTTTTTAACCAACAAGGGTGCTTTTGCTCCTCGCAAATCAACGTAAAGCTCGGAATGCGACACATCGGAATGAATAAAGGCACTGCCGATAGGCTGGCTCAAAATAGGAGAGAATCCACCGGAAGCGACTTGGCCGACTTGCTCTCCGCCAGCCCATACGACTTCCCCGTCACGAGCTATTCGCCTACCATCCAATGTGAAATAGATGATTTTGCGTTTCACGCCTTCAGCTCTTTCGGCAAGCAATGCCTTTCGCCCCATGAAATCGTCTTTGTCCCACTTTACAGTCCAGGCAAGACCAGCTTGCAAGGGAGTGATCTGATCGTCGAGCTCGTGTCCATAAAGCGGAAAACCCGCCTCTAGTCGCAAGCTGTCTCGAGCCCCCAAACCAACGAGTCGTAATCCACTGGACTGGCCAATCTGCATGACGGCTTCAGCCAAGGACCTGATTTCATCAACCGGACAATACAACTCAAAACCGTCTTCCCCCGTATAACCGGTGCGGCTACATATAACATGAGCATCNGCTACTTTATCACGAACACAGCGAAAGCGACGAAGACTCCGGACATCGAAACCGACAAGCTCTTGCAAGACTTCTGCGGCAAGAGGTCCCTGAATGGCCAGCAAACCATACTTATCCGAGACATCGATCAGTTCACAGGAATATGAAGACGACAAATCAGACAACCATGAGAAATCCTTCTTGATATTAGACGCGTTGACACAAAGAAGAAACTCTTCTTCCGAAAGNTGGTAAGCGATCAAGTCGTCAACAACTCCACCATTATCCCGACAGATGGGAGAATAAGTCGCACCGCCAAGTCCCGCACGCGAAACATCGTTAACCAAAGCATAATTAAGAAAGCGTTGGGAATCCTTTCCCCTGACAAGGATTTCGCCCATGTGACTGACGTCAAAGAAGCCAACTGCTTCGCGTGTAGCCAAATGTTCCTCTATGATCGGACCATAACTAACTGGCATTTCCCAACCAGCGAAAGGAACGAACTTGGCTCCTCGGTCCGCATGAAAGCCATGCAACGGTATTTTCTTGATTTGGGTGTTCACAAGATCTTGCTCCTCAAACGAAACTTGCGTTCGCACAGGTTCACGTGATTGATTATGGAAGCTAAATGAAGCGATGTACGGCAAAACGCAACCGTCAACACCCCTGTACCGAGTTTGTTGATAAAGTCATTGCAACAGGCTTACCCGCTGCGGTGGGCTTGTCTCCGAGAAGTTTGAACTTCAAAGCCATGTGCTTAAACATGACTGAGTCTACCACCGCATTGGGCAACTGATTATATTCAGAGGACAAGATAAATTTTCACACGATGATGACACCTGAAGTGGTTCTCCTGGCAATTGCAATAGCACTTACCATAGGTGTTTCGGGCATCTGTTCGATCCTAGAGGCAATGATTCTCAGCACCACCACCGCTGAGGTTGAGGCCCTCAAGAACAATTCACTCAAAAAAGGTGAGATGCTGGAAAAGTTTCGTAACGAAATCGAAGAAACGTCTTCCGCCATTCTCACCCTAAATACAGTAGCCAATACATTGGGGGCGACCTTGGTCGGAGGCCTCGCTCAGCAAATTCTAGGAACGGACGGAAACCGTATGCTGTATTTTGCAATCGGCTTGACCATTGGAATACTGCTCTTCGCCGAAATCATACCCAAAAATATGGGCGTGTTCTACCGAACAAGACTCCAAGGGTCACTAGTATATCCATTGGCAGTGATCAGGGTCCTGATGTCACCAGCTTCAAAGATATGCAAGGCAACGGTTCGAGCCATGGTTTCGGACCAACCTCCGGAATCCACCTCCGATGAGGAAGAAATAATTCTGTTGGCGCAAAAAGGAGCAAAGGAGGGGAACCTATCGGACGACGAACGTGACATGATCGCAAACGCATTGAATCTTGATGACGTTATGGTAGGAGAAATCATGACGCCCCGAACTGTGGTCGCTGCATTGGAAGACACCTGCAAGGTGGAGGAAGTTTTTTCCAATCACAATGACGTCCCATTTGGGCGCATGCCTGTGTTCCGGGAAAACATGGACCAGATCACCGGCATGGTTCGAAGACGTGACCTACTGAAGGCGAAAGCGGATGACAACTTCAAGCTAACTGTCGCCGAACTTGCCGAAGAAATTATCTTTGTGCCGGAAAAAACCACTGCCGACAAGGCACTGCGAACATTCCTGGGAAAGCACCAGCAATTCGCCGTAGTAGTTGATGAATTCGGCTCCACCGCAGGGGTCTTGTCGATGGAGGACATCATTGAAAGCATCCTAGGACGAGAAATTTTCGAAAAGGATGATGTCGCAGTGGACATGAGGGAATTGGCCATGCGTACCCGGACGGCAAAGGAGTCAGAGGANGCAAAGGCTCGCACTGAGGCCAAGACTTCGCCGGTTCCCCAGAACAAAGGATCATGACGATCTTAGCCCACTGGGTACACGACCTAAGCCCATACCTGATCCAATTCCCTCAAGGGGTTCAGGAGGTCATTCATCTCCCTGGCATCCGTTGGTATGGCCTTGCTTATCTTGCAGGTTTCGCATCCGCCTATTTTTTGCTGCGCCACTATAATTCAAAGGGACGATCGCCTTACGAAGGTGAACAAATCCTCAACTTAATGACTTTCTTGATACTTGGTGTATTACTTGGTGGTCGACTTGGCTTTTTTCTTTTCTACCGGTTCGAAAACCTAGCTGAAGACCCTTTTGTTTTTTTTCGCGTGTGGGAAGGTGGCATGTCGAGTCACGGAGGCATGCTGGGAGTACTGGTTGCACTTGCATGGTACGCCCGAATCACCAAGCAATCCCTACTCGCAGTTGGAGACATCGTGGTCACGGTCACGCCGCCAGGCATCGTTTTCGGACGGATAGCCAATTTCATTAATGGCGAACTTTACGGCAAGGCCACGGAAGGAGTTTCTTGGGCCTGCAGGTTTCCATCGGAAATTCGCGACTGGAATCTGACCAAACCTGATTTCGCAACCCGTTACCAAGCTCTTTTCAGCAAACTTTCCGAATTTGGAATTACAACCTATGGTCAAATGTTGGCAGCTATCAGGACTGGTCATGAAGAGGTCTCCTCAATTACCGCCTCCTTCCTTTCTCCACGGCACCCGTCTCAACTCTACGCCGCCGTTCTCGAAGGATTGATTCCTCTGATATATCTTCAATTTCGATTTTGGCGCAGTGATCACGAAAATCGCCCTGCAGGGAAACTATCTGGAGAGTTCCTATGCCTCTACGCAATAGTAAGAATTATAGGGGAAATCTACAGGGAACCAGACGCGAGCCTAATTTCTGGAATTTCTCGCGGACAATTCTACTCTTGCTTTCTCTTTGCCGGAGGAATTCTTCTTTTTCTTTGGTCTTGCCAGAAGAATTCGACTAAATCCGCATAACAAAAGGGCNAGCACTGCTTTCTTGCTGCAAAAGAGAAGTCAGTTTTTGTGCATCAACTTGAAAAAATATTATCTTGTGCGCAAATATCCTTTGACAAGAGCCTCCTTTGCAGGAGAAAGGAGTGACGAGGAAAAGGGGAGTGGCTGCATTAAGAAATATGTTTGGTTTTTTAGCCAATGATATAGGGATCGATCTCGGTACTGCGAATACCTTGGTTTTCGTAAAGGACAAAGGCATTGTTCTAAGGGAGCCTAGCGTGGTGGCTGTTTATGAATCCACCGGNAAAGTTTGTGCNGTTGGTTCCGAGGCCAAACGCATGTTGGGGCGAACTCCAGGTACCATNACTGCAACGAGACCGATGAAGGATGGTGTCATCGCTGACTTNGAGATTTCCGAAGCTATGCTTCGTTATTTCATCGAAAAGGTGGATAAGAACAAAATTGTTCCACCTCGTGTGGTAATCGCAGTTCCCTCAGGCATAACTGCGGTGGAGAAACGGGCGGTAAAGGATTCCGCTATCAATGCCGGCGCTAGGGAAGTAATCCTCCTGGAAGAACCTATGGCTGCAGCAATCGGCAGCGGTTTACCCATCGACGAACCAACCGCCAATATGATCGTGGACATTGGTGGTGGCACCACCGAAGTTGCCATTATTTCGCTGTCCGGCGTCGTCTTCTCAAAAAGTATTCGAGTAGGTGGAGACGAGTTGGACGTCGCCATNGTTCAATACATGAAGAGAGCTTACAGCCTTCTAATTGGAGAACGAACGGCAGAAGAAATAAAAATGCAGATAGGTTCTGCCGTACCCATTCAATCCGGCGAACTGTCAATGGATGTCCGGGGAAGAGACTCCGTTGCCGGGCTCCCGAAAACGATCCATGTCACTTCACAGGAAATAAGAGAAGATGCCCTCAAGGAAACGATCCAACAAATAGTAGACTTGGTAAAAAGCGCTTTGGAGCGGTGCCCTCCCGAACTCTCGGCGGACCTCGTTGACAGAGGCATCGTACTAGCCGGAGGCGGTGCCCTCATACGCGGACTGGACAGCATGTTAAGCGATGCCACCGGTCTGACGGTTATCCAAGCAGAGGACCCACTCTGTGCCGTAGCCAATGGAACAGGCATTTACTTGAATCATCTCGGCGCCCTTGACCGGAAGCGTTCCCGGCTAGCCATCAACTGAATTCACTGCTTTGGCAAAGACGCCGAGCAAAAGAAGGAAGCCCCTTGTAGTTCTTGCCATTTTCTTGGCAACTTGGTGGCTAATGCCGATTGCTTTCAAATTATTTCTTCGAGACGCTTTCCATTCCTTCCAAGCACCGATATGGGACTTCGGCTCCCGAGCCGCTGATCTCGGAGAATACTGGGCTCTGCGTAGCCGTTCGAAAAGTGAATTAATGGAAGCTGGCCGTGACGCAACAAGGTTGGCTGCCGGAGAAGAGGTACTAGCTAAAACCGAAAGCCAATTGGTTCAAGAGCGACAACGCTTGCTNGAATTACAAGCTGAGGTCGGNAGACTTCGTCAATCGCTAGCAATTTCCGGCCCGATTCGATTCAAACCGATAGTTGCGCGAGTCACCAAAAGGGAATTAAACGCTTGGTGGCAACGCATTCATCTTCGCAAGGGAGAATTAGACGGTATCCGCAAAGGAGATGGTGTAATTTTCGCAGGAGGTGTTGTGGGGCGGATAAGAGAAGTTTCTCCGAGGTCTTGTGTGGTGCAACTCGCCACGAGCCCATACTTCAGAATAGCAGCTAACTTTCAAGGGGACGATCGCCCCGTAACTTTCCAAGGGGGAGGAAACCAAAGCTTTTCCTCTCCTTTCGGGAAAGCTCGTGATGCTCCAACAGATGTCACGGCAACCGCAGACTCGCCCGCGCAACTTCTTACTTCTTCCCTCAGCAACTCATTCCCTCCAAATGTCTTAATCGGAAAGATTCAGCAATTGGAGACAGATCCAAATGGTCTCTTTCGAACCGGAAAGGTTGAAATGGACAAACGACTTTTGACTTTGAGGGAAGTGACTGTGCTCGTCTCGCCACATAGGGCAAATTTACCATGAGAGGGAATCCCAATGCCAAAGCCATTGCGTTACTCATAAGTCATGGGGCTTGGGCATTCCTCTTTACCATTTGGAACGACTTCTTTGCCTTTGTTCCGATATATTTCTATTTGGGAGGGGTCTTCGCTATTTTACCAGCTATCCGCCTAGATTTCTATAGAGGTTTTTTTTGCGCAGTGGTGACCGGATGTTTTCTGGATGCAGCGATCCCTGCGCCATTCGGATTTCATACATGCTGTCTCGCTATAGCCCAAGTTTTTCTTTGGTCAACAAATGAACGAATGAAGATACATCGCCGTCAAACGGTTATACTGTTTGGCTTGATCATGAATCTTTTTCTTTTTCTGACATTACATGTTTGGTTTCTCATTCAAGTTCCGGAAGGAGCTGCGATTCTGCATGGAAGAGCTTTTGTGGATTTAGTGTTCTCCAAGTTGCTCATTGCCTTGGTCATGCCATGGCTAATTGAACTGCATGANGACTTCCTGCGGATCNTTGGCATCGAAACCTCAGGTAAACCTATTTCCGCAACGTGAGCCTCGTTGAAAGACATGAAAAGGGTGATCGCAGGATCGATCTCTTCCGATGGATCTTCGCGATGCTCCTTACTGTGCTTTTATGCACCCTCGGCTACCACCAATTAGTAATAAGCCAAAACTATCGCTTAATGGAGGAAAAGCAGGCTCAGCGCCGCATCCTGACTCCTGGTTCTCGGGGCGATGTATTTGACCGCGAAGGTCGTTTGATGATTGGCAATCGTCCCCGATTCGCGGCCGTGGTCTACCAAGACGATCTGAGGCAAGAATTCCGCAGCGCCTATCTTTCCATGGTGCGACGGGCACGAAAGGTGAAGGCAGCGATTGATCCGAATTCCTCGCTCATGGGCACCCTCCGAACCATTGCCCCGGGTGGGATTCACAGAAAAGATGTTCTCAAAATAAAAGGTCAGGGAACACCTCGAACCAACCATGTTGTTATTTGGCAAAACCAAAGAAACTTGGCACGTAGCGATTCAAAGGGTCGATGGGAAACTTCTTTCGACAAATTCTATCCCGACCGCGAGACGAAAATTGAAACGGGAAGCAAAGCAACTCGTTTAAAAATGAGTTTGGCAGGTCTTTGTGAAATCAAGATTTTCCGCGACACCCAAGGCACTTGGAAACTAGAGCCGAAGGAAATTCCGCGTATTGATGGAGAAGACCTCCGATGGGAAAGTCGACTTGCCGTCATCCGAAAGTATCTTCGGGAAATAAATCGCATCACGGGCCGGCGCGAAGAAATCGGAATGTTGGCCTTCAAGCGTCATTTCAATCAACGTCTGCTTTTGCCTCTACGGCTAGCCGATGACCTTTCACCGAAGGAATATGCCAGACTGGTGGAAAATTTGCCAGTAGACTCCCCTGTTCAAATATTAACTGAAGCTGCTCGGCATTATCCATTCGGACCGGCTGCCGCTCATGTCTTGGGGTACGTGTCCGGAGCTCGGAACATAGATTCCGAGGCCATACCTGGCAGCGATCTTTCAACTGTCAGTTTCAAAGGAAAAACAGGGAAAGCAGGCATAGAAAAATTCTTCAATGACCATCTGAGCGGAAAAGACGGGGGCGAGATTTGGCATGTTGATCCAATCGGATATCAGTACGAACGAGTTCTGCACAAGGCGCCTCGCAAAGGAAAGTCACTACAGCTCAGTTTGGATGTAGATCTGCAAATCGCCGCCGAAAAATCACTTGCGAAAGAGATAACGAGCATTACCTCACGCCGAACTGCCAAGGATGAGGACTGGCTCGCAGTTGTAACCAAAAGAGTTCGCCAGAANCTTCTNAAGAGCACTTCCTTGGAGCCCGCGAAAGTGGATAGCGTAACTGAGGTTATGAAACGGGCAACTCGTCCTCTTGAAGCCCAAGAGATCACCAAGGCACTGGATCTTCAAATATCTCCCGAAGAGCTACAGGATCTATTTGCCTCCCTAACTGCAAACGGAACCTTAACCGAGCAATGGATTTCAGACAGCAGCAGTAGCAGATTCGGACTTTCCTCGCCCCCTCCCCCACCCGGAGCTATCGTCCTCATCAAGATCAAAACCGGCGAAATTCTCGCAATAGCGAGTAAGCCCGACTATGATCTTAACGACCTCTCTCCGCGCATCAGTTCTTCCACCTTCCGTGACATACAAGGCAGAGGAGCTTGGCTTCCGCGAACAATCCACCCAGGATATCCACCAGCCTCCACATATAAATTGATGACAGCTGTCACAGCTCTGAGAGCGGGCAAATGGGCTCCCGACCACAACCGGACGTGCGACGGCATTTACAAGGGAATGGAATGTCACGTTTTCCCTGGTCGGCACGGGGAAATGAACATGATGACCGCAATCGCCCAAAGTTGTAACGTATATTTTTTTCAAATGGGAGAACAAGCCGGATATAACACTCTGATTGCCGAATCAAAACGCTTTGGAATGAATGAACGCCCTCCGATCCAATTGCCAGGTGTACCAGACAAACCCTTGGTTCCTGACCCTGCATGGAAAAAAAAGAAGATCGGAATCGAATGGACCTTGGAGGACACCTTCAACATGTCCATAGGACAAGGTGGGTTTAAGCTCAGCCCTCTTCAAGTAGCATGCTTGATGGCATCCTTCGCTCGAGGTGAAACCCGTACCATACCCACTTTGCTCAAACTCCCTGAAGGAAGTTCAATTACTGATCATGGAGGTGAGCCTATCGGGCTTTTGCCTCAGCAGTATCAAGATATCGTTCGAGGAATGAACCTAGCCGCTGAACAAGGAACCGCAAGGCGTTGTAAAGTGCCTGGGATTCGTCTAGCTGGCAAAACCGGCACAGGGGAATGGCGCTCCAATAACATGGAGCTAAATCTTGCGTGGTTCATTGCATTCGCTCCTTTGAACGATCCAGAGGTAGCGATTGCTGTCCTCGTGGAGGGAACTGTCCCACAAGATAACGTACAGGGCGGTCTCAATGCAGCCACGGTGGCAGGAAAAGTCTTGCGTAAATACTTTGAAAAAAAGAAACAAGCAGTGGACAAGAAAGTTGTTTTATCACCCTAATAGCTGAATTTGAGGACATGGTAGCCACTTCATCGACAATGCTTCCCCTTGGGACCTTGGCTCCAAAGTTCTCTTTGCCAAATGTCACAGACAATTCAACTATCAACTTGGAGAACTACTCGCAATCAAAGGCTTTTGTTATAGCCTTCGTCTGCAACCACTGCCCTTTTGTCATCCACCTGCGCGATCGTTTTTCTTCGATGGGGAATGAAGCTCTGGAAAATGGCGTCGCTGTTTTCGCGATCTCCTCCAACGACGTGGAAAATTACCCTCAAGACAGTCCTGAAAAAATGGCGACTGAGGCTCGCGATGCGGGTTATCGCTTCCCTTATCTATACGATGAAACACAGGAAGTGGCAAAAGCGTATAAAGCCGCCTGTACGCCAGATTTTTTTGTTTTCGACTCAAGTCTTCACCTAGCCTATCGTGGGCAATTCGACGACTCTCGCCCAAACAACGGCAAAGCTGTTACCGGCATCGACCTTCAAACTGCGATCGATGCAGTCCTGCGAGACGAGCCAGCACCTGAGGAACAAATACCGAGCTTGGGGTGCAACATTAAATGGAAAGTGGGGCAAGAACCTGATTACTTCGGCTAAACCCCCTTTGAAAGGAGATGTTCAACCATCACTTGCTTGTCATAACATAGACACCATCCCAGTCGTCACCCGGCGGATTGTCCCGCATGATTTTGCAACGGTCGATTAGGATCATGGATGGATTGTCGGTAACACCCGGCGTGACCCCAGGCTTATTCGGCTCCAAATCCTTTGCTTTTTTGAACATTTTGAGGGCACCGTTCCAATCTTGAGCGAGATATTTGTCGATACCTTGTTGGAAACAATCCAAGCAGTCTTGAGTTTCTTGTCCGATATCGGCCATGAAGCCAGTGGGTTCATACATGGCAACTGGTTGCTTTCGCCCTTTCACGACGATCTTGTCGAGGTAGCGGTAAGCGATGTCATCCCTAGTGACGAGAGCAGCATCCTTGGTCTCTTCGGTAATCATTATGTAAGCTCCATATGCTTTGGCTCCACTCTCGCACCGAGCAGCCAAATTCACCATGTCACCCATCATGGTATAATTGAAACGATCAAGAGCTCCCATGTTTCCTACCGTTGCTGTGCCTGTGTTACACCCGATCCGGGTCTGCATCTTTGAAACGATATCAGGCCACTTGTCGCCTTCACTGGCCCATTTCTTGCGAAGCTCTATTTGTTCGTGCTGCATAAGCAAAGCTGTTCGAACAGATTGATAGGCGTGATCATCCATGTGGATGGGGGCTCCGTAAATGGCTACTATGGCATCGCCAATATACTTGTCCAAGGTCCCGCGCTCCTGTTGGAGGATGTTAGTCATCGCGGTCAAATACTCGTTCATCAGGTCCACCAGTCCGGTCGGCGAAAGCAATTCAGAGAAACTGGAGAATGCCTGAACGTCACTGAAATAGGCAGTGATTTGTGTTTCCTCTCCCCCGAGACTTGGTTCTTCTCCGGATTCCACCATTTGATCCACAAGATCCGCGGAAACATAACTGCCGAACATTCCCTTGATGCGACCTTTGGCCTTTTGCTCCAAGACAAGCGATATAGCCGCACCGATAAAAGCAGTGCTCAAGCCAGCGCAAGCAGGAGTGGCGACAGGCCAGACAACATGAGTTTCCTTGAACACGTAAAAGGCCAGCACGATGAATCCCAATTGCAAGACAACCGACAACCCTTGCACCAAATGTGAATGCGCTCCGCTGTAAACAGATAAGTAGGAAACTAACAAACAAAGGATCACGGTCGCGGCATGATCAACCCACAATGGCAATCGCTTGATGTAAAATCCAGTCACCAATGTTTTTATCAAGTTTCCATGCAAGCCAACTTTCGGAACGACATTGGCATCAAATGGGGTCGGGGCAAGATCCTGCAACAAAGGGTCAACGGGACCGATGAGGATGATGGAATCCTTGAACAAGGCAAAGAACTCATTGATCGAGGGCAGAATGCTCTCGTAGACTTCCTTGGCTCGTAGATTCTTTTGAATATCAACGTCGATAGCCTCTCTTCGTTGGGTCCAAAGCTCAACGGATTCAGGCAAGTCAATTAAAGTAAAACTCCGCACAAAGAAGTCATAAATTTCCCTGGCCCTTTGCTGTACCGCCAACTTTTTATTGATATCCTCCAATTGGTTCAAGGAATCAAGGCGATCCAAAACATCGGCTATGCTACATCTGGGATTGTGTGCGGAAGACATGCTTGGCGGAATGCTCCTTAGCCTTAGCTTATCAATTAAGCGTGTTAATTCATTGAAGTCCGGAACCATTCCTTCACTCAACGTCTGCCCGGAACTCTCAGTCTCCAGAAATCGAGAAGCAATCTTCAATGATTCGGACTCTATCTTCAATTCCTTCATTTTGAGGATGATTTCCTGCTCATTCCATTTAGTCGAATCAGCTATTGTCGATCGCATGGCATCGGCAAGGAAAGCACGTATGGCTCGAACCCCTGAGGATACGTACTGCCCATAATTTTCATCCGCAAAACTCTGCTTTGCCGCAGAGAGGGCTGCGCCTGACTGACTTTGGCCGTCTCTCCATGGAGAAAACCAATTTATTTCCAACAATTGGCCTTTGGTCAAGGGGGTGTCCAACATTGTTGCCCCGGAACGGCTGCGCATAATCAGCCGATCATCCGAAATTTCCAATGCTTCGGGATGTTTTTGTAAATATTCGTCATCGATCCCCCAATACGACCTAAGTAATTCGATACCGAGAGCATAGACTACACTATTACTTTTCAACGGCAACTCATTGGGTCCGCCCTGAATCAGCAAGGGGCTTCCATTGTCGTCGGTCGCGGCAGCGTGGACAAAACGAAGCGATTCGCCAGATGAATCAACCATCAATTCCGTAACCATTTCTTGATTAAGAGGTGCGGATTCTTTTAAAGCGCTCAATGCATTCTTGGCGCCATTCAAATCGGATTTGGCCTCCATTTGCAAAGCCTCTGCTTGGTTTCTCCTAGGATAGGACCTTGCCTGCAACTCCTGTAGTTTGGCGATCTCGTCACGACGCCTGTCAATTTCATCGCGGAATGCAGCGTCACCGACACTTTTTTCGATATCGAGCAATGATAGATCAACTGCCTTCAAGTCTTTGGCAAGCTGTTCCGATTCCTTTGCTTTAGCATCCAACTTTGGTTGAAGGAAGGCAGCCAACTGTGGATTTGCACTTATAGATTCCTCCAGATTCGCAATCGTAATCTCAGCATTTTTCGTGGCTGTAACCAAGCTGCCTCTTCTACTATTTAATTCTTTCCATTTTCGCGACTCTTTCGATTCTGATTCGATTGCCGCAAGTAATTCAGATTCAAGCGCACGCATCACCTCGACCAGTTGAGCCAATGCCTTCTCCTCCTCGTCAACTTTGGTTTGAATCTCGGGTGGAACGGGATCAGGCAAAGCCTGTTTGACAGTCGTCAACTTGGCCTTCCTTTCCGAAAACTCCTTTTTCAAGACTTGGAGTTTATTTTCCATTTGTTCACTTTTGGAGAGAGCCAAAGACAAATAAAGCTCGTAAGCCTCATCGAATTCCTTTTCGGCCAAACTCTGCTCAGTCGCCAAAGCAACCAAGGCTTGCCTAGCCTCTTTGGAAGCATTCGCATCTAGGGATTCCTCCAATTCAGTAATTCTACGAGAATTGGTGCTCACTTGCTGCTTAGCCTCCATAGCCAATCTTTTGGCCGCTCCTATTTCATCGGGCGAAGCTGAAAGACCAAAGGCGAAGCGAAGCATGGCTTCTACGTGTTCCTGCCGATCAACCAACCAAGGGGCACTGTCATTTTGAAACTTCTCGTATCCTTCAATTATTTTTGATTTTTCCTCGATCAGGTCGGAAGCTTTATTTTTCCGGAGTTGGAGCAGATTGATTTTTCTTAGGTGCAATTGCTCAGCTTCCAAACCGATTGATTTACGTCTTCCACCCAGAACATTGTAGGCTTGAGCCTCTTTTTTACAGGGAAAGAACAAAGATACCCAACGAGGGGCGGCATCAGTACCTCGATCAGCTGCAATATCAATGGTGCCCACACGCCCCGAATATCGCCCATTCCGGAAATCCAAAATCGGATAGCTCGGGGATTCAGGATAAACGGAGGAACCCCGGTCATAGGTGCCATTATACAAATAGGGGGAATCCGCTCTGATTTCACGTTCGAGCATATGAGAAGCAGGTGCACCTGAAAATGTGCAGGCAAAAACAACTTTATCTGGATGGGCTTTGACCAAATCCGCAAGAGCCAGATCACTCTGAAACACATTTTCAGGGGGAACTAGGCTCGACATAGTTTTCGGAGAAAAAACAAAGTCGAATCCGAGACTACGGGCTTGACCTCTTTCGAGCAGTATTTGTGCTACTTCGGCAAAAAAATCACGAGGCCATGGGCGCTCACCCACCTGAGGAAGAGCCGTTGTACGTTGATCGAAATCAACGTAAATGACCTTTGGAACACGTGGAACCGTCTTGTTATCTTCCACAATGACAGCATCATCTGCCTGCGGTGATTCCATATGAGAAATCTCACCACGGGGCCAATTCATACGCCAGTCAAGGGCTTTGGTCTTTAGATTATCCAAATAACCATAGTGGCTTAAGGCAACCCAAACAAAAGGCACAAGGAGCAGCCCCAAAATAGTAATTCGAGATTCCTTGCCTAGCTTGAACACGTCGAAACCGAGTCGGAGATTAGTATATCAAAATGATGAGAACTCTACCGAGACCAAATTAAGGAGAGGGTATTGTCACCAATTCTGGATTCATCGAAGCCATCGGCAAGCCAAAAGACCAAACATCCTCTAAAAGGCACATCTCGGACAGTTAATAATAAGCTGCAAAAATATGCTTTCGCGTGGACAAATCCTCACTTTTTGTTCGCTATAGTAATACTTGAAATGAGCACATATAGTAATACTTGAAATGAGCACAGAATCCCCTCCAACTCCAGAACAACAGGAAGAAGCGCGATCCGAAGCCAGTTGGATTGAGCTGCTACGTGGTGAAATCGGAAAGGTAATCGTAGGTCAGAAATACTTGGTCGACCGCCTAATCATAGGTTTGTTGGCCAATGGGCACGTTCTTTTGGAAGGTGTGCCCGGATTGGCCAAAACTCTTGCGGTGAAAACACTCTCTAAATGCATGAAAGCGGAGTTTCGCCGGATACAATTCACGCCTGACTTATTGCCGGCAGATGTCGTGGGCACTCTGATCTATAGTCCCAGCGACGGAGAATTCACAACAAAGAAAGGGCCTATATTCACCAATCTCCTGTTGGCCGATGAAATAAACCGAGCCCCCGCCAAAGTCCAAAGCGCCTTGTTGGAAGGAATGCAAGAACGGCAAGTCACCATTGGTGACGTCACTTATCAGCTGCCGGAACCCTTCCTGGTGCTAGCTACCGAAAACCCCATAGATCAAGAGGGGACCTATCCTTTGCCTGAAGCTCAAACGGATCGCTTCATGCTGAAGCTGAAGATAGATTATCCTGGAAGGAAAGACGAACTGCTCATTCTGGAAAGCAACGCCAGCACCAACGTAAAACATGAAATCAGTCCAGTCATTGATCCCGCCTCGATCTTCAAGGCACGAGAATTTGTCAATCAAGTCTACATGGACGACAAATTAAAGGGATACGTAGTTGACGTAGTGCTGGCCACTAGAGACCCAGACAAATACGGGGCCGCCGAACTCGAAGCATTCGTAAGGTTCGGAGCATCCCCACGGGCAACAATCAATCTGGCTCTGGCCGCCAAGGCACTCGCCTTCATGGAAGGACGAAGCTTCGTCACCCCACAAGACGTTAAAAACATTGGACCAGACGTACTGCGGCACCGCGTTATCGTAAGTTATGAGGCTGAGGCTGAGAACATCTCTAGCGACGAGGTTGTCCAACGCATATTCGAAACCGTTCCCGTACCCTGACCGTTCTCCGCTGAAGAAGTCACCGGAGATAGTATCAGCACATACTTCCTCCAATAAAAATGGACGAACCAAATCCGGAATTTGCCAAGGAAATACTTCGCAAAGTCAGGCAGATCGAGATCCGCTCGAATCGCTTGGTTTCCGAAGCATTGGCTGGCTCGTATCACAGTGCGTTCAAAGGGCAGGGAATCGATTTCGAAGAAGTGCGAGAATATCAACCCGGCGACGAGGTACGTTCGATCGACTGGAACGTAACAGCAAAGATGAACACCCCTTTTGTGAAACAGTATCGAGAAGAAAGAGAATTAACCATTGTCTTGGCAGTCGATCTAAGCGCTAGCGGAATATTCGGGTCCGTTAAACAGAGCAAAAGAGAGCGCCTCGCCGAATTAGCCGCCCTGCTTGCATTCTCCGCAGACCGCAACAACGACAAAGTAGGTCTCATTCTCTTCACGGAAGAGATCGAGCATTATCTGCCTCCATCAAAAGGACAACAGCATGTCCTACGTATCCTCAGGGAAATTCTTTTTCGCAAAACTAAAGGCAAAGGCACCAATTTACGAGGCAGTCTGCGCTTCCTGAATCGAGTGATGAGAAGACGAGCAGTTGTCTTTCTTTTGTCAGATTTCCAAATACCGGACAATGGTGATGACGAGGAATCAGCAGAAGATATACTTTTGAAGGAATTATTCACTACTCGACGACGACATGATCTGATTTGTACTAGAGTGAGCGATCCGAGGGAAAATGTTTTCCCAGACGTTGGGCGTATCGTTCTCGAAGATGCGGAGACAGGGGAATTAATTGAAGTAAACACCAGTGACAGTCCATTCAGAGAACGCTATAAGGACCAGAATCGAGCTCGAAACACTGACTTCGAACAACGCCTTCTGCGCAGAGGCATCGATCACTTCGGTTTCTCCACCGGCAAGGATTATGTCAAGCAGTTGCGAGAATTCTTCAAAATTAGAGAAAGCCGCAGAAGAGCATGAGTAATCGAGGGGAAATCAATGAAGGCACATCTAGGCCCGCTACAACGCTGGAGTCCGAAATGACACGCCCAAAGAAGGCAAAAATCTCATTCAACCTGTCCTGCCAGCTCTTGATGACTTGCCTCTTGCTCGGAGCCTCAAAAGTATCTTCTGCCGCAGAGAAAGAGCATTTGTTGCATCCAGAGGATAACTTGCAGAGAGACTCTCCTCTTCCACTTTACAAAGGCACATGGGAAATCATTCAGGAAAACTGGGTGTTTCTAACTATTTTCTTAGGAGCCATCTTGCTCTGTTCTATAATTTTGTGGCTCAGGAAAAAAATGACGGGAGCTAATTCCAAGGAGGCTGAAGAAAAACTGGAGCGTGACCCATACGAGGAAGCGCTCGAGGCACTAGAGGCACTAGAGGCCAAAAGAAAGGGGATGAAGGCTAAGCCTTTCACATTCAGGCTATCCGAAGTGCTACGTGTCTACGTACAGCGGCGCTTCGAGTTACCGGCAATGGAATTGACAGGGGAAGAATTTATTCGCGAGGCGGCTGAGCATGATTTCTTTCGAAACCACTATGATGATCTCTTGCGTGAATTCATAGACAGAAGCGACATGGTGAAATATTCAAGGGAAAGTATCGATGGAGAAGGTTTGATCCTATTGATGAACTCAGCCAAGCATTTTGTGCGAGACACGCATCGACGTCTCGAGAAAAAACTGGCCGAAGAAGCTGCAAGCCTGAGTGCTAAAGCCAAATGAAAATAGGTGAAATGTGGGAAAGGTTTCAGTTCTCCGAACCGGAATGGCTTTGGTTGCTAGTCCTCGTTCCACTAGTTGCCGTTCTTCGGACAAGAATAAAAAAGGGCAAGGCCTCAATCCTTTTCTCTTCGTTGGAGAACGTCAAGTTAGCCACCCCTTCAAAGCTTTGGGCAAATCGATTGATCCTCTCGACCTTGCGACTAGTTGCCTTTGTTGCCCTAGTGCTTGCCCTTGCCCGACCACAATTCGACGAGAGTACCTTCTCCGTACAAGAAAGCGGGGTGGACATTGTCCTCGCAGTGGATCTCTCCGCCTCAATGCTTGCCTTGGACATGAGCGAACCCAACGGCGAAACCGTAACTCGTCTCGACGTTGTCAAAAGTGTGATCAAGGATTTTGTGGCCAAACGAAGGAACGACAGAATCGGATTGGTCGGATTTTCGGTGAATCCATATCTTCTCAGCCCCCTGACTATGGACAAGGAGCATTTGCAGCGGAACGTGAAACGGTTGAAAATAGGCCTAGCTCCTCCAACAGGAACCAATATAGGCGGCGCTCTTGCCGAAGGCATAAATCGCGTACGCCAATTAGATGCGGAAACCCGCATAGTTATACTTCTTACAGATGGCAAGGATGAGCCCGCCCCACGACACAGTCCACTTGTTTTTGCAAAGGGAGCCAAAGAAGATGGAATAAAAGTTTATACCATCGCTGTTGGCCGCTCGACTAGGACTCGTACCTATGTGTTTGATCAGAGCAACCGCGACTTACTTCGTAATCATGACAAATCACCCGTGATTCAAGTCCATGACTATCCAGTGGACAAGGAAGTCCTCAGCAAGATAGCCGTTACAACGGAGGCAAAATTTTTCGAAGCGGGAGATGAGGCCACTTTACGCGAAATCTATAACGAAATCGATCAACTGGAGAAAACAGAGATCGAATTTGACGTAAACGCACTTTACGAAGAATTGTTTCATTGGCCCCTAATCGCAGGCTTGGGAATATTTCTTGTGGAAATCGTATTATCTCGAACCCTACTTTTGAGAATCCCATGACATTCGCGGAACCTGCATGGCTTTATGTCGGATTGGTCGCGACTGTAGTGACCGGAGCCTTCTTGTGGTGGACTGAAAGAAGAAAGTTGCGGCGTTTGGAGGGTTTTGCGGCCAGCAAACTGCTACCTAGCTTAACGAGCAATTACTCCGGAAAAAAAACCTTCCTTCGATGCATGCTGCTTACCTTGATCGTCTTGATGCTATTCGTGACCATCGCTCGACCTCAATGGGGATCGCGCCAGAGAGAAACGGCACCTACTGGCATAGACGTACTGGTCGCTCTTGACGTCTCTCGAAGCATGTTGGCTCGCGACATACGCCCTAATCGAATCGAAAGGGTCAAGCTAGGACTGTCCAACTTGTTAGACAAGGTGAAGGGTGATCGGATCGGCCTCATCGCGTTTGCCGGAAGCTCTTTTCTTCAATGCCCTCTAACCTTGGATCACTCGTCCGTGAGGAGAACCTTGAGAGAAATGCAGGTCGGAGTGATCAAGAGACAGGGCACCGACTTTGCGTTACCTATTGAGGAAGCCATGGATTCCTTTTCGAAAGATGATCGTGATCGCTTCCTTATCATTATATCGGACGGCGAGGACCTCGAACGGAGAGGACTAAAGAAAGCCAAGATCGCAGCCAAGGAAGGGGTTCGAATATATACCATCGGCATAGGCAATAAGGAGGGTGCTCGCATTCCATTGAATGACTTCGACAAACCTGCCCGCGATTTTCTCAAAGATATAAACGGGAAACCAGTAATGACGAAAATGGACGAGGCTAACCTTGTCTCCATCGCAAATGCAACTGGAGGGAAATATTATTCTTTGGGCCCCGCGGGTGAAGGATTGGTTAAGGTAGTTGAGGAACTACAAGCAATTGGCCAACAAAAGAGACACACCCTGTTGACTGAGGAATTGCCAATAGAGCGTTTTACAGTATTTCTATTCATAGCCATTGTTTTGCTTCTTGGGGAATTCTTTTTGGGGAATAGGCGGAATTTACACAAATTAGGAAGTAGCGCGGCACTCATTTTGGCATTCATCTTCTCCGGATGTCTAAGAAATGAAAACATCAAGCAGGCAGAGGAAGCACACGAGAAGAAAGAATATGCCCAAGCCGCCGCTTTTTATGAAACTGAACTAAATGCCACTCTCGCCGCAAAAAACAAAGTAGATCCACGACTCTACCTCAACACTGGGCTAGCCCATCTAGAGGCATCCAACTTAAGGACATCCAAAGCCTTTCTGGAAAAGGCTTTGGACGAATCACTGGATCAGCCCGAACTGCAATCAACCATCCTCAACGCATTGGGTAACCTACACTATGCAAATGCCAATCTGGCATTAGATACCCAAGATGTAATTACCGCTAGACAGGCTTGGAAAAAGGCCTTGGAAAACTATGATTCCGCCATTGCCTTGGACGGTAATCCCAAAGCCAGGGAAAACCGCGAAAACCTGCGTGTGCAACTGGAGGAGCGAATAGAGACCCTGATTTCCAGAATCAGTGGAATTGTCTGGCGTGACATTGACGGCAACGGTCGACCACAAGCCAAGGAACCACGACTTTTGGCAAAGGTTTACTGGGATAAGAATGAGGACGGAGAACACAACGCAAGCTCCGAACCTTTCGTTTCAACCGATGCCTCTGGACGTTATAGCATAGAATGGATTTCCGGTTCTTACCCAGTTTCCTTCAAGTTAGGCTCAGTGTTATCCGATCAAAACGCAAGTAATGAACATACTTTGATCCCAATCCTGCCACCTCCAGCACCGCCCCTAAGACCAGACCATGTAATGACGCAAGAGATCAGGCTGACTAAAGCCAGCAATCGCCAAGTCCCACTCCCCTATCGAGCCGCTCCGGTTCTAAAGGGATTCATTTGGAACGACACCGACCAAGACGGCAAACGCGACTCAAATGAAACAGGATACACTAAAGCAACCCTTTTCCTCGACCTAGATGGCAACTTGAATCTCGACGAAAACGAAACCAGTTTCAAGCCTTCCGAAAACGGCGATTTCGCACAGGCCGTTCCTCCTGGGAAACATGTCTTGGGAATAAGCATTGAAAGCGAAAGCTCGGCCATTACATTTCCCAAGGAAAAGGTCAAAGCCCACCTTACTTTTGTCGATTTCGAAACTACCGCCGAACATCTAAACTTCGGCATCCACGACCCCAACCAACAGAACAAATCGGAACAGGATCCAGATCCTGTAAAGAGCGACGGCAATCCACAGCAAAACGAACAGGACAACAAAGACCAGGAAAGCACTGCGCAAAATCAACAGCACAACATTCCGCGGGACGTGAACGCACTGTACAAGCGTTTACTTCAGGAAGCGGATGCTAACGCAGAGCCCTTGGATCCAGAGGGTAAAATCAGTGAAAGCTCCCTCAAGGGCAGGGATTATTGAAGATCGATGATAGCACACCCGAAAATCCTGTTACTATTCTGCGGAACGCTGGTCACGATAGCATCCACCTTTGGGCAACAACCCATTCGCATTGATGCCAGTTTTGAGCCTTCCGCCATCACATTGAGCCGTAATTCCACCTACAAAGTGGTGATTCATGGCTCACAGCAATCTCCGGAAGGAAAATTGCCTCAGGTCAATGGCCTTGGCCTCTCGCAATCTCCCCGGATATTTCGCTCCGCCAGTTTCATCAACGGCGTACCTTCGGTGAAACTCGAAATTTCGTTTACAGTGAAACCCAGTAGAGTTGGTGCATTCACTTTGCCCTCTTGGTCCTTAAATATTGGAGGGAAGGCATATGAGGTGCCTGCGACGAATCTTCGTGTGCTACCGCCAAGTGAAGAGGATATCCTGCGCGAGGAAGCACGCAAAAAACAAGAAGCTGACTTTCGCCAAGCCCTTTTCCTGGAGTTGGTACTGCCCAGAGAAAACCTCTTCGTGGGTCATACCATACTAGGCAGCATTGATCTTTATATCTTGGATCGACTTCCGGTCACTCGCTTGGAAAAGCTTCCGCAGAAAATGAGCGATGCCTTTTCTCAAAGCGAAATGAAGCAACCCGTTGAAAAGCGGAATGTACCAAGAAACGGCAAAACATACATAGTCTATTCATGGCCCCTGGCTCTTACCGCGGTGATGGAAGGAAACCACGAATTGCAGTACAAGATGGGGGTGAGAGTTCGTGTAAGAAGACAAAACAATTCTCCCTTAAGAGACGCCTTCCTAAACGATCCATTCTTCGGCTTTGGTCACGAAGAGGCAATTACTGTAGTATCCGAGAAAAGACCTTTGAAAGTTCGCCAATTACCGATGGATGGAAGGCCCATTTCATTTCGAGGCGCCATCGGATCATTTAGCACGAACACTCGAACAGATATCTCCAGAGCAGCCGTGGGCGACCCAGTGAGAGTCACCTTCGCAGTCAAAGGCAAAGGCAATTTCGGGGTCATGCCAGCACCTGAAATGCCAATGACTCAGAACCTTAAAATTGGTCCACCCGCATTTTCATTCGAAGGCGATAAGAATCTAAAGTACGAAGGAATGCAAAAATTCGAATACGTTGTGACACCATTGCGAGCCGGACGTCAGGAAATCCCCGCAGTACCCTTTTCTTTCTTCGATCCGAACGACAAGCAATACGTAATCGCTGAAACCAAACCTATCACCCTAAGAATAGACCCCGGCGAAACATGGGAAAACCCCAATCCAGTCAATAGTGCCTTGACCGAAAACCGCACAGAAGAACCTGAGAGCAAATTGTTTCAAACTGAAAGTGATCCGGGTGAGTGGCATGATTCGTTAACGCCAGTCGCCATCACTCGATCCTCGGCCTTTTGGTATAGCCAATTTGTTCCGTTACTAGGAGTGTTCGCATTGCTGGGATGGCAATTTCGACAAGGCCGACCAACGGAAGAAAGCCACGGTAAGAAGATGGGAAGGTTACGGCAAGAGATGAAAGCAACCATTCGAACGAATGACGTAACAGGATTCCTGAAAGCCGGCCGGGGAATCATTCGGGAACAAGTGGGTGCCCTCGTAAATCATGATCATCCAGAAGCCCTCGCTGCAGATGAGGTTTTATCCATACTTCACAAGAAAGAAGTTTCTTCCGAAACGATATCCAAGGCCAAGGAATTGCTCGAGGCTGCCGATGCTCGTGAATTTGCCGCCGAAGACGATAGCGACATCCAGCTGAAGGAATGGTTTGCTCAAGTAAAGACCCTCCTAAAACGCATCCGCTCGGAATCATGAGGCATTTGCTTACCCTTATTCTGTTCATGACAGGCCCCCTCACCTGCCTCCTGGAAGGCAAGAGGAACGAAGACCTTGTGTACACGGCCGTAATGGCTTTTGGAGAAGGCGTGAAAGCGGAAGCCGCCGGAGATTTCAATAAGGCGATCGCATCCTACCGGAAAGCTGCCGCCCAAGTTCACTCAGCCAACCTCCACGGCAATCTCGCCAATCTTTATTTCAAGGTCGGCGATTACGGCAAAGCCATTCTTCACTACCGGAAAGCTCTCTTGCTCTCGCCAAATAATCGTGAATTGAAAGCCAATTTGGCAAGGGTAAGAGAAATCGCCAAGATTCAAATCCCAGCTCGTTCGGCAGCCACCGATTACTTTGCCCCAAGTACCATCAGCATATGGTGCTGGAGCACAACATCGCTTTTTTGGATAGGACTCTTCGTAGGCCTCATTCTAATGAAGCGCCTGGTTTCCTCTCTAATTAAATTTTTAGTTGCAGTGACTTGGCTTTCCCTCGTCGCCTTTGGTAGTTATGCCACCTGGCGAGCTGACCAAAATGTCATGATGCTTTTTCGTGAAGCAGTTGCTGTGTCTCTGCCAGGAGCCAGTGGAGATGAAGCAAGCAAGGTAGCGTTGCGCCGCTATGCAGGGGATTCCAACGAAGCCAATGCTCAATTGATATCAGGAGAAATTGTTCACATAGACCTCGATCAAGAATCTAAATTGAAACAGCACCGCACCGCCGACAATAGTATTTGGTATCTCGCTCGCTCCGGTACGGGAGGAAAGAAAGGTTGGGCCACCAGCAAGGAATTGCTCAGAGTCTTGGACTGAAGAAGAAACTTGATATGCAACACTTGAAAGAAAGCTTGATCAACGAACTCAGGCGGATGGACCTCCTGTCTCAAGTCTCGTCAGTTCTAGGATGGGACGAACAAGTCAATCTGCCCGTGAGCAATGCCAGTGTGAGGCAACGGGCCGAACAATGTGCTGCAATCGCCGAAATTCGACACCGTGAGTTCACTCGAACTGAATTTCGCGAGAAAATCGAAGAAATCGAAGAAAATTTAAATCTGGAGGATGGAGAACTTGCCGTTATTCTTCGCGAGGTTCGTCGCGATCTCGATCGAGCAACCAAACTCCCAAGCGAGTTCGTGTCACGCAAGGCCAACCATCAAAGCGCCTCATATCACCTATGGGTGAAAGCTCGCAAACAAAACGACTTCAATTCCTACGCCCCTACCTTGGAAGCGACTTTGAATATCGCAAGGGAGGAAGCAAGTTTAGTGGGTTTCGAGGCTAACCCCTACGACTATCATTTGGACAAACATGATCCAGGGATCGACGCAAAATCAGTATCCGAGATTTTTGACAAGCTAAGCAAAAGCCTCGTTCCTTTGTCAGAGCGCATTCTAGCCCTAACTGAAAAAAAAGAGATTCCTGAGCTTCTCGGTTTTCCAGAAAGCAAACAAGAAACTTTCCTGAGGGAAGTTGTTGCAAATCTTGGATTTGATTTCTCGAGAGGTCGCCTTGACATTGCGGTTCATCCCTTTTGTTCCGGCAATGGGACCGACACGAGGATGACAACCCGTTACGACCCTGACAATCCACTCGACTCCCTTTTCTCCTCAATCCACGAAACCGGGCATGGTCTCTATGAACAAGGTCTCCCTGCCAAATGGCTGGGAACTCCGCTCGGAGAAGCCGCAGGCATGGCGGTACATGAATCGCAAAGTCGCATCTGGGAGAACCAAGTTGGTCGTTCTCGCGCCTTTTGGAACCATTGGGAATCTCGGTTCCGCGAGTTCTTTCCTGAACAACTGAAGGAAATTTCTTCGGAAGCGCTCTATTTGGCGATAAACAAAGTCTCAAGAAACCCAATTCGCGTGGATGCGGATGAGGTGACTTACAACTTGCATGTCATTCTTCGATTCGAATTGGAACAAGCGCTCTTTGAGAATGCCCTGAAGATCTCGGATCTACCCGCAGCATGGAACGAAAAAGCTAAAACATTGCTAGGACTGGTTCCGGCGAACGACACTGAAGGTGTTTTGCAGGACGTGCACTGGTCAGGGGGCGCTTTCGGTTACTTCCCGAGCTATTGTCTCGGTAATCTCCTAGCGGCCCAACTCTGGGAAACCGTCAAGTCAGATTTGCCAGATCTCGACTCCCTGATCGAAAAGGGAGAACACAAACCTTTCCTTTCTTGGCTAAACAGAAAGATCCACGTCCACGGCAGGAAAATGAATCTATTCGAGCTCACCGAGCATGCAACCGGTAAAAAACTCTCGTCCACTGCCCTACTCGAATATCTGGAGAGCCGATATCTAAGGCTTTACGAGGAGAGTTGACTCAAATCAACTTATCTTCGTCGATCTTCTCCACTCCGAGGAAAGTCGCTTGGAAATCATCCTCAAGAATTTTTCGGGTGGAGCTGGCTAGTTGATCCACCTTTGATTGCAGCTCTTCATCTTTCGCCGCGGAGGATGGCTCCTTTTCAGGCGACAGTTCAGGCTCCTCCTCAAGTGCATCCTCCACAGAATCATCGTTCGATTCTTCGCTTGAGGGAAGACTTGACTCATCGTCAGCCGAACTATTCTCAGGTTTTTCAACAGACAGCTCCTCCACTTCGTCCGGAGGGGAAGTCTCCTCGGCTAAATCGTTTTGAGATATGTCCGCGGCAGGAGCTCCGTCAGGCTCAATTATTTTTTTTTTTTGCTCCAGCGGTTCTCGCCAAGGAACCAATTTCACGAATCAAACCATCAATAGCTCGACTTCTAGCAGCCTCGGTTGCCTTAAAAAGAGTCGTTTCAAAGTTCACCTTATCCGACAAGCCTCGCTGAATGCGATCTTCTCCAGCCCGCAAGGCATCAAGAACGCGCGCATGAGCTTCCACGCTTAGTGGAACTCCCAAGCCAGAGCCTTCACCGCCGGCGCGAATGGCAGCAACCAAGCTTTCTCGAGCGAGATCCTGCAAATCGATCAAAGCACGATGCAAGTCGAGTCCGGACTCGGCCAATTCGCCTGAGACAGCGAGCAAAAGATCATAATCCGCTGATGCAATGCCCTTTGCCAAGGACTGAACAATTTCAGGCGAAGCCAGCCCATAAACCTGCAACACATCGGTCTGAGATATCTCCTTGCCGGAAAAAGAAATCATTTGGTCGAGGATTGACTGGGCATCGCGCATTCCGCCATTGGCCAAACGCGCAACCAACGCCAGTGCATCAGGTTCCGCCTTGATGTCTTCACTTTGACAAATCTCCATCAGCTTTTCCGCAATGAGTCGAGATTCAATGGGACGGAACTCAAATCGCTGACATCTTGAGGTAATAGTTGGCAAAACCTTTCTGGATTCCGTGGTGGCGAAGATAAACTTTACGTGGGGGGGAGGCTCTTCCAAGGTCTTCAGGAGAGCGTTAAAAGCCGCTTGAGAAAGCATGTGAACCTCATCCACAACATAAATCTTATAACGGCACTGAGCGGGGGCATACTGACATTCGTCACGCAACTCGCGAACCTGTTCGACACCATTGTTGGAAGCTGCGTCGATCTCTATCACGTCCAAACACCTGCCTTCCATGATTGCTAGGCCGATCTCGGAATTCTCTGCCGTTGTCAAAGAAGGACCATCTTCCCAATTGAGAGACTTGGCGAACAACCGAGCAGAGGTGGTTTTTCCCGTTCCTCTTGGACCCACGAAAAGATAGGCATGACCTATCCGCCCCATTTCGATGGCGTTGCCAAGGGCTCGCGTAACGTGATCTTGACCCACCAGTTCATCGAACTGCTTTGGACGCCACCTGCGTGCGATCACCTGATATCCTTGATCCGCCATATCTGAACATTTAAATTGTCGCTTCCAGCTCTGCAGGCAAGCGAAAGCGTTAAATGGCACAAAAAAGGCCAGGCACCCTACGGCGCACGCGAAGAATGGTTACCGTTGCTCCCTTCCGGGCCTGGCGGGGTTCACCCCTTCGGCGTCGCATAGGACCCGACCTTTGAATATAACAATGCAGGCTTAATCGGCTCTCGCAACCTTTTTTCGGGCAACAAGCCAATCAACGGATCACAGTGATATTCGTTTCCGCGTTGCCATTGATTGAGTAATTTCATTTTATATTTCAAATGGGAAATATCTTTGGAACCATATTTCGAATATCCACTTGGGGTGAAAGTCACGGTGGAGGCATCGGTGTGGTCGTGGACGGTTGTCCGCCCAACCTGCCATTGTCGGAGAAAGACTTGCAACCATCCCTCGAAAGGAGGCGTCCTGGGCAAAGTAAAATAACCACTGGTCGTGATGAGTCGGACACTGTTGAAATTCTTTCAGGGGTGTTCGAAGGCCGTACGTTGGGCACTCCCATCGGCATGTTGGTTAGAAACAAGGATGCGCGCCCCAAAGACTATGAAGAAATGCGTACCAAATACCGTCCTTCGCACGCTGACTTCACTTATCAGGAAAAATTCGGTCTGAGGAATCACGAGGGCGGTGGTCGTTCGTCCGCCCGAGAAACAATTGGACGCGTTGCCGCTGGGGCCATCGCGCAAAAGATTTTGTCACTTTCGGGCGTTGATCTTCTAGCCTATGTAAAGCGTGTCGGTGAAATTGAAATGCCCGAACTCGATGGCAATGCCACAATCGATCAAATTGATGCCACGCCGATACGTTGCCCTCACGAAACTACCGCCGCCAAGATGATTGATGCCATAATGGCTGCCCGAAAAGATGGTGATTCACTCGGAGGCGTCATAGAATGCAAAGCGAAAGGGGTGCCCTCCGGGCTAGGATTCCCAGTCTTTGATCGAATGGAGGCTGATCTGGCAAAAGCAATGCTCTCACTCCCTGCAACAAAAGGGTTTGAGATCGGGAGCGGTTTTTCGGGAACTTATCTCAAGGGCTCGGAGCACAATGACCTTTTCGAAAACAAGGAAAATGAAATTCGTGCCAAGACCAACCGTTCGGGTGGAGTCCAAGGAGGCATAACAAATGGGGAAGAACTTGTTTTCAGAGTCGCGTTCAAACCAACTGCAACCATTCTACGTCCGCAGACAACGGTAGACATAGAAGGCAAAGAAGCTGAACTTGTCGGGCGCGGGCGTCACGATCCATGTGTGCTGCCAAGAGCAGTTCCTATCGTAGAGGCAATGACAGCTTTGGTCTTGGTTGATCATTGGTTGCGTCAGTCCGCTCAATGCGACTCCTTCTCGTTCGAGTAAGGTGAAAAAGCTACTTTACCTCGTACTTGGGCTTCCTGACTCGGGGCGTCGAAAGATTCTGATGGATTTAGCGGCGGAATCCACTTGTTCCATTCTTTTGCCGAAGAACGAGGTTACCCATCCTCTGGATGACGAGTTGTCAAAGCTCGCTCCAACCTTAAAATGGCAATGGATCAATGAAAAACTTGAGGTTGAACCTGTGTTACCTGAGAACACGGAGACTATTTTCATGATCGCAGATTCAAGCCAAGACCCAGCCGATCAAATCGAGTTAACGAAGGATGCGCTGCCGCTCAACGACCTGACTCTGGCACGGATATTCACAGTTGTTCACTGTGGCTTGGCCGAATCTCATCCGGAAATAGTGTCATGGTATCAAGGGTGCATTCATTTCTCCGACGTAGTGCTGCTCAACAGACGGGACCAAGTTTCCCAAAAATGGATCAAGGAGTTCCTCGACGGTTTTCGGCAGGAACACTTTCCATGCTTCTTTGAGTTCGTAAAGAAAGGGCGAGTGGACAATCCTCACCATGTTTTGGATCCAACGCCTCGTCGATTGTCATTGTTCTTTGACGAGGAGGATAATCTGTTCGCTGATACCGAGGAGGAAGATGATGATGAAGCGGACTTCGATGAATCCAAGGAAGACCCTTATCTTGCCAGATACCCAAGCGGACACCGATGCAAAGCTCTCCCGGAAATTGGGTCCATTCTATCCGAAATCACAAAACACTCCTCCCGCTTGAAATCCATTTGAAGGAAATTTCCTCGACCATCACCCCACCGTGTTCAAAATGTCTTATTCCCTTTTAGCCGGGGTGGCGGAATTGGCAGACGCGCTAGATTCAGGTTCTAGTGTCCGCAAGGACGTGGGGGTTCGAATCCCCCCCTCGGCACCACCACTCGATTGATTCGGACTTGCCCTCCCAGCTCGATTCCCAAAAAGGTAAATCATGTTCTCCAAGACATTATTTGCGATGTTTCTGATGGTCCCATTCGGCCAAGCTCAAAAAGTCGGTTGGGATTTGGGACAGCTAAAGGCCTTGGGCTTAAAGGGAGAAAGATCAGCTCAATTGCGACTAGGTTTGGCATACTATTCGGGCATAGGGGCCCAAAAAAATCTGAATGAAGCATTTTACTGGTACGAAAAAGCGGCCAAGCAAGGTGATCCCGTTGCCGCCCATTATCTTGCCAGAGCCTACTCGAAGGGCCTAGGGACTCATCGCGACTCAAACCAAGTTATTTACTGGTATCGCGAAGCTGCTCTTGGGACGAATGCTTTTGCCCGAAAAAAGTTAGTCACGCTCTTGCGAGACAAAGATAGTGGCTCTTTAGAACGAGCAGAGGCCTATGCATGGTGCCTCATTGGCTCCGAAATAGATGACAAGGAGCTCCAAAAGAAATTGAAGATCTTGGAGGAACAAGAGGAAGCCGTCACCCTTTCGGCAGGCAAGGCCAAGGCAATAGAGCTAAAGCAAGCAATTGATGAACGCACCAAAGCACTTCTTCCCAAGCCAAGGGATCCGAACAGGGGAACTTTTCTTTACCCAACAGGCGAACGTTACTTTGGACAAATTCAGGACGGTAGACCGCATGGCCATGGGATCGTGGATGCCCCGAATGGAGATCGCTTTTATGGTGAATTTCGCAACGGTCGAGCACACGGATACGGAATGCTCTTTACCCACAACGGCCGCGTCCTGTTCTCAGGCCTATGGGACAATGACAAGGCGGTCACGGACGATGGAACTATTTTGCCGCTGACCCTTTCAGGAACAAAGCCCGCAGCCTCGACTATAAAGGGGTCGAATCAAAAGTGAGCCGAGTCAAAGGCTCGAATGAGCCTCCCGCAAATGGCACCTTGCGAGGAATACTTGCAATTGCACAAAGCAATCTTTCGAGGTTAGGTGATCTCAACTCGCTCAGGAGAGAAACCAGTTCCTTTAAGGGAGCCATCGCAAAAAGGTTGATCGGCCGAACGACCACAGGAGCACCACCAATATTCGCCTTCATCCAACTGCATTACAGTTGGAAATTTTGATGCAATTACCGGTTCTTCGTACATCCCAAGCTACTCAACCACCCAAGATGCAGAGCCAGTTAGCAGTTCGTCTAAGTCACCTTTCCCTTCGGATTGGGCGGCGTCAACCTGCGCCGTAACCGAATCCTCGTAAGTCTCCTTTCCAACGATCTGGCGAAGCACCCCAAATGGCGTCGGAAAATCAGGGTGGTCCATTTCCGCAAGCAAGGTGGAATAAGCAGGATTCATTCTTTTAGAATCATGAATCAAAAGGTCATCCTCGGAAACACCGTCATCTCCTATGGTAACAACTTCGGGATCCAAGCCATTCAGACGAATGCCCTTGTCTGACTCAGCACCAAAGACGAGAGGTTTGCCTTCTTCCAAAAACAAAACTTGGTCTGAGCGATTATCACGGCCGGTAACAGGATCAAAAGTCTTGTTGTTGAAAATCACGCAATTCTGGAAAATCTCGATGAAGGAGGTTCCTTTGTGAGCAAAACCCGCTTTGAAAACCTCCAACATGTGCTTTTGATCGGTATCCGAGGTACGAGCAGCAAAAGTAGCCTCACAGCCAAGAGCAAAATGAAGGGGATTCACGGGATGATCGACCGATCCCATTGGAGTGCTCTTAGTTTTCATGCCAATTTCGGAAGTCGGGCTGTATTGTCCCTTGGTCAGGCCGTAAACGCGGTTATTGAACAACAAGACATTGATGTCGGGATTGCGGCGAATAAGATGCAGGAGATGATTTCCTCCTATGGACAAACCATCACCATCACCGGTAACCATCCAAACGGAGAGGTCCGGATTGGCTACCTTGACTCCTAAGGCAACAGATGGAGCACGTCCATGTATGGTATGAAAACCATAGGTATTCATGTAATAGGGGAAGCGACTGGAACACCCTATTCCGCTGACAACAACAAAATCTTCTCGAGCTATACCAAGGTCGGGAAAAGTGCGCTGAATGGCATTAAGGATAGCATAATCTCCACAACCAGGGCACCACTTGACTTCGTTGGACGGAGTGAAATCCTTTTTGGTGAGAGCTTCCGGTTCTTCTTCTGTGGCGATACTCATTGCTTACGCTCCTTTATTGAAGATACTCCAAAATTCTTTTAGTCAGCTCGGAGACATGAAATGGTTGCCCCTGAACCTTGGTGCAAGAAATAGCATCTATTAAATACTTAGATCGGATAAGCATGCTTAATTGACCCATGTTCAATTCCGCAACGATTACTTTCTTAAAACGCCCGAGAATATCACCTAGATCGTTTGGCAATGGGCTAAGGTGTCGCAAATGCAAACTACTCACGGAATAACCTTCCGCCTGTAAATTGCCAACAGCTGAACTGATCGCACCATAAGTACCACCCCAGCCTAGAATGATAACGTCTCCTTCCGGTTCGCCGAAAACTTCCAAAGGCGGAAGGCTCTTGGCTATCGCAGCAACCTTTTCGGCTCGCAAATGAGTCATTTTTTCATGGTTCTCATTATCATAACTCACGTCACCCGCTTCATTCTTCTCAAGGCCTCCAACCCTGTGCTCCAAGCCCGCTTGCCCGGGAATTGCCTGTTCTCGGGCCAATGTTTCAGGGTCGCGCCTGTATACGACATACTCATCTTCTGGATTAGCAAAAGGGATTTCCATGTTCGGGATCTCAGAAACATCTGGGATTGCCCATGGCTCGGAGCCATTCGCAATGTAGAGATCGCTCAAGAGAATAACTGGGGTCATGTAGGTAAGCGCAATTCGGGCAGCCTCCAAGGCTGTATCAAAACAATCCGATGCTGAATGGGCCGCGATGATAGGAATTGGGCTGTCACCATTTCTACAAAACATGCCTTGAAGCAAATCACTCTGCTCCACTTTGGTCGGTAATCCAGTACTCGGTCCACCACGTTGGACATTGCAAATGATAAGGGGCAATTCCGTTATACTGGCCAACCCCATGAACTCACTCTTCAAACACATGCCTGGACCACTAGTAGCACAAACAGCCAGCTTTCCAGTAAAACTTGCCCCGAGAGCAATTCCCATGGCAGCAATTTCATCCTCGGCTTGAACCGTCTTCACGCCGAAACGCTTGAGAGCGGAAAGACCCTCAAGAACAGGGGACGCTGGGGTAATCGGATAACCGGCGTAAAGTAAGCCACGCTTTGATTTCTTGCCTGCCACAGTCAACCCATACACCAATGCCTCGTTGCCTGAGATTTTTCTATAACGGCCAGCATCTGCCGGTGCTTTGGCAATCTGATAACGATTACGAGCCACTTCCATGGTTTCGCCCAAATTATAACCAGCCTTGAGAGCTAGAGAATTAGCTTCAGCAACTACAGGCAAACGCTTGCCCCACTTGTGTTCGAAGAACTTAAGGGTGGTTTCCAAGGTGCGGTCGTAGACGAAATACATGAAGCCCAGAGCGAGGAAGTTCTTGCATCGAGTTTTTTCCGATGGCTTCAAATCACAATCAGCCAAAGCCTCCTTGGTCAAATTGGTCAAATCAATCTCAATCAAATTGTATTTCTTGCGTAGGTCCTCATCATCGAGCGGGTTCTCTTCATAGCCAGCCTTGGCCAAGTTCGCTCTCTTGAATGCATCGCTGTTAACAACAAGCATGCCACCGGGAATCAAATCTGACAAATTTGACTTCAGGGCGGCTGGATTCATGGCGACAAGTGCATCGGGGGCATCTCCTGGCGTAAGGATTTGCCGACTACCAAATTGGATTTGAAAACCTGAGACACCTGCTAGAGTACCAGCCGGCGCTCTGATTTCTGCAGGGAAATCGGGAAGCGTGGCTATATCATTCCCGGCAAATGCACTAGTGTCCGTGAAACGTTCCCCGACAGTCTGCATTCCATCGCCAGAATCACCAGCAAATCGAACTACTGCGGACTCGATTTCCTTAAAGTTACCCTTTGCTTTAATCATTTCGCAAATCCGCTAGGCGACGATGTCTAAATAATAAAGTCGGAACAATATCTAGGATTAGACAGCGCTTTTTCTACGTAAGTCCTTCGAATGCAACTAAAAACTAGATGCAACTATACATTTTTCAGTAACTTTTAATTGCCTTTCATGGCATTTTGCAAAATTTCCAGTTACAAAATCTTAAGCAAAAGCAGGAATAGGAAGACTGAATATATTGAATGCCAAGGAGATACGAATATCCTCAGAACGATTCTCCATAACTCCATGCCTTAAACTGGAGGGAAATAACACAATATTTCCCATAATCGACTCCAAAACAAAATCTTCCTTGCCTTCCTCTCGGAAAAAAAGGTTTCCGCTTTTGGGCGGCACTCGAAGGTAAAACACTCCGGAGATACAGGCCTGATGAACATGGTCATGAACTCCGGTAATCTCACGGGGTTCGGCGAGATTAAACCAAAAGGGTGGCCGACTAGAATCACCAACGGGATCAAACAAGGCCAGCAAAGGATTGCCATACACTTCAACAGCTATGTTTCTGGCAGCAATAATCACTTCCCGTACGGCGGGCACCCTTTCAATTGAAAGATAGGTGTTTTCCCAACGCCCATTAATTAAATGGGAATGGGTGGATTCAGGCAAAGAATCATTTAATTGAGTCAAAATGAGATCAGTCAAGATCTCTGCTGTTGGCAATTGAAACCGAACGATTTCTCTGCCGGCATAAGAAAAACGCTCCAAGTTGCTATGAATTTTCATGATGAGGTTCTTTCGAAAGTCGATCAAGCAATCCCTCATGCTCGGGAAACCTCATAATCAAGTTGTGGGTGTCTCCCCAGTCGAAATCCTCGAACTCGAACCCGGGGCAGACCGAACAACTGATCAAACACCAAGAACTTCGACTCGATGGCTCGGCGGCAAATGTTGTTCCAGCCTCAATGATGATCTGCTGTTCCTCACCATTGAATAAATCAGGGCCCAGGGATTTTTTGGCATAGCCGACTTCGTCAAAGAGGTGAAGGGTCAACCCGCATCCCAAATGATAATAAAAGATTTCGTCACTCTTCAAGCAGTGCAGAACAGAATTCTCCTCTCCTGACAACAGGTAGTAGATGCTAGTGCCAGCGAATCTGGTGCCACGCTCCAAATGCAAACATTCTTCGGACTGGTAGGTCCGCCTGAACCAACCTCCCTCGGGATGAGGTTCAAGGCCAAGTTTATCTCTGACTTCTTCGGCGGTCACGGAAGAAAAAATGGTCGGGACGGAGAGATTCGAACTCTCGACCTCCTGCTCCCAAAGCAGGCGCGCTAACCAGGCTACGCTACGTCCCGTACCATAAAAAAGAAAGGAGAGTAAGCGCAGGAGGTGCGCTTGCAAGAAAAAGGAACCAATAACTTGGTGTCGCAGGTTGCTTGACCATGAGGAAACTTTATTACTTGATGAAAAAGAACATGAGCGAGGCAAAATACAGAGAGCAAAAAAATGGAAATGAATTGGAAGGGTTGCAGTTCGCATCGGTCGAACTAGATCTGACCGAAGCCGAAACAGGTGTCATCACCCATTTGGATGCCAAAACGGATGCGAAAGCCAGTCTGGGCAAGTTGGCGGAGCTTGGAGCCCAAGGGTTTTCCTTGGTTTCCGTTGTGCCCAACGGAGCAAGCTCGGCGGTCGCCTTCCTGCAACGCCCGATACAGACCGAGCGTGAACTCCATTTCATCAGAAATGCCTTTCTTCTAGAAGACGCTCTTCAAATCTCGGCGGATGACCTCCCCAAAGTAGTGGATGCCATAGAAGTCGATGATTTAATCATCGCTCTCAAACCAGCCAGCGATCCTTTGCGAAAAGCATTTTTCGATGCTCTCCCGGAAAAAGCTTCCCTCGCTCTGCAAGAACAAATCGAGTTCCTTATGCCCAAAAGTCTCAGGGCTGCGGAAGCTGCTCAGGAACGAGTGCTTCAAAAGGTCAAGGGGTTGTTGCGAGCCGGCGAAATTCGTCTTAAATCAGAGGTTTCATCGGGCAATTGAGGCTCGATTCCTCGATTCACGCAATCTTTGTGTTTGCAAAACGAATCAACGTATCATGATATGTTGATGCGTTATTATGGATTTCTCCAAAAAGAACCCCGACGAGGCTGATCTACGAAAGTTGCTGGGAGAGCGCATCGCATTTCTTGATGGTGCGATGGGAACCGTAATCCAAAATCACAAGCTGGTTGAAGAAGATTTTCGGGGAGACTTATTCAAAAGCCATGACCAGGAGCTCAAGGGGAACAACGATCTACTTTGCCTTACGCGGCCTGAGTTAATCAAAGATATTCATCTAGCCTATTTCGAGGCGGGAAGCGATATAGTAGAAACCAACACCTTCAGCGCCACAACCATAGCTATGGCGGACTACAAGCTAGAAAGCATAGTCTGTGATTTAAATCTGGCAGCAGCCAAGCTCGCGCGGGAAGCGGCGGACAAGGCAATGGAGAAAAATCCAGAGCGACCTCGCTTCGTGGCAGGCGCCATGGGCCCCACTAATCGGACAGCATCCCTGTCGCCAGACGTAAGCGATCCAGCCAAGCGCAACGTAACCTTCGACGAACTCGTAGCCACCTACAAAGGGCAGGCAAAGGCTCTTATCGACGGAGGAGTGGATCTCCTTCTACCCGAAACCACCTTTGACACGCTGAATCTGAAGGCTGCTCTTTTTGCAATTGAGGACACATTCGAGGAACTGGGGCGTAGACTGCCCGTTATCATTTCGATAACCATTACCGATGCTTCAGGACGTACCCTGTCAGGCCAAACAACCGAGGCATGCTGGAATTCGATCGCCCATTCAAAACCACTCTGCGTGGGCTTGAATTGCGCTCTGGGGGCAGATGCAATGCGACCATACGTACAAACCCTGTCCAGAATCGCCGACTGCCCAGTTCATTGCTATCCAAATGCAGGTCTGCCAAACCCCTTGGCTCCGACCGGTTATGACGAAACTCCCGAAGACACGGCAGTTGCACTTGAAAGCTTTGCTCGTGAAGGTCTGCTGAACCTTGCAGGAGGCTGTTGCGGCACCACCCCAGAACATATTGCCGCTGTCGTTGAGAAACTAAGCTCCTGCGCTCCCAGAGCCATTCCCGAGAACAAGCCTGCCTTGCGAATCAGCGGTCTTGAATCGCTTGAAGTCAGAGGTGACGATGCTCCCTTCCTGATGGTCGGCGAAAGGACCAACGTAACAGGGTCACCACGGTTCCGAAAACTTATTGAGGCCGAAGATTATGAAACTGCTATCGGTGTTGCCAAGCAACAGGTTGAAAACGGGGCCAATGTCATAGACGTAAACTTCGACGCCGCCCTTCTCAATGGCGAAGCCTGCATGACTCGCTATCTAAACCTAGTGGCCAGCGAACCAGACGTGGCGCGGGTTCCGATCATGATTGATAGTTCCAAATGGTCAGTCATCGAGGCTGGCCTGAAGGTGACTCAAGGAAAGTGCATCATAAATTCCATCAGCCTGAAGGAAGGCGAGGAGACTTTCAAGAAGCAGGCTCGACTTGCGCTTAGGCATGGAGCTGCAGTGGTCGTGATGGCCTTTGACGAGGAGGGACAAGCTGCGACTCTAGCCGACAAAGCCCGTATCTGTGAAAGAGCTTACAAAGTTCTTGTGGAGGAAATCAATTTCCCACCCGAAGACATAATATTCGATCCCAACGTACTGACTGTTGCCACCGGCATCAGCGAACACGACAGTTATGGTCTGGACTTCATCGAGGCTGTGAGGGAAATCAAGAAGCGATGTCCACATGCCCGGACCAGTGGTGGAATCAGCAACGTATCCTTCTCCTTTCGAGGTAACAACGTAGTGCGAGAGGCCATGCATGCAGTGTTTCTATACCATGCCCTCAAGGCTGGACTGGACATGGGGATCGTCAATGCCGGCATGCTCGAGGTGTATGAGGAGATTGACGATGAATTACGGAACCGAGTGGAAGACGTCATCCTCAATCGACATGAGGATGCAGCCGAAAACCTTCTCGAGTTCGCCGAGAGGGTCAAGGATCAGGCAGGGGAGAAAAAAGCAAAGGGCCCGGACTTGTCCTGGCGCAAAGGCAATGTTTCGGAAAGATTGTCTCACGCCCTTGTCAAGGGAATTGGCGATTTCGCGGAGGAAGATGCCGAGGAAGCTCGGCAGGAATTAGGGCGTCCACTGGATGTCATTGAAGGTCCACTAATGGATGGCATGAAAATTGTCGGAGACCTTTTCGGGGACGGAAAGATGTTCCTTCCGCAAGTCGTCAAGAGCGCCCGTGTCATGAAAAAGGCAGTCAATTACTTGGAGCCATTCATGGAATCGGAGAAGGATTCTGGTTCCGATGGAAAACGCGGCACCATGGTAATTGCTACCGTCAGAGGAGATGTACACGATATCGGCAAAAACATCGTGGGAGTTGTCTTGTCCTGCAACAACTGGGAGGTAATCGACTTGGGAGTGATGGTGTCTTGTGAAGAAATCCTCGAGGCAGCCAAGGAAAAGCAGGCGGACGTCATTGGTTTGAGCGGGCTGATCACGCCTTCGCTGGATGAAATGACACACAATGCAGCGGAAATGAAGCGTCAAGGCTTTGACATACCCCTGCTGATCGGTGGAGCAACGACTAGCAAAGCTCACACAGCCATAAAGATCGCCCCGGAGTATGAGTATCCAGTTGTACAGGTTGCAGACGCCTCGCTCGTGGTGAACGTCTGCAACGATTTGACGAATGAAGAGCGCAAAGAAGCTTTCGTTGCGGAAATTTCAGAAAGTCAGGAAGATCAACGCAAAAAACATGCGTCTGCCTCCGGTCCCACCCTACTGTCCTTGGAAGAGACCCGCACCCGCTCATTCTCCCCTAATTGGGCCAAAGAAAAAGTCGAGGTGCCCAACCCCGAGCATCTTGGTGTCACCGTGCTAGACGATATTCCCTTGGGGGAAATCGTCGAGTATTTCGATTGGTCTCCATTCTTCTGGTCATGGGAACTAAAAGGCAAGTATCCAGCCATATTCGATCGGGCAGACATGGGGAAACAGGCCAAGGATCTCTTTCAGGACGCCGCCCCCATCCTCGAGCGAATAATTGAAGGAAACCTCTTTAAGTGCCAAGGGGTAATCGGTCTTTGGCCGGCAAATGCAATCGGGGACGACGTGGAGATCTACGGCAACGAAAAGCGAGACAAACCATTGTCCACCTTTCACTTTCTTCGCCGTCAGCAAGAAATCATTTCCGAAAAAGTCCAATATTGCCTCTCGGATTACGTGGCCCCTAAAGATTCAGGAATCAATGATTATCTGGGTGCTTTCGCAGTCACTTCAGGTTGCGAGGTGGATACACTTGCCAAAACCTTCGAAGAAAAGGGTGACGACTACTCAAGCATTATAATCAAAGCGCTTGGAGACCGATTTGCCGAAGCGATGGCCGAATACGCTCACGAGAAAGTACGAGCATGGTGGGGATTTGGTCTTGATGAAAACTTAAGCAACGAAGAACGGATAGATGAAAAATACCAAGGCATTCGTCCAGCCTCAGGTTATCCATGTCAACCCGACCACACCGAAAAGGACATTATCTGGGAAACGCTTGAGGTGGAGAAACATATTGGCGTACAACTCACGGAATCGCGCGCCATGAACCCGGGTGCCTCTGTTTCAGGTTTGTATTTCTCCCATCCAAAATCGAGTTACTTCAACTTGGGGCGCCTTGATCTGGACCAAGTCGAGGATTATGCGCGAAGAAAAGGTTGGTCCCTCGAAGAAGCGGAGAAGTGGTTGCGGCCCAACCTAGGATACAACACCTAAGCTAAAGCAGAGGATGCTAGCGCCAATTCGGCACGAGAGCCAGTCGCAGGCCCACCATTTCCCTCTGCTCGACTGCCATCTTGAAGCGTTTGGCCGAACGGCATTCCAACCGAGAGTTGAGAATGCTTCCCCCTCGAGCCAGGTATTCCGAACCATCTTTAGGACCGGTGGGGTTGATGCTTTTCGCCTTGGGATATTCACCGTAATAATCACGACACCACTCGAGAACGTTGCCGTGCATGTCATGCAAGCCCCAACGATTGGGGCGCAATTCACCGACGGGATGGGTCTTGCCTTGGGCATTCTCTGACGTCCAAGCATAATTTGCGAGGCCTCCGGCTTCGTTGCCATGAAAGAATGCGGAAACGGTTCGAGCCCGGCAAGCGTACTCCCATTGAGCCTCGCTGGGCAAGGAATAGGCATACCCTGGAGGCAGGGTACCATTGGCTCGAGCGCTCTCGGTCAACTTTTTGCAGAAAGCAGAAGCTTCGGCCCACGACACACCTTCAACCGGGAGATCAGCGCCGTCGAACTCACTCGGCGAATCCCCCATGACAAGTTTCCACTGGGCCTGAGTAATCTCGTGTTTGCTAAGCCAAAACCCACGAGAGACCACCACCTCCTTAAGCGTTTCGTCTTCAGATCTATCTTTTTCGAGGACACTGCTGCCTCGCCGGTAATCCCCCGGTGGTATCCAAGCCATCGTCAAGTCAGGAGAAGAAACTTTCCAAGGACGACCGAACGTTAATCTCGGACTCCCGTGCCGAGGACGCCAAGCAAAAGCGATCCGCCGATCATCCACAGAAAGATTATCCATGGGAATCACCAAGGCACTGCCATCTTCAAGGCGAAGGGTGATAGCGTCTATTTCGCGAGACGTCATCTCGCCGCGAACCCGATTGCCTGAGATATCTCTCCATTCCCTCACTTGGCTATACAAAGGCAATGCCGAAAGAAACAAAACAAGCGAGGGTACCCACCTTTTTCTCAGAACCATGACTCGAGTTTGAGGGACCTTTCCCCACGAGCAACAGGAAAAATCCCTTACGCTAAAGGATTGAATTGAATCAAGATCGAGGGTAATTCGATGGTTCTTGCAACATAGGGAAATCCCAAACCGTCACAAATGAAGGACATGTCACCACTGGAGGAATTGCGTCATTCCGCAGCACACGTATTGGCCACTGCCGTGCTGCGACTGTTCCCTGATGCCAAACTGGACATAGGGCCGCCAACGGACTCGGGGTTTTATTATGACTTCGAGCTAGAGCACAAATTCACCACGGAGGACTTGGAGGCAATCGAGGCTGCGATGAAGAAGGTCTCCAAGGAAAACCAAAAGTTTGAGTGCGTGGAGGTCGAGCGCGAGGAAGCCAAAAAGATGATCGCGGAGATTGGGCAAGAGGAATACAAACTTGGGCGCTTGGCCGATATCCCAGAAGGCGATGCCATATCTTTCTATCGCAATGGCGAGTTTCTCGACCTGTGCGCCGGTTCTCACGTCGGATACACGAAAAAGATAAAAGCCTTCAAATTGTTAAGTATCGCGGGGGCTTACCACCGAGGGGACGAAAACAACAAACAACTCCAGCGAATCTACGGCACTGCCTTCCCTACCAAGGATGAGCTGAACGAGTATCTCGAGCAACTGGAGGAAGCCAAGAAGCGCGACCACCGCAACTTGGGGCGCGAGCTCGGTCTCTTTCATATCGACGAGATGGTTGGCCAAGGGCTTGTGCTATGGAAGCCGAATGGAACTATCGTCCGACAAGAATTGGAAAAATTCATCTCGGAAGAATTGACCAAGCAAGGATATTCGCAGGTCTGCACCCCGCACGTAGGCAAACTCGATCTCTTTCGTACCTCCGGTCACTTCCCCTACTATCAGGATTCGCAATATCCTCCCATAATTCGTCGAGATTGCCTCGAGGAACTAGCTAGCGAAGGATGCACCTGCGCCGAACTTTCCAACAAATTGGAGGAAGGCGAAATTGACGGCTACTTGCTCAAGCCAATGAATTGTCCGATGCACATTCGCATCTACAAGTCGGAACAACGTTCTTATCGTGATCTACCGATCCGCTTGGCGGAGTTCGGAACCGTATATCGCTGGGAACAATCAGGCGAACTAAGCGGCATGACCCGCGTGCGAGGCTTCACCCAGGATTATGCCCACTTGTTTATTCGCGAAGATCAACTGCAAGACGAAATTCAAGGCTGTCTGGGCTTGGTGAAACTAGTCTTTTCCATACTTGGGATGGATAACTATCGAGTGCGAGTCAGCTTGCGCGACCCGGAATCAGACAAGTACGTCGGCGAAGTCGCTGCCTGGGACAAAGCCGAAGAGGCTTTGCGGCAAGCCGTAAAAGCCCTCGGTGTGGACTACGTCGAGGAAATTGGCGAAGCCGCCTTTTATGGTCCGAAGATCGACTTCGTGGTAAAAGACGTAATCGGTCGGGAATGGCAACTTGGCACCGTGCAAGTGGACTACAACCTGCCCGAACGCTTCGACCTCGCCTACGTAGGATCGGACAACCAAGACCACCGACCTGTAATGATTCATCGAGCTCCCTTTGGATCGATGGAGCGTTTCGTGGGTGTGCTCATCGAACACTTTGCTGGAAATTTCCCCACTTGGTTGGCTCCGGAGCAAGTACGCATACTACCGATGAACGACGATTTACTCTCCCATGCCGACGAAATCCTCGAGAAACTAAAGGATGCAAACCTGCGAGGCAGCATAGATCGGCATTCAGGCAAGCTAGGGGCCAAGATACGCAAAGCCGAAACCGACAAAATTCCTCATATGCTCGTGCTGGGCCAACGCGAAAAAGAAGAAGGAAAGGTTTCTGTTCGCTCGAGAGTAAGCCCCGACCTCGATGGCCCTATGCCGATCGACGAGTTAATCTCCAAACTGCTCGAGGATATAAAGAACAAGGCGTTGCCCGAGCAAAGATTTGCCGCAGAGGATGCCTGAAACGCCGCCAAGCGTCGCACGTACTGCCCTCGATTGCGTGAATACCGTACTGGCGTGGCCTTTCGTTTTTCTGATCAAAGTGTATCGCGTGCTACTCTCGCCCCTGAAAAAGTACGCATTGGGACCCAACGCCGGTTGCCGCTTCCACCCCACCTGTTCAGCCTACGCGATCGAGTGCCTCAATAGGTTCGCTCTTCCCGTGGCCCTCTGGAAAACCATAAGGCGAATCGCACGCTGCAATCCGTTGCATCCGGGTGGCTACGACCCAGTCATTCCAGATGAAGAAGATCCAGAGGCTTGCTGAGCGGTATTGAACTTCAGTAGACTGGTCGGTGCAAGACAACCTTCACCTTCGGGTTTAGTTGCCGAATGATTTGAGCAAACTGCGGCCCGACGCGAGAGTGAACGATTTGCACCTCGGCCAAAGCAGGTAATTTGCCAAGCACCTTGGCAGACTCCGCAGTCACCGCGGTACGGCTTAGATCGATTTTCTGCAAACGAATCAATTTCGACAAATGAGCAATGCCCGCGTCGGTAACCTTTACGCTCCAGTTGAGATTGATTTCGCGAAGTTGGGCAAGGCCTGCCAAGGACGCGAGGCCAGCATCCGTAATTTGAGTGTAGCCAATAGTCCTGAATTGAACTTTCTCCAAGTTCTTTAGGTTAGCCAAGGGAGCGAGGTGTTCGTTAGCTATTCGATTCCCTCCCATCTCAAGTTCCTTGAGCGCTGAAAAACCTTTGCCCAAAGGAGTTAGGTTGAGGTCAGTCTTGTCTGCCGTGTTACGATTGGGATTCAGCGTAATCGAAGCGAGCTTTGGCAAAGCGGACAAATAAGCGAACCCATCGCCTTTGACCTTGGTGAACTTGAGGTTGAGCGACTCGAGATTTCGGGCATTCGCCAACACGGCCAGCCCAGCGTCATCAACTTGGGTGGAAACCAAGTTTACTCGGCGCAGGTTTTTCAACTTTGCCACTTCAATCAAACCACGGTTCGTGACGCTCCGACAATTATCCAAGCTCAGCTCTTCCAACGATGGAAGGCCTGCCAGCAATCTCAATGATTCATCAGTAAGACCCTTGGCCATGGCCAAATCCAGTCGGCGAAGCTCCTTTGCTCCGGCAAGGGCACCAAGAACATCCGAGACGGATGTGGCGAGCGGAGCGCCGCGGAGATTGACCGCATGAAGTTTCGGTAATTTTGCGACCTCAGCCAAGTGTTGAGCAGTGATCGGAGACGGAGGCTTGAAATTCGGATCGAATACTGGTTGCCCAAATGGACCACGAGGAGGCTTGGCAACGGAAAACTGAACCGAGGATGAGCCATCCGAACCCACTGTGACCTTGGCTCCGACTTTCCTGAGAGACTCGGAAAGGTCAGCAGAAAGAAGGGCAACGGGAAAAGCGGCGCTCGACCAAAGAAAGATTGCGAGATATTTCATGGTATCTTCTTGGAGTTATTCACTCTCCTTTGGATGGGTCCGCATAGCGGCCAAGGAACAATATGCTGCCAGTTGCCTTGTCGCGAATGAGGAAGATAAAAGGATGATCGGCTCGGAAACGTGGTCCCATGGGACGAGCGGAACGAGTCCTAACCACGACCGCGGTTGCCGCAGCGGCCTCAGTGCCTTCCTCGTTTACTTCAACGAAGGCCTTGTGCAACACAGCGGACAAGTAGAGTCTTTTGCTACCATCCATGCCGGAGAAATCGGCTCCGCCGAATGCCTTCTTCATGCCGAGAGCCTGTAACTGCTGGGACAAACTGAACTCCGAAGTCATCTTGAACTTGGGAAACCAGGTATCGACCTTGGTCCGGCGCACCTTGCCAATCCACTCGGATAGTTTGTCCGGGCTCAAGATCTTTTCCAGATCGGCTAAGGTTTTCTTTTTCGCTGGGGGATTGGTCGGCCTGCGAAAGGGTTGGCCGCCGCCTTGGTTAGGTAACAAGACGAACATCGAGACCTTTTCTCCTTTGTAGGGCATCTCCAGGACCTGGACGTCGTCATCCTGAAAATAGCCGAAATTGCCTTTCTGGTACATCATGGGGGTTTTCACGAGGTTGGTCGGTGTAACCTTGAAAGGCATTTCACGCGTGGACTTCTCCTGGAACTGAACGTCCCAGTTCCCCTTGAAGTAAATGGCATTGGTCAAAACCATCCGGGTGAGGGAATCGAGAACGCCGGATGGAATGAGATCCTTGATTTTGTCATTGGTCTCTTGCTCGACCCATTTGTTTATGATTCCACGGGCTTTTTCCGAATTGGAATAATCGAGAGGTCGCCCGACGGAGTCGTAGTCGCGCTCAATCAGATTAAGGTATTCCGGAAGAAATCGATAGTTTTTCTGGGGCCAAAGGGCATTGGCGATGGAAAGTTCCACCCCACCCTTTTCGCGAGCCTCCCGCAAGCCAAGCTTGAGATCAGAAAATCCGGCATGCAGACGTTTCTGCGGCAGGTGAAACTCGAGAGCCTTGGCCATTTCGGCCTCGGTGTCCCCTCGGGCTCCGGCATAGGTCATGGAAAGAGCCGTGGATATGCTGTAAGGCGAAAGGAAGAGGTTCCCCTTCTCGTCGTTGAGTTGATCGTACAACTTGAGAGCGAACTTGGTGTTCCCCTCCGATACAGCACCGACGTCAGGATTGGACTGACCGGATGCGCCAATGGCAAGAGAGAGGAAAGTAGATAGAAGAATGCTCGGTATTTTCATGATTGGCAGGGTTGGCTCTTTCTCTTGTAGAATAAAAAATGAATTATTGCTTGGGTGGCTTGGACTCTCGGATGAGGGCGCCATGGCGGTCATGCAGAACAAGGATCGAAAACTTGTTTGCCTCGTCCAGATCCCCCGTGTTGAGAGAAGCATAATCGAAGCGGCCGCGCAGGTCGGTGTATCCGTCCTTGTAGAAGCGGGTGCGACCATCATTGAGCTTGGCGTAGACCTTGACGTAGGTTTGTGGAAGCGGCTTGCCCGTATTCGCGTGAGACACACGCACCTGCCCATAATTCTCTATCATCTGGACTCTCAGGTCGTTGGCATAATAAGCTTTGGCAACCCGCAAGCCGGCCCCAAGCACTTCTACCATTACGTTGCGGTCCTTGAACTCGTCAGGCAACGCGAAGGAGTGCTTGTTCTTGTTTTTCGGCAACTTCATTTCGCGACTCAAGTTCGGCACGATGCTGGTGAAGTGATCCGTGTCATCCTTGACGAAAGGTTTCCGTGAAAAGAGCAACTCGACGTCCATCGGGTAATAATTGACCGTGCAGTTTTTCAAGTTAGCGACATGCAACGAAACCTCACCCTTTTCAACTTCCAAGTCCAAGCTGGGCTCAGTGGACGCAAGGGCATCCTGCGCCTGTCCGCGATCCTCCTCGTCCACCGGGTCAACCACCTTGCCGGCGGCCTCGTCCAGTTGGGCGACGGCTTCAAGGAAAAGATTCTTCCAGCGATCGACGGGNTAATCCTTGTACTTTGTCGCCCGCTGGCGGGCGGAAGCGACCTCGCCCTTGTAGAAGTCTACGTAAGTGGACAGGTAATCGAACTGCAACTTCTCAATCACTTGCTGGGGACGAATACGTGAGAAAGCTAGCAAGCCTTCTCCCACGCGGTCCTGGAGAAAGAGATAATAAGTGGCGGCGAGCAGGTCTTGGTCAGACAGGCTCGGAACGTATTTGAGTACGTTCAATAGATTATGATACTGACCATGCAGGCGATTATTTAGAATCTGTCTGCCTTTGCCCAATTGATGAGCTCGGGCATTGACCAGAGGTTTGTATTCCAAATGTTGATGAAATCCACGCTGTACGGGATCCACGGTCAGCAAGGGGCTTCGCAGATAAAGGCCGCACTGGTTGGCCATCGCGGAACGCGACAGAAATTCCTTCATGCGGTTCTTATCCTTGTGGTACAAGGCATAGGACCAAAGCGTGGAATTGAATGCGAAACGGTCCGAAAGGAGCTTAAGTGCCTTGTCGAAGAAGGCCTTGCCTCCTCCGCCCTCGCCTTTGTTCCGCATGCGGTAGGCAATTTGGTTCAAGTCGATGCGGTTCATGTTGTGGTTCGCCAAATACTGCAAAACCTCTTTCTCCGAGCCGTTTTGCGAAATCCAGGCCCATGAGGTGACGTCGCGCTTGCTCAGTTTGTCGACCACCTTGAAGGAAAAGGCGGCGGCGCCAGCCACGCACCCTTTGGAGTTGGCCACCTGAATGGGATAAACCGGATATTCACCTGTGGCGGGGAAATAAAAATAAAAGTCCACCGTCTTGGTCGAATAAGGCTCCAAGCGAAAAGGTCGGCCATCCGAGTAGAAGCCATTGTTCAAAGGCATCGCTCCAGCGGGGATCTGAGCCAAATACCGGAGTTTGCGAACCGATGAAGTCGGGTTGGTGATGACGACTTGGCAACCATAGGCAATTTGCTTGAGGAACTCATCCTTGACGAAATTGTCAAATCGTTCGCTCCCCTCGTGCCGGAATCGGGAATCCGCCCGAAAGAAGTTTTGGCTGAGCAAAATGTCACGGGCCTTCTTGTCGTCCGCGGTGGCGCGTATTTCCTCATGGAAGACGACCAAGGGCTTGTCCGACTTCAGAGAAAAGGAGCGGTCCTCGTTTTCAACCTCGTGCCCTGCCGCCTCGTAGGGCAGATCAAGCACTGCCAAGGCAAACATCATCTCGGTGAAGTTTCGGGTGGCGTAAATGAAATTGCCGGACACGAAAGGCTTGCCCTCGGGATGNGCCGCGAAATCGTTCCAAAAGGCATTGATCAGCACAAGGTCGGCGTTTTGACGATCGATCGGCAACTTGTAATAATTGTTCTCCGCCCATTCCTCCGTCGGAGGCAACTTGCGATAAAACTGGCGGACCGCGGCTCTTTGCTTTTCTCGGGCAAGGAACCATCGATCTTGATTTTCAAGCTCTTTCTTGTCCCAATCTTGGGACTTTTTCTTTGCTTCCTTGCCCGCCTTGCGAAGGCTGTTGTTTAAGTCAAATCCTGCGTCAAAGTCTACCGAAGGCTCCTCTTCAGAAGATAGCTTGCGGGACTCTGCCATGAGCTCGATTTCGGCAGTGGCTTGGGGCTTTGGCGGAGCGGGCGCGACCGCGCCTCCCTTAAAGGCTGAATTCCCATCGCCACCATAAGATAACTCTGAGGAATAACTGGCTAAATCAGCCCGATTCTGAGCAAGCATCTTCGCTCCAAGTTTGGATTGTTCATCTTGTTGCTGGCGCAACCCCAACTTGTCGGTGGTGTTTAGAGCAGCGCTAATGATGGCGGTATCGAACAGCCGATTGAACTCTTCCGGATTGGACGGGATCATGTCTTGCAATTCGCTTACGTAACGAGCCATTGCCTCGGTTCTTTCAGGATCTTTGCGGGCAAGAAGGATTCTCTCCACCACGTTGAGCTTGGAGAAAGCATAGGGCTCGAGATAGGCACCGAGATTAACTCCCAGCAGCCAGTGATCCATGAAGGTTTTGTCCTTCTTGTTGGCCAAATAGGGCTTGATCACCTTCTTGAAGAAATCCGGATCCTTCTTGAAGATGAAGAAGTTGAGCTCGTGGCAGGCATATTTGGAATATTTTGCCCGTTTCTCTTCGGGCTTCAAACTGGGCCAGTCGAGAACGAAGGCGAATTCGGTTAAGTTCGAGTTGGAGCTCAAGGTGGAGAGCAAGGTGTGCACGCTGGCCAAGCTATCATAGAGTTGCACCTTAGAGGTCGTCACGTCAGCCAGCTTGAATTCTTTGCCCTTGGCCAAGGTGGAAATAAGTTTCTGTTCGGAAAAGGGCTTCTTGGCATCCAAGGTGCCGGCCATACGTAATTCGCGGCGCTCCAACTTGACTGCGGGCAGCGCAATGGGACGGTAGGCTACGTTCCATGGGTCGAGAGCGTAGACGTGCAAGCGTTGATGTCCCGACAAGTCTTTCAAGTCGACCTTGGCAACTCCTTTTTCATCAGGCTTGAGGTTTGCCCATAGCAAGGAATGGGAACCAAGAAAATCGAGGTTGGCGTAATCAGCCATGGAACCACCTTCGGAAGATCGTCCTTTGCCAGATGCCTCCCTCTCGTACAGATCGTCGAGACTCTGGTCATATTCACCGCCTTGGGCGGCGTTTTGACGGGCAGTGTCGGTTTTGCGGAATGACCAGGGATTCAGGATCAAGGCGGGGCGGGCGAGCATGTTGCCGGCATATTTGGCTGCATACCTGCGATCGAGAACGTAGCGATACTCTTCACCGATCTGCCGTTCCTCCACGTAGAGGGAACTTTTCTTGGACAATCTCATTGAATAAGACGCAGGTACTCCACCTACGTCCAAAGCGGNAAAGCCGTCCCAGTGCGAAACGAAACGGGTGGCGTAAACGTGCAGCCGGGTCATTTTCGAGGTGTTGCCCAAACGAATGATCGCCTTGCCGTCAGCCACGCTTACGGAGCGGATCTGGAGGGGGTCGAGGCGGTTGTCCTCGAGGATGCGGTTGCCGGAAAGAATGAAACCACTATTACGCTTGCCCTCGGTCACGCGGAGACTGATGGCTTGACGAGTGGGCTTGAGGAAAAGTTCGTAGTCGCCCGGCGCAAGCCCCTCGATGAGAAGATAGCCTGCCCGCAAAGTGCCAGCGGCGGAATGGTCTGCATCGTAGAAGGATCCTCGCTTGGAAAGTAGGGAATACATCGTGGATTTGGCCATGTTGTCGCGTACGCCCGGCAAGGCCACCTCGATGGTTTCTCCGGTAGAGGCATGGATCACAGTTGGTTGCGTATTGCGCCCAGACCTGTCCCGATGGATGGGCCAATGGTAATTGGACCCGTCGGAGTGAATCGCCTTGATCCACTCGATGCGGGGAAGTTGCCCCAAACGGATGCGACCGTTTTGATCGCTCTTGAGGCTCAGGTTGTAGGTTTGCGCGAAATCGAGATGTTTGACCTGAAGGACCAAGGCCCGGTCCGCGATGGCCTCACCGTTTCGTCCGAGCACGTCGAGGTAATAAGCAATTCCGGCTTGGCTGAGATTGACGGTCTCGAACTTGAGACTTCGATCCATTTGGTTCACCGCAAAAGAGCGATTACTGGACAAGTTGTCCTTGGTCGCTCGACTGAGATTTTCCACCTTTGCCGAAAAACTAAGCTGCAATTGAGATAATTTCTCAGGCACGAGAAATTCGTGAACGAAATCCTCTCCCTCGTTCAAGTCAGGCAATTCAACCTCGGTCATGCTGGGAGAACCGGAGTGGTCGACGGAACGCACGACAAGCTTGGCATCCTCCAGCAAGGAAGAGGATATGGGATAACCGTTCAAGCGAAGCAATGGTCTGATCACTGCTTTGGTCTTTTGTCCCTTGATCAGCGATTCACGATCGAGATGTATGGCAGTGTCGATTTGGTAGTTCTCACCGGCATGATTCAGAATAGCCAAGGAGCAAAACCCTTGGTCTCTGAGAATGACTGAACGACGACCGGGCCGATTACTGAAGGGAACTGTCAATNTNCCGTTTTTGTCAGGGGAATACTCGGTGCCTTCTAACCACACGGTAGCTTTGGGGCATGGCTTGTTGGTCTCGTTCATAACCTTGAATTCATGGCCGGCGGGCCCCAACTTCTCGATGAACCTCAAATTGCCCTTCTGAACCAATGCCCGGCTGCTTTTGCCGTTGCCGATGAACTCTACCACGAAGACNCCCCGCTTTTTGAGNTCGGGAAAGGCAAACTCCCGCTCCGTNCGNCGCATCGGGGCATCCTTGTACTTCAGCACCCGCTCCCAAGTGGCGGCCAACCCATCCAGGTTAACGGCGGTATCAACGGGTCGCATGTTGCGGCTGTAAAAATTGAAGGTATTGATCTCGAACACCTTGACCAGCAAGGTCTCGACGTTCTTCACCGCAAGCTTTAGCTTGACCGCTTCGTTGGATTCGAAGAACTGCTTGTTGTAGGGAGGAAAGTCGAGGTCGACTCGGCTCTTGAGGGCTTCCACAGCTCCTGCAGAAAGCATCGAATACCATTTTTCGGGATCCCCCACNCCGGCCANTAGCTTTGCTTCGGCAAACAAGGGCTTGAGGTAATCATCTCTCACCAGTTTGACGAAGCCATCGATGTCCTTGTCCTTGACGAAATAATGAAGGAAGAAGGAGCGGACTAATTCCGAGTCATTGCCGATTCTTTCGATTTTGGCATAGGAACGGAAGTCGGCATTGGGATTTACCGCGATTCGGTGGTCACGTCCCACGGCGCTTTCCAGCCGCTGACGGGTTACGTATTGCGTCCGATGGGGAAGGGAAAGGTATTCGAGAAACAATTGCCGGTTCCATTCTCCCTGTGATAGCTGAAAAACAAGCATGCGGTAAATGACGTTCGCCTTGAGCGAATTATGGGCGGGAGCAAGTCCCTTGACGAAAGTGTAGAGACGATTGAGGTGCTTTTTCTTCTCTTCCGAATCGTATTTGACGTCGATGTCCTCGGAAGGTGCCAGTTTCAACAAATAAACGTTGATGAAATTGGCGTTGTCGATCAAGTCAGGCTTCAATTGAAGCAACTCGTCGAGTTGGGCCTTCGTCATGTTGCGATGGATTCCATGAGAACCGAAACCACGACTATGCCTAGCCTTCAAATCCTTGACCACCAAGGCTGGCAAACCGGGAATGTCGGGCCGTTGCAACCGGCTCAAGAAATGGCGTAAACGCGTCTCGTTCAACTGCCCGCCGTTCAAGTTGAGCAAGCCACGATCAGTGATACCTTGAAGATTGCTGTATTGGCGGAAGGCACGCTCCAAAAAAGCGTCAAAACTGACGAGATCGGCATTTAAGGCCGTGGGATGTTTCGGCTTTTGTCCTTCGATGACTCTGCTGTGGTTAAAGCCCAGCCTGAGCTCTCGCTTGAGGTAGTCGATCGTGTCGTCGGGCTCTTCGCCGTAATTCAATAATGCTTGGCGATTAAGCACCTCCTTTGCCCGACCGGTATGGCCGTATCGCTTTATCCAGAGGTCCAATATTCTTTTCACCTCTTGGGCATCGCCTTTGTTTTGGGCGTGTAGCGCATGATAATAATAATATTCACGGGATCCNGGNACCAAGAGCTTGAGNGCNTCCTCGCGATCNTCGGCCAAGGAGAANTTCTCGACGTANCCNATGCCTTTGGCNTNNAGNAGNGGTGGNATCAANGCCNCCAGTGAAAANGAGAGCACAACAAAAAACATTCTATTATTCATGATACGAANCGGNAGAGGTTTAGGAGATGCAAATGAGNAAAGGGGTTAATTCCTTCAATAAAGCCACCGCCTGACGAGTAAAGCATATTCACGAGATATAATGACACGCGCGCACCCAAATGCTTAGAATTTAATTCAGGGCCGAGGCAAACGTTGACGAAAGGGGCACCAGCAGGTGGTGCGACCAGCAACCTCAGATCGTTTCAAGGATTTGCCTGAAGCAGGACATTGACCTCCATCCCTCCAACGCACATGAAAAAGCCAGTCACCGGGAGGGTCGCCGCCTCTCTTCCCCACCGTGGCCAAGGCACCGGTGGCCACAAAGCGAGTTTCTTCCCAAACGGCCTTTTGTTTACCCAAAGATAATTTGCCAGCCGGATGAGCTGGATGGATTCGTGCCCGCCATAGGATTTCATCCACCATCCAGTTTCCGATGCCAGGAAAAAATTGCTGCATGAGCAACACTGACTTGACTGGCGCTCTTGCCCGCCTCTTCAAAATGGTCTTCACCAACTCGAAAGTGAATTCTTTGGAATTCACTTCCGGCGGCAGGTCGCTCCACCAATCAGGGTTTGCCTTTCCGACGTGAAAGAGGATTCGTCCAAACTGACGAGGATCGTGAAAGACAAGGCTTCNGTCTNTTTGCCTGAGGACCAAGGCATCGTGTTTGGCCTTGGCGTAATCGCCNCNNTCCANTACGCAANCTNCCNGTCATCCCNANNTGCAAGACCNAACCANCGATCACTNGAAAATCGAAAGAGCATTTTTTTNCCATGAGCCTCGGAACTCTNCANTGACNNTCCCCTTCAANCCNNNNGNNACNNTTGCNGGTNGNAGNTCACGATANACNCGNGAAGTNNCCTTNGTTTCCACNCNNTGNANCANGAATCCCANGCCNGGATTCCANGNTTTGCGNGCAAANTCAACTTCCGCNAATTCCGGCATCCCTTTTGTGAAATNAAAAAGTACTCACTTGCCAAGCNCATCTTACCTGAATAACGGCGTAATGCATGGCAAAGAAAATAAGTGGCGGCTTGGTGCTCTACAATCTGATCGGAAACTCCCCTCGCTTTCTCGTGGCGCATCCCGGAGGGCCTTTCTTTCGCAAGCGAGACGAAGGATGGTGGAGCATACCGAAAGGAGAACCGGAGGAAGGCGAANAAATATTCGATGCCGCCATCCGCGAATTCGAGGAAGAAACGGGGCTTTGTCCGGAGGGGCCTTACATCGAATTGGGAACTATCGTGCAAAAGAGTGGCAAGCGCGTATACGCATGGGCTTTCGAGGGTGAATGGGAAGATGGTCGGATTCCGGAATGCAATGAAATCACTTTGGAATTTCCGAAAGGATCTGGCAAGGAATGGACCTTTCCCGAAATCGACCAGGCTGAGCTGTTGCCCAAGGATGACGCAAAACGCAAATTGCGTGAAGAACAGCACCCTTTCGTGGATCGCTTGCTCGATATTCTAAGTGAAGGTTAGGCTGTTCTTTGCCGAACCGCCTCGAACAGGCAAACTCCTGCCGCCACGGAAACATTGAGGCAATCCACGGAACCGCTCATCGGGATACTTACCAACTCATCGCAACGATCTGCGGTAAGACGCCGAATACCGCTTCCCTCCGCCCCCATGACCAGACCAACTGAACCTTTGAAGTCCACTTGGAACAAGGTTTTCTCGGATCGATCGGAGGTGCCCACCAAGCGAATCAGCGCTTCCTCCTTCAGGCGAAGCAAGCAGTTCGAAAGATTGCCCACACGGGCAATGCGCAAGGACTCGGCGGCTCCGGATGCGACCTTTCGCACAACCTCTGTTACACTCGCCGCGCGGTCACCAGGAACGACTACGAAATCGACACCCGCAGCATCTGCCGAGCGCAAGCAAGCACCGTAGTTGCGGGGATCTTGCACTTGGTCTAAAATCAACAGAAAGGGATCCTCAACAGAGGCCAATTGCTCGAATAATTCGTCCTCCCCGAGCACGCTCACAGACGCGTGGAGATTAGCGTGGGTTGATCGAACTCGTTTTCCTCTTCGCCCCTTGCTCACATGTCTTCTCTTTCCGGAAATTCGTATCAATCGTGGAAATCCATCCCTTGGCGAGTAGCTTTCACGTATCCGGCCCGAATGCAAAAATCACCAAATCGCTCTCCCTCTTGCCGCTCCCTNGCATAGCCTTGGATAATTGGTTTAAGCTCNATGATNAACTCCTCNTGAGTGAGCGCTTCCTTATACAGTTTGTTAAGGCGCGTCCCATCAAAACCAGCTCCCAGATAAAGATTATATTTACCAGGCGCCTTGCCCACCAGCCCGATCTCCCCTAGGTAAGGTCGCCCGCACCCATTGGGGCAGCCTGTCATACGTATGACGATCCCATCGCTCAACAAGCCACACTCTTCGGTCAGCGCCTCCAAGTCAGTAACGAGATCGGGCAAATAGCGCTCGGCTTCCGCCAAGGCCAAACCACAAGTGGGCATGGCGGTGCAGGCAATTGAGTTGAGCCGCAATCCGGATCCCTCATGTGGATTGGTCACACCGTGATTGCCCAGAACTTGCGTAATCCTCTCCTTGGCATCCTCAGGCACTTTGCCGATGATCAGGTTTTGGTTCGCTGTTAGCCGAAAGTCACCCTTGTGAACTTTAGCTATCTCGAGGAGTGCGGCTTTCAGGTTGCTCCCATCATGGTCTCGAACACGCCCCCCTTGTACAAATAAAGTGTAATACCAAAGACCATCCAAACCCTGAACCCAGCCGAAAGGATCTGCCATGGACTCAAAAGTGAAACCCTTCGCCGCAGCAAGTTCATAACCGAGGCGTTGCTCCAACTCTTTCTTGAACCATTCGATGCCATGATCGTCTATGGTGTATTTCAAGCGGGCATGCCGCCTATCGGAGCGATCGCCATGATCCCGCTGCACGAGCACCACCTTTTCCGCCACCTTGACCACTTGGTCCGGCAGACAAAAGCCAATCACTTCCCCCAATCTTGGGTAAGTGGCAGTCTTTCCATGGGTCATTCCCAAGCCGCCTCCGACCGCCACATCGAACCCCACAAGCTCACCTTCTTCCTCTATGGCGATAAAACCGAGATCATTGGTTAAAACATCGACGTCATTGCGAGGTGGCACGGCCACGGCGATCTTAAACTTTCTCGGTAAGTAGGTATCGCCATAAATGGGTTCCTCGTCCTCGTGAGCAGCCACTTTTTCGCCATCCAGCCAAATCTCATGGTATGCTTGAGTGCGAGGCTTCAAGTGAGAGGAAATGGATTTAGCCACTTCCCAAGCCTGTTCATGCAAGATCGACTCATAAGGATTGGCCGCAGCCATGACGTTCCGATTCACGTCCCCGCAAGCGGACAAGGTAGTCAGCAAGGATTCATTGATCTCGCGAATTGCTCGCTTGAGGTTTCCCTTGAGAATCCCATGCAATTGAAAAGCCTGTCGGGTGGTTATCTTGAGGGTCGAATCAGCGGCATCTTCGGCTATCCGATCCATGGCGATCCATTGCTCGGGGCTGACCACTCCTCCTGGAGCTGCTACTCGACACATGAAAATAAACGCCTTCTCCAACCTTTCCCGCATCCGTTCCTTGCGCAGGTCACGATCGTCCTGCTGGTAAATGCCATGNAACTTGGTGAGTTGCGTATCATCAGCCGCAATGGCTCCAGTGGAAGGATCAGCCAACCCCTCCAGTATCGTGCCACGCAGGTAATCACTGGACGCCTTGATGCCCTCCACCTTCGAAGGCTTTGGTCTGGAATCGCTAGTGGAAGTCATGATTTAAACAATAAAAAAAGAATAATCGTAACAATGCGCAATGATATGGCAAGAAAGACGAAACTGATCTGNCTCTAAAATCTGGTCTGAGGCAGTTGCATGGATGGAGAGAAATCCAATTGGTTATCATCNTTCGGCACCAATCCACCTAGATCAACGTAAGCCAAAAAGGCGANCATGGCAGCATTGTCTCCAGTGTGGCGAGGTTCTGCCACAAACGAGGATATACCGAACTCCTGACCCAAACCTTCGAAACGTGAACGCAAAGCCAGATTATTGGACACTCCTCCGGAAAGACCCATGCTTTGGTATTGATCGGCGGTCAAGGCATGCTTTGTTTTGGCGCAAAGTTGATCGAAAGCGGCTTGCTGATAGCTGGCGCATAAATCCGCGCGATTCGATGAAATATCTTCCGGGCTCATTTTATCCAAACGATACCGAAGACTAGTCTTTAGTCCGGAAAAACTAAAACGCATCTTTGATCGCTCAGGGAAAGCCCGGGGGAAATCATGACTCGAAGGATTTCCCTCAAGGGCGATCCTCTCCAACTCCGCTCCCCCTGGATATGGAACACCGAAAAGTTTGGCTCCCTTGTCCAATGCCTCACCAGCAGCATCATCCACGGTTTCCGCAACAATGGAAATTCGTCGGTCTTGACCAAGGCGAAACAGCAAGGTATTGCCGCCGGAAACAAGTAATCCCAAATGCGGCAAAAGCTCGGCCAGTCGATCTTCGAAAGCGGCGGGATCCTTAGCATGAAGGGGCAAGAAGGGCGAAAAGGCATGTCCTCGCAAGTGATTGGCTCCCATGACGGGAACACCCCAAAGCAAGCCCAAGCTCTTGGCCAAGGCAATGCCCACCGACAAGCATCCAGCCAAACCAGGCCCACAAGTAACTGCAATTTTTTCGACGGATGGAGCGGTCTTCAAGGATTCAACAAGCAAGGGAATGAAATTATCCAAGTGTTCGCGCACCGCAACCTCCGGCACGACACCTCCATACTCGGCATGCTTCGAAACTTGGCTCGCGATCCAGTCACCTCGCAACCCTTCGTCAGGATCGAAGAGAGCGAGCGCTGATTCGTCACAGGAACTCTCGATGCCAAGAATCATGGATCTGGCGAAACCTCTTGAGGCAAATTCGTCTCCTCGACTGGGTCAATAGGTTCGCCTCTCAAAAGACGAAGGGCCATCTCCAACTGAAAATCCTTCACAGGAGCGAAGCCGAATCTCTTTTCGAAAAGTTCGGCATTGGCGAAAGGGTCTTGATCGCGCTGCAGAAGCAACTTCTGCCAAGTATCTTGATCGCAAACAACTTTTAGATCGGGAACAAGGCCGTCTTCTCCGATGGGAATTTTGCCTGGCAAAAAATAGCGTGCAGTAGTCAAACGCATGCCGGATCCATCATCCATTGAAAAAATGGTTTGAACCGAACCCTTGCCATAAGATGATTCGCCAACCAACTTCGCTTTTTTCGTAACTTGCAAGGCACCCGCCACAATCTCGGAAGATGAGGCGCTTCCTTGATTGATCAACGCAACCATGGGAACGGCACTCTGACCTTTCCCAGAGGATAAATAAGTATTTCCGGCTCGACTACGACCAGCAATGGAAACCACCTCTTCATCCTGATTGAAAAAATGACCGAGCACATCAACGGCAGCATCAAGCCGCCCACCCCCGTTCCCACGAAGATCAATAACCAGATTCTGCATGCCCTGACGATTGAGGTAAGCCATTGCCTCATCAAATTCCTGGCCCGTGCGCTCGATAAACTGATCAATCCTCAAGTAACCAATATCATCGATCATTCGTACGGCATCCACGCTCGCCAGTTGTACCTTGCCACGGGTAACTTGTATTTCCCTAGAAGAATTGTTCTCATCCTCCAAGAGCAGAGAGATTTCTGTCCCAGCAGCTCCTCTGATCAAGGCACTGACTTCAGCAGAGGTAGCATCCACTATCCGAGTGGATTCAACCGCCAAGATCCGATCACCTGCGCGTACTCCGGCGGATTCGGCCCCTCCCCCGGGAAAAACTCGCGTGATCATGATCCGATCATCCGACTTGTAGATGGCTACGCCGATACCATAATACTGCCGCTTGGAACTTAGGTCAAAATCCTTGAAATCATCCAAGGACATGTAGCGCGAATGCTTGTCCAAGTTATTGACGAGCTCGGAAACGGCAGTTTCGGAGAGATTCTCGAACGAAGCTTCTTCCTCATCCACGTATCGAAAATGAATGAGGCGCATGGATTCCCCAACCTTACCCAACCCTTTCCAATAAGCGGGGTCAAAAAATGCCCACATAGAAGGGTTCCATAACAGGTTGCCAATCAAGAGACCTAAAGCCAAAGCTGGCAACCCAATCAGCGTAAGTTGCTTGAACTTCACGCCAACCCTCCTAAGTCATTGCTTTCCGGATGCAAATGGAAAAAGGATCTATTCTCAGAACTACGTTGGATTGCCTGCGAAATGCCGCCAACGATGAAAACTGCATGAGTTACGCGGATTTCGTTCAAATAGCCGCATTTGACCCGCAGATTGGTTATTACTCAAAAATTGGAAATCGGGTTGGGCGTTCTCCGGAAGCCGACTTTTACACTACCGAAAGTCTAGGCCAAGTATTCGGGAAACTGGTTTCCGCCGGAGCAGTTGACATGCTAGGGTCGGAGAAAGCTGCAGGACAACATGTGTTTGTGGAAATCGGAGCCGAACCTGGAAAATCTGTTCTCGATGAAATAAATCATCCCTTTCCGGAAATCTTGACACTACGACTCGGTGATTCACTTGATATCCCGGAAAAGGCCTTCGTGTTTGCAAATGAATGGCTTGATTCCTTGCCCTTCCACAGATTGCGCTTCAATGAGGCTGAAGGGTGGCAAGAATTAGGCGTGAAAATTGAAGAGGAAAGCCTTCGTGAAGTCATCCTTCCTGAAATGACTGATTGCGTAACAGCCATCAAGCATCGCTTGCCAGCGACCTCATCCCAAGACTATCGGCTTGATCTGGCGCTTAGGGCAGTCGATGCACTTCGCGTTCTTGCAAAACAAAAATGGCAAGGGGCTTTTCTTGCCTTCGATTACGGCAAGTCGTGGGAAGAATTGATTCATAATCATCCCGCAGGCACAGCCCGAGCCTATCAAAACCACCGATCTCACAGTAATTTACTGACCAATCCAGGTGAAATTGACCTGACCTGCTCCCTTTGTTGGGACTTGCTCACAGAAGTCCTCTGGGAACAAGGTTTCAAGGAGACATCCGTGGAAAGACAGGAAAGTTTTTTAATGAAGCGATCTTCAGCAGCAATTCGTAAGATCGTCGAGAAACAAACCACGGGACTCGACGAAGAACGTCAAACACTGCATGAAATCTTACATCCATCGCTGATGGGCGATTGCTTTCAGGCATTGAGCGCCACGCGCCTGAAGCCCTCTGCAAAGGGTAAAAAAGCTTGCGTTTGATTCCTCTCGACCCATTATTTCCGACCTTTTCACCCAAGAAGAATAGCCATGTCCAGAATTTGTGCCATCACCGGTAAGCGCCCCCGAAAGGGTGGCAGAATCATACACAAGGGCCAATCCAAGAAGTCCGGAGGTATCGGCTTGCAATTGGTCAAAGTGAATAAACGAGTCTTTCGCCCCAATCTTCAGCGAGTCCGAGTAAAACTGCCCAGCGGACAAGTTAAGCGGATGTGGGTCTCGGCAAAGGCGATCAAGGCGGGGAAAATCCAAAAGGCCTAGAGTTTATTTGCTCTGTGCCTAACGCCGAAAACCCAAGNTCAAAAACTTCGCCCAGCACTTGGGGCTAGAGCGAATGCAAACTGAGGTTTTTTCTATACCTCAGAAAAAGCGAACCGGTTGGGAAGCTTGTTGAGCGTGTTCCTCGTCGGAACAAGGAGCATTTGTGGGAGCGCTGGCTTCTTCTTCATTGGGCTGCACCAGTCCGTTGCTCAACATGTAGTTCTCCACCTCTTCTCCACTGACGTCGGCCAACATGATACCATCGATTTCCACGCATGGTGACAAAGGTTGCCCCGACTTCTGAACCATTTCAGCGTAGATGTCCGGATTGTTTATAATGTCGAGATCTTCGTAGGTGAGGCCATACTTGTCCATAATGGCTCTAACTCCCATACTCCATCCGCATTGTGGTTTAAGATAAGATTTTATTTTCATTTGAACAGGTTGTGTTTGGCTAAAACTTTACCCAATGAAANGTAATTTACATAAAATTGCAACTGCAAGAATAACAAAAGCAACCTCATCTCTTCGAAACAAGGACCCTTGGCCTTGCCTGCCATTCCTCTTGCAGCTGCCCAACTTGCTGGCCTTGGATGCCGCCTTTTTCGCATTCTGTTGGCAATGGATGGCGACAACTGCCTTTGGGTTTGAGTTTTCCTGGATTCATGGCGTCTTGGTCGCCACCGCGGTTTGGTTGGGATATACAGCGGATCGCTGGCTGGATGTTTGCGGGATGCGAAACTCACCCAAGACTCGACGACACCGATTTATGGCACAACATCGAGGAACAATATTAATCGCTTGGTCTGGAGTTCTTTCTTGTTCCATGCTAATTTCTTGGAAAGTGCTGACGGTTGAAGAATTCTCAGCGGGTCTGACATTGGCGGGAATTTGCGCCACAAATGCCTGGATTAATCACGCGGATCCAAATGGTCGATTGCCTTTGCCAAAGGAAGTTCGCGCAGCTCTGCTACTTTCCGCTGGCATTCATTTGTTTCTTTGGCGATCGATGGCTGAAACCAGTTTTTCCCTATGGCTTTCCTTCGTCTCCGTTACGACGCTTTGCTTTCTCAATTGTTGTTTTGTCGCCAAATGGGAAACCCAGGTTGACAGAAGCCAAGGCCAATCGTCTTTGCCGCTTCGTAGAAAGAAAGTTGGATTTCTGGCAGTCAAGGTGACCATTGCCACAATAGGCTTATGCTCGTCCATGGCTTTGTTGAGAATTAGGGAACCGGAAGCTTTGGTTCTTTTCTGCTCTGCAATTGCCTTGGCATCCCTCCCTTTCATCGATCGCCAGAAACTTGATGCGGAAGATAAGAGAGTCTTGGCCGATGCATCCCTGTTCCTGCCCTGCCTCTCATTAATCTAATGCAGCCAAAAAGAAATTTCGACGGACTTGCCCGCGTATACCGATTGCTTGAAATCATGGCATTCGGGCCCTTCTTGCAAAAAGCTAGAGTTTGTTACCTACAGGAATTGAAAGAAGCCCGTGAGGTGTTACTGGTTGGGGAAGGCAACGGTTTGTTTCTAAAGGCCTTGCTTTCAATGAATTCAAAATCCCGAGTCAAGTGCGTGGACGCGAGCAATGGGATGCTCCAAGTAGCTAGCAAAAGGATCGCTGAAGAAGACCGCCGTCGAGTATTTTTCGAACAAAGAGACCTAACCAAGGAATCTTTATCTCGAGGCCAATATGATGCAATCGTCACACATTTCTTCCTTGATTGTTTTTGTCATGACACATTGCAGGATATGATCCCCTGTCTGACTGCTGCTCTGCGACCACAAGGAAAATGGTTGCTGGCTGATTTTGAGGAACCTTCAAAAGAAGGAATTTTCAATATTCCACAAAAAATGGGACTGCGAATGCTATACTCCTTCTTCAAGGCAAGCTGCGGCATCGAGGCATCGAAATTATCCAACCCAAAAGAACTCCTAAGGGATCATGATATCATTGAGACAAAGAGGCTTTGTTACCTGAATGGATGGATTNCCAGCGCGGTTTACGAGAAAATGTCTGCCGCCACTCAACCAAAAGCTGATGTTGCCATATTCTCGGAATAGGCTCAAAAAAACTTGACCCAAACTGGCTGAAAGTCATTAACGGTGTGTCTTTTAACGCCAAATAAGGCAAGCTTTGCCGGAGGGTTCCACGCAAAGCTGACAAATTCCCATTTCTCCCTTTCCAACCTCGCTAATGANGAAAAAGTTAAACGGCTTCCCGCGCGCACAGGGATTATATGACCCAAAGAATGAGCGTGAAAATTGCGGCATAGGTCTCATCGTTGACATGAAAGGTCGCCGTTCCCATGCCATCGTGCGGGGCGCGCTCGAAATCTGCGAGAACCTTGATCACCGCGGTGGATGTGGGTGTGATCCCATTACTGGTGACGGTGCCGGCATATTCATTCAAGTGCCCCATAAGTTCTTCCAATCCGTTTGCCCGGATGAATGCGGTTTCGAAATACCCGAGGAAGGAGACTACGGCGNAGGNTTCGTCTACTTGTCACAAGAGAATGAAACTCGCAAACTTGAGAAAGAAACAATCGAAAGTTCTGTTGCGGAGGAAGGATTGGAATTCCTTGGTTGGCGCGATGTACCTGTAAACAGTTCCATTCTGGGCAAGGCTTCGGCAGCTTGCGAACCGAAGATGTTGCAATTCTTCGTGAAACGTACGGCGGAGGTTGAGCGCGGCATTGATTTCGAAAGAAAGCTATATCTCATTCGTCGAGTAATCAGTTTCAAGCTTAACTATTCCGAAGATACAAAAGACGACCATTTCCACGTGAGTTCCTTCTCGGCTCGGACCATGACCTACAAAGGCATGCTGACGACAGAGCAACTCGATGCCTATTTCCCTGATCTCAGTCACCCTGACATGGAATCCGCGCTCGCCCTCACGCACTCTCGGTTCTCGACCAACACCTTTCCCAGTTGGCCACGAGCACAACCGTTCAGATACCTTTGTCACAATGGTGAAATCAACACCTTGAGAGGAAATGAAAACTGGTTGCATGCGCGGCAAATGCAATTGGCCAGCGAAGTGTTCGGCGATGACTTGGAAAAACTGCTCCCTATCATCAGGGAAGACGGTTCCGATTCCCAGAANTTCGACAATTGTCTCGAGTTTCTCATTCTTTCGGGACGTAGCTTGGCTCATGCCATGATGATGATGATTCCCGAACCATGGGAACGCCACCAGAGCATGCCCGAGTTCAAAAGGGAGTTCTATGAATATCATGCCTGCCTCATGGAACCTTGGGACGGNCCCGCTTCCATAGCCTTCTCGGATGGAGTGCANATCGGCGCCGTACTCGACCGCAACGGGCTACGACCCTCTCGATATTACGTGACGGCGGACGACAAGGTGATTTTAGCCTCGGAAGTCGGGGTCTTGAGCTCCATTGAATCAAAGAACGTAATAAAGAAGGGGCGTCTCGAACCAGGTCGCATGTTCCTCATCGACATGAAAGCTGGTCGCATTGTGGATGACACTGAACTGAAGGAGGAAGTGGCCAAGGGTGCTCCCTACGGCAAATGGCTCGAAGATGGATTGCTCGAGGCAAGCGAACTATCTCCCTCCAACAATAACCGACTTGACGATTTCGACTCCATTTTAGCCAAGCAAAAGGCTTTTGGCTATACCTTCGAGGACATGCGTTTCCTCATCGGGCCGAGCGCCGGATCAGGAAAGCAACCGCTTGGCTCGATGGGAAATGACTCACCCTTGGCCGTGCTATCCGATCAGACGCAACATCTATACAACTATTTCAAGCAACTATTTGCCCAAGTGACAAATCCTCCCATCGACCCCATTCGGGAGGAACTCATCACTGCCACCATAAGTTTCGTGGGATCGGAAGGCGACCTAACCAATCCCGGCCCCGAGAGTTGCCGAATGATCAAGTTCGATTCACCTCTGGTAGAAGATGCCGTAATCGAGCAACTGCGCGAAATCGAACTGGAGCATTATCGCTCGAGCACCTTGCCCATTTTATTTGAGCCCAATGCCGTTTCCAGAGGCGAAGACCTTGAATCCGCCTTAAACAAGCTCTTTGCAAAAGCTGACGAGGCAATTGCCAATGGAGTCAACCTATTGATTCTCTCAGACCGTGAAGTGGGACCCGAACAAGCTGCCATACCTGCCTTACTCGCCGTGGCTGGCTTGCATCATCATCTCATTCGGCAAGGAACCCGCACTCGAAGCTCGATTATTCTGGAATCAGGCGATCCTCGTGAAGTGCAGCACTTCGCACTCCTCTTGGGTTACGGCGCCGACTTAATCAACCCATACCTTGCCTTGGAGACCGTGCGCCATCTCATCCACGAAGGTGACATTGAGCTAGACCCTGGGAAAGCTTGCAAGAACTTCCTTAAGGCAAACATAAATGGCGTGGTAAAAACCATGTCGAAAATGGGCATTTCCACCATTGCCTCCTATCGCGGCGCTCAAATATTCGAGGCCATAGGACTCAACCGTGAGGTCGTGGACAATTACTTTACCAACACCTCGTCACGAGTCGAAGGAATCGGCTTGGAGACCATATCTGAGGAAGCACGCAGGCGGCACGAAAACGCCTTTGCCCCGCGGACGGATGAAAAGGCCGCCCCGCTCGATCCCGGAGGAATATACCAGTGGCGAGCAAATGGGGAAAAACACCTCTTCAATCCGGCAACCATTCACAATCTCCAAAAGTCCACTCGTCTGGGCAATTACGAAGTGTTCAAGGAATACTCGGACGCAATCAACGACCAGTCCCGCGAAATGTTTACCTTGCGAGGATTAATGGAATTCAAGTTGGATGAAAACCAATCCATTCCGTTGGAGGAAGTGGAGCCCGCGTCAGAGATCATGAAGCGCTTCAAGACAGGGGCCATGTCTTATGGATCCATTTCAAAGGAAGCCCACGAATCTCTCGCAATTGCAATGAATAGGATTGGAGGAAAGTCCAACACCGGCGAAGGTGGAGAGGACAAGGATCGCTTCACGCCAGATCCCAACGGAGATAGTCGGCGTTCCGCCATCAAGCAGGTGGCTAGCGGACGCTTTGGCGTAACCAGCTATTACTTGGTAAACTCGGATGAGCTTCAGATCAAGATCGTTCAGGGAGCCAAACCCGGAGAAGGTGGAGAATTACCTGGGCACAAGGTATTGCCTCCAATCGCCAAAACCCGAGGAACCACTCCCGGGGTAGGCCTGATTTCCCCCCCGCCCCACCACGACATTTATTCAATTGAGGACCTAGCTGAGCTAATTCATGACCTAAAGAATTCGAATGTTCACGCCCGCATAAACGTAAAGCTCGTATCCGCAGTTGGCGTAGGCACTATTGCCGCGGGGGTAGCCAAGGCCAAAGCCGACGTAATATTGGTGTCGGGATATGACGGGGGCACCGGGGCCTCACCCCGCTCCTCTATACAACACGCTGGGGCTCCCTGGGAGTTGGGCGTGGCCGAAACTAACCAAACCCTTTTGTTGAATGACTTGCGCAGCCGCGTGGTCATCGAGACGGACGGTCAGCTGAAGACCGGTCGAGACGTCGCCATTGCCTGTCTGCTTGGGGCCGAGGAATTCGGATTCGCCACCACCGCTCTCGTGACCCTGGGATGCCTTATGATGCGTGTTTGCCACAAGAACACCTGCCCGGTGGGGGTGGCAACACAGGATCCCGTCCTTCGTGAAAAATTCATGGGTGGTCCTGACGCTGTAGTTAACTTCATGCAATATGTCGCGGAAGAGCTTCGTGAAACCATGGCGACACTGGGCTTTCGTACCATCAATGAAATGGTTGGGCGAGTGGACAAACTCGAATTACGCAAAGCAATCGATCACTGGAAAGCAAAAGGGCTGGATTACTCGAATATCTTGCACAAACCAGAAGTAGGCCCAGAAGTAGGCACTTATTGCCAAATGGACCAGGACCACCTGCTCGACAAAGCCTTGGACAACCGGGAAATTCTTCGCCAAGCTGAACCCACCCTGAAAGATGGCACCCCCGTCGAAATCAATCTGCCCATAGTTAACACTGACCGCGTGGTTGGAACGATAACTGGAGCAGAACTCTCTCGCCGTCACGGAGACGAAGGCCTACCGGAAGATACCCTTCGTCTTAACTTCACGGGTTCGGCAGGACAAAGCTTTGGCGCATTCTGCCCTCAAGGCATGACTCTTTCCGTAACCGGAGACACCAATGACTATTGTGGCAAAGGATTGTCAGGAGCCAAGGTAATCGTTCGCCCACCCGAGGACTCGCCTTTCGTTGCTCACGAGAACATAATCACCGGAAACGTTTGCTTCTATGGCGCCACTGGGGGCAAAGCCTACGTAGCAGGTGTGGCAGGAGAACGTTTCTGTGTTCGCAACTCGGGAGTTCATGCGGTCATCGAGGGAATGGGTGATCATGGTTGCGAATACATGACAGGCGGACAAGTGATTTGCCTGGGGCTGACCGGCCGCAATTTCGGAGCCGGCATGTCTGGAGGCATCGTCTATGTCTTGGACGAGGAAGGCGACTTCGTGAACAAACGACTCAACCATGAAATGGTGAAGGTCTATCCCTTGGTTGAATGTGACGACGATGAAATCGCCGCGATACGCTCGGAGATCGAACAACACGTCGAATATACAGGCTCCAAGCGCGGCCAAATGATTCTCGAACAATGGGAGGCCTTCCTCGACAAATTCATCAAAGTGATGCCGGAGGACTACGAACGCGTATTGGTCGCCATGCAGCGAGCAAAGGAACGAGGCCTTGAGGGAGACGAGGCCATCCAGGCCGCCTTCGAGGAAAACGTCAAGGCAGGTCACTAAAAGAGATCCCTGTCGCGCCAAACCATTTACACATCCATGGGCAAACCAACTGGCTTTCTAGAATTCGAACGCAATCCAATCCCCGATCGCCCTCCGCTCGAGCGCATCAAGGACTGGGACGAAATCCACGAGCCGTTCGACGAATCCAAGTTGCGAGACCAAGGGGCTCGCTGCATGGATTGCGGAACACCTTATTGTCACACCGGCATGCTGATCAGCAACATGGCAAGCGGATGCCCGGTCAACAACTTGGTTCCGGAATGGAACGATCTCGTCTACAGGGGAAAGTGGAGAGAAGCCCTAGAACGATTGCACAAGACGAATAACTTCCCTGAGTTCACTGGGCGCGTATGCCCGGCTCCATGCGAAGGTTCCTGTGTCCTCGGTGTAATCGAGCCACCTGTAACCATCAAGAGCATCGAATGCTCCATCATCGACAAGGGCTTCGAGGAAGGTTGGGTAGTTCCGGATCCTCCAAAGACGCGAACCGATAAAAAAATCGCAGTGGTAGGTTCGGGTCCCTCGGGTATGGCAGCCGCGGACCAGCTCAACAAGACAGGTCATTCTGTTACTGTATTCGAACGAGCAGATCGTATAGGTGGCCTTCTCACTTACGGCATACCGAACATGAAGCTGGAGAAATGGATCGTTCAGCGCAGAGTCGACCTGATGGCGGCCGAAGGTATCGAATTCAAGACCTCAGTGGAAATCGGCAAGGATCTGTCTGCCAAACAATTAATGGATGACTTCGACTCCGTCGTTCTTTGCTGTGGAGCCACCAAACCTCGAGATCTGCCCATCGAAGGCAGAAAGTTGGAAGGGGTTCACTTTGCAATGGACTTCCTGACGCGCAACACGAAGGGCCTCCTTGAGGCAAAGGACGTCACCGCTTTTGAAATGGCTGCCAAGAAAAAAGACGTCGTCGTTATCGGTGGAGGTGACACGGGAACCGATTGCGTTGGAACCTCAATAAGACACGGTTGCCGTAGCATCACGCAGCTAGAGATCATGCCTCGTCCTCCCGACGAAAGAGCTGACAACAATCCCTGGCCGGAATGGCCCAAAGTATATGGACTCGATTACGGGCAAGAAGAGGCCAAAGAGTTGTTCGGCCAAGACCCGCGACAATATCTTGTTTCGACCAAGAAATTCATTGGTGACGACGACGGCAATCTGCAAGGCTTACTCGTCCATGACATCGAATGGCAGGAAAAGGACGGACGGTTCACGCCAGTGGAGGTAGCAGGTAGCGAGCGTGAAATTCCTGCCCAGCTCGCCCTCTTGGCAATGGGATTCCTTGGCCCCGAAGACACCATTGTCGAAGAACTCGGGTTGGAAAGAGACGGACGTTCCAACGTGCAAGCTGAATACGGAAAATTTTCCACTAGCATGGAAGGCGTCTTCGCCGCCGGCGACATGCGTCGCGGACAATCCCTGATCGTTTGGGCCATCAACGAAGGTCGAGCCGCAGCCCGCGAGTGTGATCGCTTCCTGATGGGAGAAACCACTCTTCCCTAAATCAATTAAGCATGCAAATCCTCTGCCTCGACCTCGAGGGCGTGCTCGTCCCGGAGATATGGATCGCTTTCGCGAAGAAGACGGGAGTAGAGGCCCTGCGTCGAACCACTCGTGACGAACCCGATTACGACGTTCTCATGCGTTATCGGTTGGACATCCTAAACCAACACGGCTTCAAGCTTCCGCAAATACAGGAAGTAATCGCATCCCTAGAACCCTTGCAAGGAGCTATCCCCTTCGTAAAAAAAGTTCGGGAGTGGGGTGAGCTAATCGTACTCTCCGACACCTTCACCCAATTCGCGGGCCCCCTCATGAAACAATTGGGGCACCCCACCCTCTTCTGCCATGAACTAGACGTGGAACCAAATGGCAAGATCACCGACTATCGGCTTCGCTCAACCGACCACAAAACAAAGACCGTGCATGCCCTTCAGGGCCTAAACTACAAGGTGATCGCAGCAGGCGACAGTTACAATGACCTCGGCATGCTCGACGCCGCAGATCACGCCTTGCTTTTCCGGCCACCAGAATCTTTGATCTCGGAACGGACGGACTTGGAAGTGGCCCAAGAATACGATGAACTTTACGCCAAAATCAAAGCCTTCTCTCAATGATTACTATAATTATAGGAACCAACCGAGCTGGTAGCGTGTCGGCCCAAGTCGCCTCCTTCTTGTCCACCGTCTACGATGAGATCGGAATAAAGAACCAAACACTAGACCTTGCCGAGCTTCCTCCCGAGACCTTTTCTCCAGATGCCTACGCCGAGAAACCGGCTCGCGTAATCGAGTTCACCGAGCAAATACTGGCTTCCTCCGGACTTGTCGTGATCGCTCCCGAATACAATGGCAGCATGGCAGGCGCCCTCAAGCTTTTCATAGATATGCTGCCCTTTCCCGAGAGCTTCGAGGATCGCCCCGTCTCATATATTGGCATTGCAGCCGGACAATTCGGTGGTCTCCGCCCCGTCGAACACCTGCAACAAGTCTTCGGCTACCGTAACGCCTTGAACTATCCCCGTCGCGTATTCATACCCGCCGTCGGCTCTGTCGTCCAAGCCGAGGGCGGACTCGGCAAACACGAGTTCGGCGAGCGGCTTCGCGAACAAGCCAAAGGCTTCGCTGACTATTGTCGTTCCCTCGGCAAGCTTGCCGACTAGGTATGAAAGGCTCGCTCGGTAAATTCGCCTGCCAAACAAAAGTCGATTTGCTCGTATAAATTGGGGCGAATCGAGCTACGAAACTCACTATACAAGCAGCAGAACTCCTTGCCGCGTCTGCCTGCCTCTCTCGCCAACGCTGCTGTCAAGGCACTGGCAAAGCCTCGTCCACGATAATTTTTGGGCGTGAAGACCATGTTGATGACCAAGCCATTGGGAGTTTCACGCCCAAAGCCTCCCATGGCCCTTATCTGTTCATTCTCCTCCCAGACAAACAAATTTCCCTGACCCAACATGCGTTGGCTTAACCTAGTTAGCGAACGAGGATCCATCGGCCTCGGAGATTCGGCGCCAAAATCAATTGCCCAACCACGAAGTAACTCTGCCTCTTGCTGGCAAGCTTTCCTCAAGAACCCCTGTTGGCTATTTTTTTGCTCTGCATTTGTAGAAGACGAATAAAAAGACAAGGAGGCTCCCAATTTCACAGACACTCCAACAATATCTTGCCAAACTTCCGCAAATGAACTGGCAACGGGTTCGGGACCACTCGCTCCATTAAGTGAAATGCTCGAAGCAGACAAGTGATTCGCCAAAGCAGAACAGGCCGAATCTTTTCCCGCAGACAATATCAGATATCCTGTCACCGAGGGCAAAGCAGCAAGCAGCGGCTTGCCATCCCCTTCCACCAACCACCCGGACCAAGACCGTGCCGCGCTAGTGTTTTGAGCGGAAACTCGCCCCACCTCCCAAATCAAATTACTTTCAGCCTCATTCTCGAGCAGGAGCGGGTGAGCCTCTTCCAGAAAGGATTGCCAGTTTGAGAAAGTCTCTACACGAAAAGACATTGTCTCCTTGCTCATTGCATTTCGTTCTCTAGGCGCGCAAAATATGTGGCTTTATGGTTACCTCCGAAATATCCGACCGTTACCGTCAACGTGGAGTTTCTTCTTCAAAGGAAGAAGTACACGCAGTAGTCGACGGTCTCGACCAAGGACTCTTTCCTGGCGCTTTTTGCAAAATCACCGAGGATTACCTCACCGGCAATCCGGAAAAGTGCAACGTCATTCATGCCGATGGCGCCGGCACAAAATCAATCCTCGCCTACCTATGGTACAGGGAAACGGGGGATGCCTCGGTCTTTCGGGGGACCTCCCAAGACAGCTTGGTCATGAACTTGGATGACCTGGCATGCGTGGGTGCCACCGACGACGTAGTGGTTTCCAGCACAGTCAACCGTAATGCGCGTAACTTCCCAGGCGAAGCTCTAGCCGAGTTGATTGCGGGAACCGAAGAGTTTCTCGAGGGACTACGTGATCTTGGTGTGCGGGTCACCTCCTGCGGTGGCGAAACCGCGGACGTGGGAGACCTTACGGGAACTGTCATCGTAGATTCCTGCGCAGTGGCCACCCTTGACCGAGGCAAAGTGGTGGACAATGCAGCCATAGAACCAGGATTAGCCATAGTGGGATTTTCTTCGTCCGGCCAAGCGATTCACGAAAAATTTGAGAACAGTGGGATTGGAAGCAACGGCTTGACCAGTGCCAGGCATGATCTACTCGCTCCCGTTTACAAGGAAAAGTACCCCGAAACGCGCGACCCACAAACACCCGAGGAACTCGCCTATTGCGGTCCCTACCAAATGAACGAGCCTTTGCCTGGCTCCAATCTCACTGTGGGACAAGCCCTTCTCAGTCCCACCAGATGCTACGTGCCGTTGGTCAAGGCCATCCTCTCCGAGCACAGAAGTCAGGTAAGCGGACTCGTACACTGCTCCGGCGGTGGGCAAACCAAATGCCTGCGTTTTGGAACTGGGGTGAAACACGTAAAAGACAACCTAATGCCTACCTCTCCCGTGTTCGAGGCTATCCAGAAAGCCAGCGGTACAAGCGACGAGGAAATGTACCGCGTATATAATATGGGGCATCGCCTGGAGGCCTACTGCGAACCATCGATAGTCGACGATGTAGTCACCATAGCCGATGGTTTCGGCATAGATGCGCAAGTGGTCGGACGCACCGAGCCCTCCGAGCGCTCCGATGGTTCCAACCATTTGATCATTCGCCGTGGGGATCTTGCCCTTACCTACGACACCTCATCCTAGTATAGCAATGTCAGCTTCGCCCGCCATTCTCGCAGGAGATTCACCCGCCATTGACGAAGTGGGCGTGAAGGAAAGGGTGGCCCGGTTCCGAACCCGCAGCATAAAAAAGGAGTCCAAGATACAGGCTCTGGAGCTCATCCTCTCGATGATCGACCTGACTACCCTCGAGGGGAAAGACACTGAGGACAAGGTGCGGCGTCTTTGCCAAAAAGCCACTCACTTGCACGATGCCCTGCCGGGACTGCCCAAGGTAGCAGCAATTTGCGTCTATCCCTCCATGGTCAAAACTGCTCGCTCCGCCCTCGAAGGCAGTGGCGTGAAAACTGCATCTGTATCTACCGCCTTCCCCAGTGGTCAAGACGACTTGAAGCAAAGGATCAACCAGACGAAAAGAGCCGTGCGCGATGGAGCCGAGGAAATTGACATGGTGATTTCGCGGGGGCGCTTCCTCGCAGGAGATCATGACTTCGTGACCGAGGAAATCAAGGCCGTCAAGGAGGCCTGCGGAAACGCTCATTTGAAGGTCATTCTGGAGACCGGAGAACTACATACCTTGGACAACGTGAGAAAAGCAAGCGATCTCGCCATCCGAGCGGGGACCGACTTCATAAAGACCTCCACCGGCAAGGTGCAGCCAGCTGCCACCATGGAGGTCACCTTGGTTATGCTTGAGGCAATTCGCGATCATTACTATGAAACCGGTCAACGCATAGGCATGAAACCGGCCGGTGGCATTTCCAAAGCCAAGCTCGCCGTTCAATATCTCGTCATGCTGCGAGAAACCCTAGGAATCGAATGGCTCACGCCAGATCTCTTCCGTTTCGGGGCAAGCAGTCTTGCCAATGACGTTCTCATGCAGCTTGTCAAACAAAGCACTGGCGTGTATCAATCCTCTAATTATTTCTCGCTCGACTGAACGTAACACTGCGATGGCGAAATCAAGAAAGAAGAGCCCACCTCCTCTCAATTTCAAGGGGAATTGGGATTATGCGCCGGCTCCCGAGTCGACTGAACCCGTGCAGTTGAAAGACCATTACGAACTGTTCATCGACAACAAGTTCGTCCCGGCCACCTCCGGCAATGCCTTTCCCTCCATAAATCCAGCCACTGAGAAAACCCTTGCCACGGTATCTGAAGCCAATTCCAAAGACGTTAACCGCGCCGTGCGAGCTGCCCGCAAGGCATACGAGAGTGTTTGGTCCAAGACCAAGCCCGCGGAACGCGGCAAATATCTCTTCCGAATCGCTCGTCTGATTCAGGAGAGGTCAAGAGAACTGGCGATCCTCGAATCGATGGACGGCGGCAAACCGATCCGTGAATCCCGAGACATAGACTTGCCCTTGGTCGCAGCCCATTTCTTTTACTATGCGGGTTGGGCAGACAAACTGGACTATGCATTCCCTGGCAAAACCACAGTTCCATTAGGGGTGGCGGCCCAAGTGATCCCGTGGAACTTTCCTCTCCTTATGGCAGCTTGGAAGATCGCGCCCGCTCTCGCCACCGGTAACACAGTGGTTTTAAAGCCGGCAGAGACCACGTCCCTTTCCGTGCTCAAGCTAGCCGAAATCATCCAAGATGCCGATCTTCCTCCCGGTGTAGTTAATTTGGTGACGGGAGCAGGGGAGACAGGAGACGCCCTCGTCCGGCACAAAGAAATCGACAAGGTGGCCTTCACCGGATCTACCGAGGTCGGCAAGAATATCCGAAAGGCCTTGGCCGGCACCGACAAGCGCTTCACCCTCGAGCTCGGGGGCAAGGCCGCAAACGTAATCTTCGAGGACGCGCCCATAGACCAGGCGGTGGAAGGAGTAATAAACGGTATTTTCTTCAATCAGGGACATGTCTGTTGCGCCGGCTCACGCCTGCTACTTCAAGAATCAATCGCCGACCTGTTTCTGCGCAAGCTGAAGGATCGTATGGAAACCCTGATCGTGGGAGATCCGCTGGACAAGAACACCGACATCGGCGCGATCAATTCCAAGGCCCAGTTGAAAACAATTCAGAAATATATTCGAATCGGAGAAAAGGAGGGCGCATCCCTGCACCAAAGCAGTTGCTCGCTTCCCGGCAAAGGATACTGGTGCCAACCCACTTTGTTCCTCGACGTCGCCCAGTCTCACCGAGTGGCCACCGAGGAAATCTTCGGCCCGGTTCTATCCGTGCTGACCTTCCGCACCGTGGACGAGGCCATTCAGATGGCCAACAACGTGCCTTATGGCCTCTCCGGAGGTGTATGGACGGACAAGGGATCCAAAATCTTTCGGGTCGGCAAGAAATTGCGGGCCGGTGTGGTATGGGCAAATACATTCAATAAATTCGACCCGACATCACCCTTCGGTGGATATAAGGAAAGCGGCATGGGCCGCGAGGGCGGACTGCACGGCCTGTTGCCCTACGTTGATCTAAAGACAACTGGAGGAAGCTCACGATGAAGGGGGCGGATCAGGACCGCCTGCTGGTGGCCAAGACTTACAAACTGTATCTCGGGGGAGCCTTTCCACGAACTGAGTCAGGAAGAACGATCAAGGTTCTTGATACAAAGGGCAACCTGTTGGCCAATACCTGTCGAGCTTCCCGAAAAGATTGCAGGGAAGCCGTCGTCGCCGCCCGCGGAGCGGCCGAGGGATGGGCTGCTCGTTCGGGATATAATCGCGGTCAGATTCTTTATCGGGCGGCCGAGATGCTGGAAGGACGCAGCGAACAGTTCATCGAGGAACTCCGTTCCAGTGGATCCACCGAAGCCAAAGCCAGAAAAGAAGTCGCCTCCAGCGTGGACCGCCTCGTTCATTACGCCGGATGGACCGACAAGTACCATCAAATATTCGGTGGCGTGAACCCCGTTGCATCCTCACACTTCAATTTCTCACTGCCCGAGGCATCAGGTGTGACAGTGATCATCGCATCCAATGAAAATCCATTGCTGGGTTTGGTATCTATGATAGCCCCTGCCATCGCCGGAGGAAATACAGTGGTGTGCATTGCTTCCGAAACTTTTCCCCTTTCCGCCATCACCTTTGGTGAAGTGCTCAATGCCTCTGATTTGCCGGGTGGCGTGGTCAATCTACTCACTGGTCAAAGAGAAGAGCTTATCCCTCCACTCTCCGGCCACATGGACGTCAACGCCTTGGTATACGCCGATCTCGACGAAAAGGAACGTAAACCGCTGGAAGAAGACGCCGCCCGCAATCTAAAACGAATCGTAAGAATCAAATCTGCAAACTGGTTTTCGGATGAGGCAGAAGGTCCCTACCCCATCCTCGACCTGCAGGAAATAAAAACCACTTGGCATCCCATAGGGCAATGAGCATCGACGCGGATGCCTTGAGCCAAGCGCAGGCGTTCTTGGCCAATACTTGGCCTGGAGCCCAACCCTCGACCGCTCTCGTTTGCGGTTCGGGATGGAACGACCTCAACAAAATCTTCACGATACGCGAGACGCTTTCATATGATGAAATCCCGGGGCTTGGAGCAACTGGGGTCGAAGGCCATGCAGGACAACTCTCATGGGCTGAGCTAGATGGTGTGGAAACTTTTGTATTCCAAGGCCGTCGCCATTTCTATGAAGGCGTGGGTTGGACACCGATCGCAATACCCGTTCACTTGTCCAAATCCGCGGGAGCAAACTCTATCCTGCTTACCAACGCTGCCGGCGGCATAAACGAAAATTTTGCAGCAGGTGATCTCATGATGCTACGGGATCATCTCAACTTCATGCCGGGGAACCCTTTGATTGGGCCACATGACAAAGTGTGGGGGTCTCGCTTCCCTGATCAAACAAGCGTTTATCACCCCTCCCTTAGGGCTAGTTTGCGAGAAGCCGCCGAACAATGCGGTCATTCCGTGCAGGAAGGTGTCTATGCTGCCTTATCGGGTCCCACCTTCGAAACTCCAGCCGAAATAAAGGCATTTCGTGCCTTGGGCGCCGATGCCGTAGGGATGTCAACCGTTCCCGAAGCCATTCTAGCCAATGCTGCCGGAATGAAGGTCGCTGCTCTTTCCTGCATAAGCAACCTCGCTGCGGGAGTAAGTCCGCATCCCCTATCGCACGAGGAAGTAGCGGAAACTGCCTCAAGAGCCATGCCTAAGATGCAAGCCATCATAGAGGCATTCTGGCCCAAAATAGCCGCAGGGTGAGCCTATTGCTCGACCTCGCTCAGGCGAGGCATGGCGAGAGCCGACCCTTTTCGCTGAACAGCCAATCCTGCCACTTTGGTAGCAAATGAAACCGCCTCAGGCCATTCCGTCCCGCGAGCCATGGAGGCAGCCAAGCCTCCCACGAAGGAATCTCCGGCTCCCACTGTATCGATTGCATGAATGCCAGGTTCAGGACGGTAGCGGCCATGTCCCGATGGACTGGACAGGTAGCACCCCTCCTCGCCTAGTGTAACGATAACTGTGGGAACGGCAATGGACTCGCAGCGCAATCTAAATTCATCGTCCGAAAGCTCAGCGACTTCTTCCGGCGAAACAGCCAATTCACGGGTTTCTTCGAAGCTCGACAACAAACCGGAAAACTCCGATTCGTTAGGGATCAAAGCATCAACGTAAGGCAGCAAATCAGGTTGAAGCTTGTTCGTAAAAGGAGCAGGATTGAGGATTGTCACGGCACCGTTCTCACGACCCAAGGATAATGCATGCTCGGTGGATTTCGGGCTAATCTCGCATTGGCATACAACTACTTTCGCTTTCGCCAACAAATGCTCGGGAATGCGATAGTATTCCCAGAGGAGGTTTGCGCCGAGATCCACCACTATGCGATTCTGGCCGCTGGCATCGATTTGAATGGACGCTGTTCCGGTCGGACCATCCACTTCCAGCAGATGGGCCTGAATACCTTCTTCAGCAAACAATTTCTTCGCCCCTTCGCCTAGGATATCTCGTCCCACGCCTCCTACAAAGGCTGTCGGAATTTCTAATCGAGAAACTGCCACGGCTTGGTTCGTCCCCTTTCCTCCGGGATCATCGTAAAAGTCTCCAAGCACGGATTCGCCGTCCAAGGGAAATCGTTCGGTGCGCCACTTCATGTCGTGAACGTAACTTCCGACTACCACAACTTGCGGAGTTGGATCACTCATGGAATCAGGCAATCAAGTCAGTTACCAATTTGCCATGAACGTCGGTCAAGCGAAAGTCTCGACCCGCATAGCGATAGGTAAATTCTTCGTGATCGAAACCTAGCAAATGCAACATGGTGGCATGAAGATCATGAACGTGAACGGGATTTTCCACCGCTCGAAACCCAAATTCATCGGTGGCCCCATGGACGTAGCCGGCTTTAACCCCACCGCCCGCCATCCACATGGAAAAACCATGATGATTGTGATCCCGTCCATTCACCTTACCCCCATTGGATCCGGGCTTTGGCAACTCAACCGTGGGCGTACGACCAAATTCACCACCCCATAGGACCAATGTTTCCTCCAGCAAACCAGATCGCTTGAGGTCAGTCAGTAAAGCACCTATGGCTTGGTCGCATTCACTGGCCAAACGCCTATGATTCTTTTCGATTTCATCGTGACTGTCCCAAGGCTGATCCTTGCCATGCCACAACTGAACAAAGCGAACGCCTCGTTCAACCAAACGGCGAGCGATGAGACATTGCTTGGCATGAATGCCAGGGCCATACAACTCGCGCACTTTGGCCGGTTCCTTGGAAACGTCAAATGCGTCACTAGCCTCCATTTGCATGCGGTAAGCTAATTCGAATGATTGAATGCGAGCCTCGAGACGAGGGTCCGAGCCACGTATTTCGGCGTGTTGGTGATTAAGTTCGCGGAGTATGGCGAGTTGCCGAGCTTGACGATCAGGGCTCCGAGAAGGCTTGAGGTTGGCAATGACATCATTGGGACCTCCCTTTGTTGGATCAACGTAAGTACCTTGATAGATGCCTGGCAAAAAAGCCGATCTCCAATTACTGGTTTCTGTGATCGGATACCCGTTCGGACAAAGCACCACGAAACCAGGCAGGTTCTCGTTCTCCGTGCCGAGGCCATAGGTAACCCAAGACCCCATACTCGGTCGCGGGAGGCGCGCATCGCCACAATTCATGAGCATAAGTGATGGCTCGTGGTTGGGTAAATCAGCTTGCATTGAACGAATAACGCACAACTCGTCGGCGTGAGCTGCAACATGCGGAAAAATTTCGCTGACCTGAAGGCCGCTCTTGCCGTAACGATTAAAACGGAAAGGGGATCCGAAAGCGGCCCCGGTCTTACGTTCGGTTGCGAGTCGACGCCCTTCCGGCAAAGCATTGCCAGACCATTTGGTTAGTTCCGGCTTGGGATCGAAGGTATCCATATGAGCCGGACCACCGTTCATGAAAAGATGTATGACGCGTTTCGCTTTTGGAGCAAAATGCGGTCCACGAGGCGACATGGGATTCGTCGATGCCGCACCAAGAACGTCTCGTCCGCAAAGAGCACTCAAAGCGGTCATGCCCAAGCCCATTCCGCAACGAGAAAGAAAATCGCGTCGAGCAAAAGGCAATTCCCGAAAAGATGACATAATTAGTCGATAAAGAAGAATTCGTTGGAAACTAGCAAGGCTTGGGCTAAATCTACCAATTCTGGCAAAGTCGACTCCTGACCCAAAAAAACACGGGCAGATGTTAGTTCTCGCGGAGAAGGGTCTCTTGATAAAATCCGCCGATACAGGGAACGAATAGCAACCTCCGGGGATTGCGCTGCCGAGGAACCGCCCAAGGTCTCCGCCCGGGCCAAAACAAAAGGATCATTCAACGCGAACAAGGCTTGTTGAGGCACTGTGGTTTCAGGGCGGGCGGGTGTATGGATGTTTGGATTGGAGAAATCGAAAGTACGCAACAAGGCCGGAATATTCTGTCGATCCACATAACCATAAGCAGCGCGCCGAAAAGAATAAGGCTTCTCATTCAACTTCACGGAGCGTCCGCCAACGGTCAAATCAAGATCACCCGATACAAACAGCATGGCATCTCTCATTGCCTCGAAATCGAGTCGCTTTCGATTCATGACTGATAAAAAGCGGTTGGAGGAATCACTTGCTGGGGGAGTACCACTGGATCGGCCATAAACTTCACTCAACGCAATGCGTCGAAGGAGACGCTTTAGGTCCCAAGAATCAGCTTGGAAAGAGGAGGAAAGATGATCGAGAAGACGGGGATGAGAAGGAGAATCGCCACGCAGGCCGAAGTCACTTGTGGTACGCACAATGCCCTCTCCCATAACTTGCTGCCAAACTCGATTCACGAAGACACGAACTGTCAATGGATTGCCAGGAGAAAGAATGGATTGAGCAAGTTCCAGGCGACCACTTCCTTTGCCATAAGATTTGCGTACAGCTTCAGGTGAAAGCGCAGCGAGGAAACGACGGGGCACTTCACGGCCAGGAGCACTAGGGTTACCTCGTTCAAGAATTCGAGGGTTCCTTGCATGACTTTCGTCCAACAGGATCATGGCTCTAGGCGGCGAACCAGGATGCTCCGCATGATGCTTGGTAACCTTGGCGCGCAACGAATTGGTTTTATTGCGGACTTCGGTGTCAAAATAGCGCTCAAGCTCAGCGGAAGAGAAAGAAACGGGGAAAGCGGAAGATGCCAAGATAGTCCCAATTCCCTTGGTCGAATTTCCTTTTTCAATTTGGGCCAAAACCTGAGCAAACTCACTGGCATACCAAGAAATCACCTCGGAAAATTTCTTGGGAGAACTTTTCTTCAAGTTTTGAACGACGAAAACCGGAATTCCATCTCTTGAGGACAGCAAATCAGCTGAAACTTTCGGGTAATTATTGGCGGAGGTTTGGGCAAAGGCACGCCATGCTCGGAAAAGGCGATCGCCGGATTTATCCTTGTTCGCCAAAAACTTTCGCCACCGAATAGCCAACTTCGGGTAAAGTTTTCGCTTGGATGCAAGGGCATCCAATCGATCGTCCGACAAATCATAACCATCATGAACAACCTGAAGGTAAGCTCGCAAACCATTCTCCGATCGGAGGAATCTCCATTTAGAGATGAGGTGGTCTTCAACTGCTTTCTCCAAAGCCCGAAGCTTGGCTTCAAATGCCTTGTAGTCGGGAGAAGATGGATCAGGTCGGCCAATAACTGGCAATTCCTCAGGTTCCTTGGTTAAGTCAAATACACCGTAAAGCGAATAATAGTCCTCTTGGGGAACAGGATCATAAAAATGATCGTGGCAACGGGCGCAACCAACGGTAAATCCCATGAGACCTCGCGTAACAACATCAATGCGATCATCGATTATGAGATGCCTGCGATTCAAAAAACGAGGACCGATGGTAAGAAAACCCAAAGCTGCGAGATCAGGATGATTCGGGGAATCCAAAAGTAGATCAGCCGCCAGCTGTTTTCTGATAAAAGAATCGAAAGGCATTCCGGCATTGAGTGAACGGAACACCCAATCTCGGTACGAGTAGGCAAAGGGATAACTTCTACTTGCTCCGCCGACCAGATATCCCTTGGTGTCAGAATATCGTGCGAGATCCAACCAATGACGTCCCCAACGCTCGCCAAAACGAGGCGATGCAAGCAACTTGTCCAGTTTTCGCTCAAGGGCATCGGGGCGAAGATCATTCTCGAATTCCAAAACCTCCTGATAGGTAGCGGGAAGGCCTGTAAGATCAAACGAGACCCTGCCTAAAAGAGTGGACTTGGATGCCGGCAATCCAGGTTGAAGTTTCTTCTCTTGAAGTTTGTCCAAAACGAAAGAATCGATCGCTGAAAGAGAGTGAAGAACCTGTGGCGTAGCAGGTTGGCCAATGCTTTGAAAAGCCCAGTGATCTCGAGTTTGATCAACAGTCGGCCTCTGCCCGTAAGCAAAAAACGGGCAGAGGAAACAAGCAAGTCTGCCTAACCTCATAAACTCAAATATCTCTATCGAAGAAGTCGTGGCAACAAACAATCACTCTAATTCGCAGATCACCCTGCACCGAGCATTGCCAATCTAGAGAAGGTTCAAGGGAGACGATCCAATCGAGGCATCGAGAAAGGGCGCCCTATCTCGTAAAGTTCTCGCACTTCCTCAGCACCTAAGGCATCGCGGAAAACCAGAAATTCGTCAATGGCTCCACGTATACTTTGACCATCCGATACAACTTTATCTTCTGTATTGGCATTGCCAAGTTCGCCACCGTCCAAAGTAAGGCCTGTCTTGCCTTGCATAGCTTCCCTGCTAAATGGGCGGCCATCAAGATAATGAGTAACTTTCCCCTGCCTGGAATCAAAAGTGGTAGCCAGGTGCACCCATTGTCCAAATTGGTTAGAGCGAAAAACCACCGGGGATACATACTCAGTGGACCCGGCTTCTCCTCGAGTTCGAAGCAACATACGCCCTCTGCCATCAAAACCCCATGAAACGGCCCCTTTCCTGGATGAAGCAAGATGCAAGATGGGATTGAATTCCTTGCGCAATCTATCCAAGCGAACCCATGACATGAAGGTGGCATTGGATAAACGTCCTTTTAACTTAAGCCGAACGCGATCATTGGATCCTGAAAAACGCAATGCCCCTTTGCCTGGCCAACGACCCTCTATCCATTTGCAACCAACAATGGCACCGTCCTCTCTCTTCTTCTTGTGATTCACTTCGTCGCGAAGGGCTCGGGCCCAAGAACGATGATCATCAAAGGTGAAATAAAGTGCCATCCGCTTGTCTTCAGCCAACTCCTGACTCAAGGCAACCCATCCTGCATAACGTCGCTGGGCTTCCTCCATAGATCGATAGGCAACGTCAGCTGCGCCGATAAATGGTTCGGAAGGCATATCTATCCATTCGATTTCCCCCTGCGCGTCAACAAATACACTTTGACCGGCCTCCAGTTCGGCAAAGGCTCGTTCAGTGTCCCGTTCCTTTCCTTCAAACACTACCTTGCCGGCATAAACGAAAATCTCGGCCGAACCATTCTCCCAGGCATGCAGGCCAAACTCAGTACCTAGATCGATCACCTTGCCTTTCGTCATGACGACAGTAAAGCCTGCAGCGGCTTGCGGAACGATGGCGCGAAGCTTTCCCTTGGTCAGAGAAACTTCGTTGGGTGACAATAGCCTGAAATCGGCAGGTCCTTCAATGACCAACGTGGCTCCGTGACGCAATTCGACTTGAGCAAGGCCAGCTGCAAGTTTCATAGGAATGCCTCGCAGTGAGTCTCCTCTAACGGGACGCAGCTCGGAATCAGATGCCCACTCAACACCCAACGCACTTGTAAGTTGTCCCCATGCATTCACAGATGGTTGAGTAATTGAGCTTCGAGAGCCCTCGGCCATTTGGGAATTCAAGCTTGCTGAAGCATTCTGCGAGCGCTGGTAAGACTTATATCCAAAAAAGCAAAGAGCCACTACCGCAGCAACTGCGGCAACGGATCGAAAGATCCCCAAGAGATCTTGGGGTTTAGTCTCGAATGGAACAAGCTTTTCGCCTACTTCGTCATCCTCTTCGTTGAAACATTCTTCGGCATAGTGGCGAAGGCTGGAGGACAAATCCATGAACCTGACGTACCGCCGGCGAACAGCTTCGCTTTCAGCTATCCATTCCTCCAACCGGCGAAGACGTTCTCCAGCAAGGTTGTTCTCCACGAGATCATCGAGGAGCTCGTGAAGCTCAAGAATTTCTTTGTCTGTCAAACCCATGACAATTCCTTATGCATTTCCTTCAAGGGAAACCTGGAAGGTAACGCAATCGTGCAAAACCTTACGAATGCGAGTGAGGGCTTTGTAAGCACCCTGAATTGTTCGCCCACAGGCTTGAGCTGCCTGAGACACACTGTTGCCAGGCTCATAACGGGTAAGAATCATACGGCGATCCCGAGGGTTGAGCTTTTCCAAACAATGGGAAAGCGCATCATGACGATAGTCCAGTTCATGCTCCATCTTGACTCGGGTTTCAGCCACAACGTCCAACACTTCCTGATTAAATATCACCTTGGAAGTTGCGAACTTTTTACGGGCAGCCTTGACCTTCCAATATGCGACTTGGCACGCCCAAGAATAAAAATTGGTACCAGGAGTGAACTCGTCGAATTTCTCACAAATAGTCAGGCAAGACTCCTGCAAAATATCTTCGGCATCACTACGATAAGGCACAAGTGTATGGATGTAAGCAAAGATACGCCGCTGATACTTCATCATCAGTTGAACCAATTCCGCAGGAACTTCCTTGGAGGAGGAAGGTATGGAACTCTGCTTATCGGAAGCTTTCATCTAATTGAGCTGAATAAATGAAATAAAATTAGGCTTTCTTGCCCATAGGTCAAAGCGGCAAACACCGCGGAGCTCAAAAATATTTTGGCAGGCAAGCCAGCTTTAGGCTGCGACTTTCTTGTCCAAACCGCGACGTTCTACTTCACGAAGGGCTTTCTCCAAGGTTTTGGAGGCGAGCTTGACGTTGCGCATCTTGCGACGGCAAACCACCTTGCCGTCTTTGGATTTCTGCGAGGCCTCGGTCATGCGGTAATAAATGGTGCCACCAGGTGATTGCAAAAGACGAGGTGCTATTACAACGTTCTTTTTGCGACGACGCTTGATCCGACGAACACTATTAGGCGGATGATGCTCAGTTCCTTCGCGCTCATCACGGACGAGATCGCCATCGGATTCTTCGATGACTCGCTCAATGGTAGCCTGATCGAGGTACTTGTTACCAAGATCGTTGCAGGCAAAATCATCATCATAATCGACTTCACCGTATGGATCATTGACCTCCATCACCTTATGAGCCGGACCAATCAATCCCTTGAATTCCTTCCAATACCATTGAACTGCCTTGTTAACAGCTTTCTTCCTGCTGTTGCCATAGATCGATTTCTTGGCAATGAATTGGCGATTCGCATCTAACCTGGCTTCCAACAAATATCGGGTTCCATAAATCAGCCGGAAGTAGTCATCGTAATCGATTTTGAGCGAAATTTCATAGCGAAGGAAATCATTTAGCTTCATCATGATGTTGGTCCCCTGAAAGGCGTTTTGGTTGTTGCGTTGAAATGAATGTTCAGGAGCCAATAGAAAAACCACTACCATTTTTGGACATTTTTCTGTAAATTTTATCCCAATTTCACATAAAAGTTTATTTGTCAGCATCTTATGCCATCAATTATTTCATCTTCCTCACTCGCTTCAAATCGGGTCACAAAAAAGGGACCCCGCTTGGGGTCCCCTTTCCTGAAAGCCTCGTAGGCTAAAGAAAATCGGTACAGCAGTAAGCCGGATTAGTCGGCGTTCAAGATTTCGTTAAGTTCACCAAGAAGCCGCTTTTCCAAGCCAGGCCCATATCCGACGTGAATTTCGCGAATGATACCCTTCTTATCGATGATGACGGTTTGAGGAATGCCCTCCACACCGTATTTGTCGGCAATTTCACCTTCTGGGTCCAAACCGACGGTCAGGCCATCCCATTTTCTTTTCTTGAGGAATTTCTGGATGGTTGCCGGGCGTTCTCCCTGATTAACCGCGACAAGCACAACACCCTTCGCCTTGAGAGCATCGGTAGCCGCCTTGACCTCGGGCATGGCTTTCACGCATGGACCGCACCAAGTAGCCCAAAAATCTAGGACCACGACTTGTTTCCCTTCGGACGCGCTCAGCTTGAAATCATTGCCATCGAGCAAAGCAGTCTTGAAATCAGGGGCTTCTTCTCCGATCAAGTCCTCGGTGCCACCTTCCTCTAGATTTTCCAAAGGGTCTTGGCCGGGTATGCCCCCACCAATGCCATCCATCATGAAGCCTATATCCTCCATCGTCATCTCGGTGGAAAAAACAACGGATTTCTCTTTGGCCGCACTGGTAAGCTTTTGCACGAAGGGCGGCATGCCGGCACCTTCGCCGGCAGCGGCTAACTTAGCCATTGCCATAAGACCTTGGGAGAGCGTCCAGATTTGGACAGCGGACTGCGCATCCGCGCAAGCTATGCCCACGTTGAGGCTCATCGTCTCGTCCTTGAAATGAAGACCAACCCCTAGTTCCTGCATCTTACCCATTACTTGAGCAAGACCGGCCATCATGGGGTTTTCGCTAAGCTCCTCGGTCGCTTGATCCAAGGCTTCCTCGGGCAGTGGAAGAGAAAACCACATCTGACTCGCTTCGGGAAGCGCCTTGCGCGCCTCAGAAGAAAAGCCTGCTCCTGCCTTGGCTTTAGCTCCAGAGAAAAAACGTTTTACGTCGGCAGTTTTGCCAATGGCAAAGAAACCTTCCTTGCCCAATGAACGAAGACCGAAAGACATAGGGAACGGGATATCTTCATCTTCGACAATTTCATCGGGCACCTCAAAGAGTGTGGCTCCCTTGAATTCGCTCCTCGCATCCTCAAGCATCTTTCGTGTCTCGGGGCCATCCTCTTCCTCGGCTTTGGCCATTACAGTGCCAATCAGCTTTTCCACGTCCATCGGCTTGGCCATACGTCCAACAACTAAAAAACCGGCATTGGCTCCAAATTCAGGTTCTTCCCCCTGTTGGGCTGCGGTCATCAGATCATCGAGTCCGGTAAAGGATATGGCGATTTGAGCCAAGTCATCGGGATCGATGCCAGTTAACTCAGTGAATTCAGCCATTTCCTCCGATGCATCGTCCAAGCCCTCCATGAATTCGGGAAACTTGGCTTCTGCCTTTTTGACAAAGCCACTTTTCTTTATGCCGCTCAGATCCAGGTACATGGCCATTTCGGTCTTTGGACCGAAAGCCGACTCAATGGAAAGAGCCTTGGGGGCATTTCCTTGAGAGAAAGCCACAAAAGGCATGGAAAAGATAAAACCAAGAACAAGTGATGTCTTGGACAGATTACGGGAGAACAACGAATTCATGATGAGAGGGGAATGAAAAAGAAAAAGGCAAACTTCACCGAACAAAGCAAAAGGGCAAGAGAGAAAAGGTATTAAAAACCCTATTCCACAACCAAGCCAATGCTCTGGGAGTGACTGTTGAATTCGGGCGCATACATGCACTGAACGTTGGTCATGCCTGTTTGATATTGGCCACGGTGCTGCACGCGCACGGAGTATTCAAATACATAGACCCCTTTCGGCAAGTAATCCAAATAGAAGTGCGAAGCCGTGTCGCGGGTGGACTCGTAATAACCCAAGCCATCCTGATACTTGTAGCGTGATAACACGTTGGTGGGCTCGGTGCCACTGCCTCGATGATCCTTCATGTGGATGTACTCCATGTCACGATCCGTGCGGAGCTCGATGCGAACGACCAACTCGTCGCCCACCTTGACTGCGCCGCGAACCGGAGAAATGACTGGGCCCTTCTTGGTGTATTCCTTGACGAAAAGACTCTTCTTCAGCTTCAAGGGAGTGGCTTCGTGCGGAGTAATCTTGGAGATATCTTCCATGTACTGCCAATGCACACTGCCCCAAGCAACGCCTTCATCGACCTTCTTAACCGTCACTTTGCCAAAGTCGGACTTGATTTCGGCTCCGGCAAAACGCTTTTCGTAGAATCCGGTGCCCGCTTCAACGTTCTCCGGCTTGATCTCCATGTTTGCCAAGGAAACCTTGACCAGTTCGTCGGAAGCCAGAAGGTCGCTGCCCCGCAAAAGAAGAGCGTAGACGGCGTCGGCGGTCGCCTTGGTGGTTTTCCAATCCTGCGTCTGCTTCTGCTTAAGCATCCACACCTTGCAGTCCTCCACCGCCTTTTGGTCGTTCATGACCTCGTCAAAGGCTTCGATCATGACGGCTTGCGTCTCGATCGGGGCGCGGTACCACCACCATGAGAATTCGAGGTCACGCCAGAACATGCCGAGTTCCTCGTCACTGACAGAGCGCTCCTTGAGAGACTTCATGATGGCCTTGGGGGTTTCCTTGTCCGTGCCGAAACGGGTCAGGGCGAGGGCAATGTGGCCTTCGGATTGTCGGTTGCCAACCTTTAGCCAGTGCTTCGCGGCTTGATCCAAGAAGTAATCGACCGCTTCCTTGGCCTGTGGATTGATCTTCTGGTCCTTGAGAAAGAAGCTTCGCCCGTAGAGGTAAAGGGCGATGGTCGAACTCATGTTGTTGTTTTCCTTGTTACCGTGCTTGAGGATGTTTCGGTAGGTCTTGTTGATCCACATGTCCAAGCGGTTGAGGGACTTGATCGCCAAGGAAGGATCGACGTCTACACCAAGATGCCGAAGCCGGCCGAAGCCAGTCGTGATATAGAGCGTGATGTAATCGTTGGGGCGACCACCGGGGAACCAAGACCAAGCTCCACTGCCGTGCTGCAGTTCCTTCAATTTGCGGAAGGCCCGGGCCTGCTCGTCGTTGAGGCGGTTGTCGTCGAAGAGAATACCGACGTTGCGGCGGGCTTCGCTCTCCTTCTTGGCTTGGCGCACCCACGGGGTTTCCATCAAGGCGACGGACTTCAGGTCCTCGTTCTTCTCCAATGGACTGTCCAATGTCTTGGTACCTTTCCATTGGTCGAACACCCGACGAATCTTGGGGTCGGAGTTAGCTATCTCGCGAGCCAGAGAATTGGCATAGAGTCGATTGAAGATTTGCTCCGAACACTCATGCGGGTATTCCATGAGATAAGGCAAAGCCATGACGGCATACCAAGCGGGATTCGAAACCATCTGAACGGTCAAGTTCTTGTGCTTGATGGTGTTGGACTTGCCCGACGCCAGAAGCTTGGCGAAATTGAATTGCTTGGTCTGTGCCCCTCGAATGGGAAGAGGCATGGACTCGGTGACGTAGATACGGCGTGACAAAACGGGAAGATATCCTTCCTCACCATCGGTAACCTTGCCTGTGCCACCCAAGGCGGTGTAGGTCAAAAAGCCGATGTCGTCGGGCACCTTGATTTTCCAGGAGAAGGTGCGGGACTGTTTGGCTGGCACCTCGAAGGCCAAGTCCGTGACCTTGTTACCCAACTTGGAATCCACCCGCTTGTTGGTGCGGGCATCGTTGAAGGTGAGGCGAACGGCTCCCTTTTGATTGGTGGGTGACTGGTTGGACACCTTGACGGTGAACTCGAGGGCATCCCCTTCCCGCAGGAAACGGGGTGGATTGGGCTGCACCATGAGGTCCTTGGCCGTGACCATGCTGTCAGTCAGGAAACCGGAACGAAGTTCCTTGTCATGAGCGAACCCGAGGAACTTCCATTGGGTCAAGGCCTCGGGCATGGTGAATTCCAAACGCACCTCGCCATCCTTGTTGGAAATGAGCTTGGGGAAGAAGAACGCTGTCTCCTGAAGATTCTTGCGCGCAGTCACCTTGGAGAGATCAGGACCCTTGGGAGCTCCGCCACGGCCTTCTCCACCGCCTCCACCTGATTCCTTGTCGGAAACCCCAGCGGAGGCGTTCAACGTTTTTGCCATGGCCATATCAGCCATTTCAGCCTGCGGCTCACCGGGTGCCATTGCAGCCATAGGCATGGGCATTCCTTCGGCGACGACACCATCCTCCATTAGCATGGGACCTCTGCCATTGAAGAAATGCCTACCCCCATGGCCCCACAATGCGCCGATCATATCGGGACGCCATCCACGGTAATTCCAGTTCACTCGCTTATTGCTGCGCTTCCAACCACCTTGCAAATGACGGAAATGGAGCACGGCGTTCTCAAAACGTTGCGAGAGGTTGGAGCGGTCGCGTCGAAAAATACTGGAAAAGTTCTGCCGCCAATTATGGGGTTTGTAGGCGTCCAACGACTCATCGTAGAGAGCGGCGACCATTTCGGCGACTGCCTTGGTGGCGTCATTGCCTGTTATCACGGCGGTCCAAGTTTCCTTGGTCGCCGGCTCCAGCTTGGATGTGAAATGTTCCCACTTGACGGACAAATCCTTGTTGGTCCATGGGACGTTGACCTGCCGGGTCGTCAGGTAGGCCCGGTTTTCCCTAACGTAGGTGACGTGCAAGGTGAACCCACCACGCATGGACTCGTCCACTTCTTGCTCAATGCTAGCTTGGGTCGCCTTTGCATCCGTCCAGAAAGCCTTCAGGGACTTGCGGCGGTGAATGATCTCAACGAAGGCACGACCGCGGGCATAGCCCGTGCCCCAGAGCGCTTCCAGGGATTTGCCGGGCTCCACTGTCCAAGTGGGAGCGGCAACGTGGTTGGGCACCTTGACCGCGAACCGCTTTGCCTTGGGATTAACCACGAGAATAGGCAGAAGCCCTTTGACCTCCTTGCCGAAGCGATCCTCAGTGGCCAAGACCGCACGATAGGCACCCTCCTTCAGGTCAAAGGAAAATTCCTTGTTACCCTCGGCGTCAGTGGTGAAGCCCTGAGTGGCAACCACTTCGCCCAACTCCCAGGAACTGGTGTTGGACATATCTGGCTCAGGCTTGATACCTCCGCCCATGCGATGGTCATGAAAATGGTGGTGGCGATGCCCGCCGAGCTTGGCTCGCTGAACGCTTTCAGGCTCCTTGAGGCGATGCACCTTGAGAGACCCCTCGGCGATGCGGCCCTCGCCGTCTAGGGAGGTAGTCTTGAGGGAAACCTTGACGGGGTTGTCGGCAGTCTGCCAATCAGCCGCGGAGAGCGAGGCCTGCAAAGCGACGTAACCGACGTTAACGGAGCGGTCTCCGGAGCGGGTCTCACCAGTGGTATCGATCACGTCGGCATGAACGGTATAGCTGAAGGTGGGTTCGTCCTTTTCGGGAACTGACAAGTCCGGCTTGGCCATGAACTCGACCTCAAAGGAGCCATCGGCGCCGGTGCGGGCTGTTCCGTGGGAAATTTCCTGAGCTGGTGAAGATGGGAAGGGACGCCACCAGTAATGCCACCTCAACCAAGGTGGAAAGCGCACTTGGCGAACCACCCGGTATTTCACCTCGGCGTCGTTCACGGCGGCTCCCGTGTAAGCCATCGCGCTACCACGAACCTTCACTTTGCCACCAAGCTTGGCGGCCTCTGCGGGAGCATCGACAGTGACCTTGAATTTCGGGCGCTTGTATTCCTCCACGTTGACCTGAGTGGACCCACCGGGCGAACCCGCGCCCTCGATCTGAATTCGCATCATGCCCATGAGGCGGTCCCGCGGAGCAGTGAAGCTGCCATCGAAGGATCCGTAATCGTTCGTTCGATGAGCATTGCGGGCAATCTCCTGATTGTTGCGATCACGGAAAACCACGGTCAGCAACTTGTTCGGAATCACCTTGTAATTGTCGTTATGCTGATCGACATGGTAGGAAATTCCCTTGTAGCGAATGGTTTGACCAGGGCGGTAGAGGCTCCGGTCGGTGAAGAACACGGATTGCTCGTAGGGCCTGCGCTGACTAACTCGGTCGTGCACGTAATAGTCGTTGGCAGTGGCCAAGGTCTGGCCTTGGTGTGAGGCGCGAATCGTCAGGCTGGTCCGATTGCTCTGCAATTGGAAGAGACCGTTGGCGTCGGTCCGAGTGGCTCGTTGCTCGACCTTGCGGTTGTTGCGTTCCCGTTTCCACGAACGAATGCTAGCTCCAGCAATAGGCTCACCGGAAATTGCATTCAGTACAAAGCCCTCGACAGTGCCGGAACCATTGCGGGTCCGCATGACCAAGGACAGATCACTCACCCAAAAGCTAGAGTAGCTAACACGGTTTTCATCCTCGACGAATTCAGGATGATGACTGGCAAAGAGAAAATAAGAACCTGGCTCGAGACCTTCAGGGGCATCGATTTTCTCTACACGCTGCTTGAAATCGTCGGTAGGAGGTAAATCAACGGCCCATTCCTTGAGGGGTTTAATACGCAACCACTCGGCCTTTCGGCGGTGATCAATGTATTCGGGGTGACGCTGAGTGTCCTCCAAACGCTTGACCCAATCAAAGGGAATAACCCGAAAATAGGCCTTGGTGAGGTTACGATAGTTTAAATCTATTTTCGGCATGGGCTTGTTCCACACCCGCTCCGAAGTGACCGAAGAGGACTTCGCCTCGATTTGGTTGAGCAAGTTGTGGCACTCGCTGCCTCCCACGCTCTCCGGAAACAAAGCCGCACCTCGCTTGACCAACTTGTGAGCCTCGGCGAGATCGCCTTCATTGTGAAGCACTTGGGCCCAGCGATACATGGCCCGGGCAGAAAGGTGATGGTCCGCCCACTCGGTGGTAAAGCGCTTCAATGCGGCCTTGTAGCGAGCATTTTTCTCCTCGCCAAAGGCCTTGTTGTGGCCAAAGCGAAGACGCAAAAGGTCGAGATCCACGAAGGCATCGGGATTGTCGTCCTCTTGGTGAAACTCGAGAAGGTCTTGGTATAGATTGATCGCTTTGATGGTAGGCGACTCGTCATCTTCAGAGTCTATTTCCCAAGCGAGAAAAGCCTTGAGGTTGGCAAATATCGGGCTCTCCGCCATCAACTCGAAAGCATCTTGGGCCTTGGAACCAGCCTGCTCACCCATGGAATAAAACCGGAGAGCGTCATGGGCCACGAAATCGTAGAGGGTGGGACGAAAACTATCGGGAACCGTGCCTTGGTTCAAAAGGAAATTGTAGTCTCCCACGGATTCCTTCTTGAGGATATCGTGACTGGCCAATGTTTTTTGAAATTGCTTGTCGATTTCAGCAAGAATTCGAGGCAAATCCCAAGTCGTGATGTCATCGCCTGGGGCTTCCGCAGTGCGTGTCCTTTGCGTAAAGCGCCAACGGTTACGCTGAAAGTATTGTAAATACCAGTTTGCCAAAACCGCATTCATCATGGGAACGAGCTCCTTGGGGGCTTTCGCCATCTCAGCCTCCATTCGAGCAATCTTCTCCTCCGGTTTGTTCCCTTGGATAGCTCCCTCCAAGTTGATCTTCTGGGCAATGGCCCGAATAGCTACAGCCGGCTCTTTTTCAGCGAGAGCCCGCTTGATAAGCGGATCCAGTTTTTCAATGGCCGTCTTTGGCAGGCCTTTCTTGGTGGCCTCCTCCACTTCCTCCCACTGGTCGACCAGTGAAGGCTTGGCGACTTGGGCGATGACCAATGCAGTAAGTGCGACGAATGACGATACAAACAGAATACGTAGTGGATTCTTCATGGCAGGCTGGTTTTCCGATAGCGGAAGTTAAATAAAGGGAGCTGTATACATAAACCCTAGTGCCCCCTCTTGGCAAACACCAAGACGCGCGCGAAAGTAACGTATAAAACTCATGTCGGATGTAATGACACTTAGCTGCATGGCTTCTTAGAAAAAAGTTCTCGTCAGATTATTGGGCTACCTTATCAACCAGCAACTCGAGCACCAGGGTCTTGCCTTCGGGATTGCCCTCACCCAAGACCACTACGACAGATCGACCAAGCTGAGTTTCCTGAGCAAATGCATAGCCTCCCCCTTCTAGAGAAATGGTGGCATCGACATCTGAGACCGTTTGTCTCTTGAGGTCCACGCGAGCAAATTGGCCTTCCTTTTCCAAGATCGCATGAGGGGCTGCATTGCCGGAGTCAACCCGCACCAACTTTATACCGCGTCGAGTCTGCCCGAGTTCGAGCCAAAAGGAACCACCTTCCTTGAGATGAAGGGAAATCTTTGGAGGTTTGCCCTTGATCTGAAACATTCCGCGCATCTCGACCTCATCCGCAAAGAAAGAATCTTCAGGCTTTGGGCGCAGCGAGCCCGGCTCTTTCTCTTTTGCGAAAAATGCCAGAGCTTCCCTGACCTTCCCCTCCATGCCGTCATCACCAACGGCTTGTTTGCCAGCGAAGGCGATTCCTTCCAAAGACACTCCGCCGTCATGGATTGTTGCTTTCAGGGAAAGATAAATGCCATCAAAAGCTGTCCCTTCGTCCACTTCCTTCCCAATCGAAATGGAGGCTTGCTGTCCTGATTTGGTAGTAATCCTTGGAGCCGAAAGCACATTTGTTCCATGTACCCCCACCTCCAGGAAACGGGCCGAAACCCTAACTTCAGGTTGGCTTTTCCCATCAACCGCCTGCAATTGGGAGCAAGGCAAAAAAGAGACAAGGGCAAGGGCAAGAAAAAGGGGGGTCTTCATTCGACCGGGTACAATGATCCTTTTCATACATTTATAAACCTTTTTATATCCCATTCAAATGACGGCAACTGACAAAAAGACGCCGAAGACGATTTTCCGTTGCCCGTTTGACGACGGTGATGCAACTTTGAGCCGATGACACCCTTTCGTCTCGTATTGAACGGATTACTTTTCGCCAGTTTTTCGGCGACTGCCTCTCTGGGGAAAAAGCCTGCATTGGGATTTCCCGGGGACCGGCCAGATCCGTTGAACGTTCACGCCCTCGTCGGAGGCAAGGTGGTGACGAAACCCGGAGAGATCTTGAAAAAGGCGACCATTCTGGTGCGCGACGGACGAATTGAAACCGTGGGGGAAAAGGTTAAAATCCCCAAGGATGCTCGCGTGTGGAACTTGGAAGGGAAAACGGTCTACGCTGGATTTGTCGATGCCTACCTGACCCTCGGTGAAAATCGAGGAAAAGCTCTACACCTTGGTCACGAAGCCCATATTGAGGCAACGGCTTCACTTTCCTTCCGCGGAGTACCCAAGGTAGCGGACGACCCAGGAAACAAAGGGCCCGGTCACGAGATTGACCGTGTAACGCCTCAGAATCGGGTAGTGAAAACCCACGCCCCCAAGGAGGATGCGCTCAAGCAGTTCAGGGAAATCGGGTTTACCGCGGGCAACGTAGCTCCAGGGAAAGGCATATTCCGCGGTACCAGCGCCTTGGCTCTTCTCAAGGAAGGCGATCCCAACCACATGATATTGATCCCGGACGTCGCGCAATGTATCTCCTTTGATCCCAGTGACCACGACAATGGCTATCCCCATTCCCTGATGGGCGTGATAGCGGTCGTTCGACAAACCTTTCTGGCAGCGCGTCATCAGGCGACCTTCAAGGCATATCTCGCAAAGCATCCGGAGGAAACCTCTCGCCCCGAATTCAATCCTTCGCTCGACGCCCTCCAATCAACTATTTCAAAGAAAGACGCCATGCCAGTGATTTTCGAGCCTGGCAGTGCCTTGATGATGCACCGAGCAGGTGTAATAGCCCGGGAAATGAACCTTTTGCCGATCCTTGTAGCCAGCGGCCAAGAGTGGCGCAGACCCGACTTGGCAAAAGCAGCAGCCTCCGCGTATATCGTGCCAGTGGATTTCCCATCGATTTCCAAAATGCCCAATGAAGACGACTGGGATCAAGTCCCGTTGGATCAATTGCGGGCTTGGGACTGGGCTCCGGAAAACCCTATCTTGCTCAATCGAGAAAACAAACAAGTCGCGCTCAGCACTCATGGCCTGTCTAACCTGAACGACTTCCGGAAAAACCTTCGCAAGAGCCTGGATCGGGGCTTGCCGGAAGAAGACGCCCTTGCCTCCTTGACCACCATCCCTGCAAAAATGTGCGGGGCCGCCAATTTGTTGGGAGAAATCGCCAAAGGCAAACTAGCTAACTTCGTCGTGGTGGACGGGAACTACTTCGACCCCAAGGCAGAGATCACTGCCACTTGGGTCGAAGGCAAACGCTACCCTAACCGCTCACTGGAATCCAAGGAAGAGGAGAAGAACGCAGAAAAGAAGGAGGAGAAGGCAGAAAAAAAACCCGAGAAGGAAAAGAAGCCAATAACCGAGTTGAAGGCCCGCGCTCCATCGGATCTACGCAAACCCTTGGCCGCTCCCCCGGCGGTGCTTTTTAAAGGAGCCACCCTATGGACCTGCGGCCCCAAAGGAATTCTCAAAGAAGCGGACGTACTGGTATTAGGCGGCAAAATTGTTCGGGTGGGTCAAAACCTGAAACCACCGCAAGGCACGAAAACAAGAATCGTTGAAGCAAAAGGCAAGCACCTCACACCGGGAATCATCGACTGCCACAGCCACTCCATGATACTTGGAAAAGTAAATGAGGCCACCCTGCCCTCTTCAGCTATGGTTCGCATTGCGGACGTGGTGAATTCGGAAAGCGAGAACGTGTTCCGCCAATTGGCCGGTGGTGTGACCGCCGCAAACCTACTTCATGGCTCTGCCAACCCCATCGGCGGACAAAACGCTGTGATTAAGCTCCGGCATGGCCAATCGCCAGAGGGCATGCTCTTCGCGGAAGCCCCGTCAGGCATCAAGTTCGCCTTGGGCGAGAACGTAAAGCAATCGAACTGGAGTGAAAAGCACAGGACCCGGTTCCCACAAAGCCGCATGGGAGTAAAGACCTTCTTTGCCAATCGATTCACAGCGGCAAATAGATACCTTGCCGAAAGAAAATTATACGCCGAAGGCAAAGGGCTGCCAGTCAGCCGAAATCTCGAGCTAGAAGCCATTGGTGAAATCATTCGAGGCAAACGTCTCATCCATTGCCACTCCTATCGCCAAGACGAAATCCTTGTCCTTCTTCGGCTGATGGAAAGCTTCGGTGTGAAAATCGGCACCTTTCAGCATGTGCTTGAAGGCTACAAGGTGGCCGATGAAATTGCCGCCCACGGAGCCGGCGGTTCTGCTTTCGCCGATTGGTGGGCATACAAGTTCGAGGTCTACGACGCCATACCGTACGCGGGTGCAATCATGCATGAACGAGGCGTCACAGTAAGCTTTAACTCAGACTCCTCGGATCATGCTCGCAGACTCAACCTGGAAGCTGCAAAAGCCGTTAAATACGGCGGTGTGAGCGAAGAGGAGGCTCTCAAATTCGTCACCCTAAATCCCGCCAAGCAACTAGGCGTCGACAAGTGGACCGGTTCCATCGTGGAAGGCAAACATGCTGATCTTGCACTGTGGTCAGGCAATCCACTTCACTTTGCTTCTGCCTGCGAGCAGACTTGGATTGATGGCACACTCTACTACCATCGTGATGAAGCTCCAGCCAGAGCGGAAAGCCTGCACGAAGAACGGGTTGCTTTGCTCGAGAAAGCCAAGGCTGTCTTGGGAAGTGGCGCCAGCAAAGACGCATCCCAAGCTTCCAAGGATGCGTTTTTTCGCAGAGCCATCGAGTTTGCAAGCTCACTGAACGTTCACTCCTGCAGAAACCACGCTCACCATCATCACCACTGATGAAACCAGTTTCGATCACTCTACTCGCGCTCCTTGCGATCTCGGCCTCGGCTGAGACTGTCTTGTACAAGGCAGCTAGCGTGCATCAAGTTTCAGGCCCTACTATTTCTCCGGGTCAAATGTTGGTGAAAGACAGCCGGATCGTATCGGTGGGAAAGCAGGTCAAGGCACCCAAGGGCACGAAAGTGGTAGATCTAGCCAAACTCGACCTATATCCCGGACTGATAGCCGCACCCACCTCCCTGGGGCTAACCGAAATTAACGCCGTGCGGGCAACAAGAGATGACAGTGAAGTGGGCGATTACACCCCGGACGTGGACGCATGGGTTGCGGTCAACCCAGATTCGGAGTTGATACCTGTAGCTCGGGCCAATGGAATTGCCCATGCATTGGTAATCCCAATGGGCGGGCGAATTCCTGGCATCTCAGGTTTGGTTCGACTGCAAGGCTGGGGAGTGGAAGACATGACTGTGGGAAAGGCATCTTGCCTGCATATCTGGTGGCCGGGCATGAGTCTCGATGCTCGCCCAAAGGAGCAATTGTCCGACCCCTCCAAACGCAAATCACTCGACGAGCAAGACAAGGCCCGCCGACTTCAGGTGACTTACCTGGACGAGTTCTTCGACGACGCCGAGGCATATGCCAAGGCAAAGGCCTCCAAGGAAAAGGGATTCTCCGTTGTGCCGGCATGGGAGGCCATGTTGCCAATCCTGAAAAAGGATATTCCCATAATGATACATGCAGATGAAAACCGCCAAATAAAAACCGCGTTGGCATGGGCCAAGCGCCGAGATTACAAGGTCATTCTGTCGGGGGGGCGGGATGCTTGGAAAGTAGCGGAACAATTGGCTGGGGAAAAGATCCCCCTGATCTACCATCATGTCTTCTCACTACCCGCTCAAAACCACCTGCCTCACGATACGAACTTTCGGGCGCCGGGCTTGTTGGTGAAAGCAGGAGTCAAACTAGCCATTGGCTTGCGGCCCGGTTCATGGAGCGCATCCAATCTACGCAATCTCCCCTACCATGCGGCCCAAGCTGCTGCCAATGGGCTCAGCAAGGAGGAAGCCATTGCATCGATCACCCTGCGTCCCGCTGAAATCCTGGGAGTGGCTGATCGACTCGGTTCACTCACGCCCACGAAAGAAGCAACGTTCATCGCCGTGGAAGGCGACTTGCTAGACATTCGTTCGCAAGTAAAGCGGATGTGGATTGCAGGAAAAGAAGCATCCCTAGAAAGCCGACACGTGCGATTGTACGAAAAATACCGCAATCGTCCAAAGCCGAACTAAAGCAAATCCCCTCGGTTGAATCGCGGGCTTCAATCACTGTCGCTCTCGACCTTGAGCTCCGGGATATTGAGTCTCGCCATGGTCTTGACCAACTCTTGCACCTTTTCCTGGGGCACTGATTTGGAGGCGCGGATCACAACCTTGGTCGGAAAGCGGGAATTCACTTTGTTGGCAATCTCCTCCAAAGGAATCGGTTGGCCACCTATGCGAACGCCGCCGAATTGATCCATCTCAACGGTTACTACGATGGCCTTACCGAAATCCTTGAACATCCACTGGTTATTCAAGGTAAAAACGGAAAACACTTTTTCCACACCATCGTGAAAAGCCACTACATCGTATTCCTTGACTTTCCCTGTCTCCTTTAGAATGAGGTCCCCACGCGTACGTAATATCTTGAGAAGAGCCTCCTTTTCCTTGGCCGGCAAAGCTTGAATGGCTGGTGTCTTTCTGATTTTGATTCCACCGACCATATATAGGCGCGCGCCATGATAGTTGTATGTGGGATAATGCACGTCGCCAATCCAATGAGTGTCATTTTCCTTTATCCTGACTTTTTTATCGAAAATGGTCCGTTTCATCCACATACCAGCCATCAAGCGATTGGATTTGATGAATGCGTCCCGATCGATCTTCTCGGGAAGCAGGAAAGTCAATGACACTTTCTTGCCAGCCCTCGCATTGGCCTCGATGGTCTTTGGCTGGATTTTCTTATCGGCGAAACCAACTGCCACCAAAAGGCAGGAGAAAAACAAGACGAGGAAACTGCGACAGGCATTCATGAATATGTCATTGGTTATCCGTTGCATGAATCAGCGCAATCCTTTGCGGGCAGCCTGCGTTTGGATTATTTCGCTGACCTTGGCGTCGAAGCCATCACCTTTGCCCGCTTCGGCAAGTCGCTTTTTCTCGGCGAGGACAAAGGTCTGGCGCTTCTTCAGCAAATCGTCCAGCTCGGACTGAACTGCGCGGCGCTCAGTAATTTGCTTCTGCAAATGAGCTTCCCTTTCCTTCTGCGACATCTTCTTCAGGTTCTCCGGAAGTTTCTTCTCATCGACTTCGTCCCAATTGAGCTTCTTTTCCTCAAAAAGGGCAACCAGGTCCTGATCCCCAGTTATAACCTTGTAGGAAGATGCTCCATCCAGCTTCTGCATGGAATTGAAAGTCACCCGATCCGCAGCTGCCTCAGCGGGAGCCGACAAAGCCAGAGAATTCTTCTTCAAGGCGCTTTGCTGTTCCCATGCCGAACCATACACACATACAGTGCCCCCCAGTCGGGCATTACATTTCGAGATAGCTTCATCATAGGGTGAAGTGATGGCAACCACACCTCCGCTTTGCTGGATGGCAACGTACTCACCTTCGGCCAACTGGGCGATCTTCTTCCAAATGGGGGTGGTCGAACTCATCGTGCCGCACTGGATGGTATTGATGATAAGGTCTTTCTTGACCGCCATTTTACAGACCGCGGGATACTTGACGTCATCTTGGTAATCCATGTGCGGAGGCGCATCACCAACGAGGAACACCATCTTAAGCACCTTGCGACTCTTGCTCCATGACATTTTCTCGACCGACTCGTGCAATGCTTGGTTGACCGACTCAGGAGTGTCACCGCCGCCTTGGGCTTGAAACTTCATGAGCTTGCCGTAGATCTCATCGACGTCGTCAGTCAAATCGTGCACTTGGGTCACGTATTGGTCGCCACGGTCACGGTAACCGATCAAGCCAAACTTGATGTCAGGGACAGGCTTGGTCGAAATCATCTCGTTCGCGATAGACCAAATCTTTTGTTTTGCGCCTTCGATAAGGCCTCCCATGGAGCCAGTCGTATCGAGTACGAAACAAACCTCGATCTTCGGTTTTTTCTTTGTTTTCGGTTTATTCGGCTTGGCGACTACGGAGCCGAAGATAAAAGTAAGTGAAAGGATTGCTAGAGTAATATTTTTCATGATTTCAGTCGGTTTGAAGTGCATTGGCAATTCGGTGGGTTCATGTTTCGATTAATGCGATTCATGTTAGCGCAAAATGAATTTCAGTTGTCATGGAAACGTAAAAGGGACGTCAAACTTTCAACCGAAAACAAGCATGTGAAATCCTGGAACGAACTTCGTTTCAGGTCGCCAAAAGGCAAATCACTCGTCAGCCAAAGCTTTCCCGATAGCGCCCATCACTTGAGTGATCACGGAAAAATCAAATTCCTTGCGATCCTCAAAAGCAAGGTCAGGCCAAACAGCGGGTCGCAACTCGAAAGAATCGCCGCCATAACGTATCTTCCCCACTTCCAGGCGCGACGAACCATCCAACTTCTTCACTAGAATGGAAGCCAATGCACCAGTTTCATGGACTCCCACAGTTACTCGGAGTCCCAAAGCATTGAATCGCTGCAAGGTACGCACGGACAAGTAAGTGGTCTTGCCTTCCTGCCTGGGTTTCTCGATCCATCCGCCTATGCGACGCACAGAGTGCTCAAGCAAAGTATTCAAGCCAAGAACGGTAGACAAATAAGGTGAATCCAAAAGATTGGCTCCACTTTTCCTCGCAGCATCAAGAGAAGAGGCAATGGTTGCCCCACCCTGTAAGTTGAATCCCCCGCCCTCTTCACGCTCCAAAGTGAAATTGGGAGCAGGCACGGGTCCACTGGTGGCAAAGCGCATGATCTTGTCCGCGCCAGCGAGGTAGAGGCCGGAGGACTTGGCATCGGTTCTGTAGGCAAACTTGACGCTCTCACCCTCACTGACGTGAAGTTGCAAGAGATTCTTGTTGGGAATCATCCCTAGGTAAGCAGTGTAATTGAAAGTTTTCCCTTCATCGTCCTTTTTGGAAAAGGAAATCTCCGCATCTAGTCCAGTGGTGTCTTTGCCAAAAGACTTGGAGATGCCCAAAATACTTTGCACCACAAGAGCTCGACGTTCGTCCCAACTCCGCACCCCGTCAGCAAAATCGGTTGCGGTTCGAGACCAAGGTTTTGCGCCGGAGGTGGCCTGTACAAGATCCTTCAAGGCATCTTCGGCTCTAGATTCAGCCCACAAGACCTTGGCCCGCAAGACACGATACTTGGCATCGGATCGAATAGCCTTGGGCAAAGCATCCAAAAGAACAAGGGCTTGCTTGCCTCCAGAGCCCCAGACAGCTCGTTCCGCGAGTATCTTGACGATCTCTGGCGAGCTGCGCTCCGACTTGGGCAAAGCTGCGGCAAAAAAATCGATACAAAATTCAAGTGTCGCAGATTCCTCGTGTTCCAGCAAGGCATGAAGCCTGCGCAACTTCTCGAGATCAGAAAGCTTGTCGTCCAAGGCAATGGCCAGTTCGGCAAAGTCCTCTTTGTCATTGGCCAAGTCTTCACGAAGTTGTGGCAAAACGGCGTTTTTGAGGGCATCGTCACCAGCTGTTAGCGAATGAAGATAGCAACGTAGTTGAAAATCGGCATCATTGAGAAACTCAGCCCCAAATTGACGAAAGCCCGCTTTCACTACCCGACAAAACCTGCCAGCAAACTCCGACTCGCCGACAGGACCCTGGATATCAACCAGAAACTCCCTCAGTTCCTTCGCCTCCTCAAAAGTGGAAACCAGATGAGTGGACTGAACGCTCGCGGGATAATCCAAAAGCAACCGGCGTTTGGCCTCGACCGCAAGTTGCTCATTTTTCAAGGCAGTGGCAATGATGAGCAAGTCATTGGCAACACGAGGGGCGTAGAGTGATTGAGGGTTGGCCTCTAAAAATGCCAAAGCTTCCTGAACGTAAGCCGCAACTCTCCCTCCTTGCAGATACTCCTCGAACAAGGGTGCCTTGACTTCGACCGCACGGGAAAAGGGCGAACAGACGAGCAACAACAAGAACAATCCAAGTGGACTCGAACTAAGGGGACTAGACATGCGAACAGAGTAACTTCTTTTAAGGAGATCGAAAAGTTTCATCCATGGATACAGGTTTATCTCTCTGAATCCCACGAAAAAACAAGAATGGGGAAAGCTAGCTAGACGGGTTCTCTTCCGAGGCATCGGAGGATGACTCGCGCGCGCTTGACACAGGGTTGCCGAAACCTATCTCCGGCAAGGTGTAGACCTTCATCTCCGTCTTGAGAAACTGGGCATCCTCGAACTTGAAAAGCTTGTCTAAAATCACCTCCGGGATGCGGCTTTTGGTGGAACGGTAAAGTTCCACACTGTCATTATAACCTGCTCGCATGAGAGCGACCTCGTTTTCCATCCGGGTCAAGGAAGTCATCAATTCACGCATGAGTGTCTCCCCCTTTAGTTTCGGATATGCCTCGGCCAATGCGATCAGTCGAGTGGTCAAGGCAATTTCAACCTGCATGGTGGCTTCGAAGTCACTGGGAGCAAAACTGGTTTTGCCATGCACTGCGTTTCGCAGCTCGGCAATTCCCAGATGCACTTCCTTTTCATGTTGGAGATAAGCTTGGGCAACGGCTTCGAGATTGGGTATCAAGTCCACTCGCTTCTTCAGAGACACCTCAATGTTGGCCCATGCACGCTTGACCCGATTGCGAAGGAAAACCAGATCATTGAACATAAGTCCAAAAGTACTGAAAATCAGAAAAAACGGGGCTGTGAAAGAAGAGAAGAGAAAGTCGGTGGCCGCATAAGAACCAGTGCTGGCGAAAAGGAGCAGCACAAGCATCACTATGCCACTAAAACCGCAACTGACCAGAAACAGCCCCTTGCCGCTTTCCGCCAGCATCGTTTCCTTTTCCGTGAAGCCGGATATGAGAAAAGGAAAGTCATCGTTGCGACCCTCCGAAAGTTGAAGACTGACCCCTTCCACGGGTTCGACTTCGGCTGACCCCAGAATATAAAGGTCTTGCTCGGCCAACAAACTCCACTCCTGATAAGTTCGTCGACCGGAGCGGCGCGATTTAACCAGAGGCGCGGAGATTTCGGCTCCCTTGGGATCAACCAAGGTCGATCCTTCCCTGTCCTTGCAAAAGAAAGGAACCGCGTCTTTCCGATCCTCGATGGTGACAGTCCTCCGATTCTTGCCCGATCCCCGGGTCTCCGTCACCTTGTAGCGAAAATAGGCGCATTTCTTCTTTGACAGAGGCCCTGTCAGGACTCTGTCCTCAATCAACTCCATTTGCCCCTGAATCTCAGCTGGACCGTAGGCCAAGCCGGAAGAAAGGGAGGTCGGCACGTTCTCGATGTAGCGCTTGATCTTGATTCGCTTAAACCCATAAACACTGCCCACGCCACCCACAATCAAGGCCACGGCGCCGCCAATCCAGCCAAGCCAAGCTGAAATAGGACTCGGGATAATCTCTGCTTCAGCGGACCGTTGTTCTCCCGGGGCCAAAATCGATGGCTTGGGGTCAATGCCCCACATTGGAGCAAGCCAACTCTCGGGAAACCTCTCCCGAATGGCATTGCTTCGCTCAATGGAGGCAGAGAGGTCATTGCGTATACCGAGCGCTCGAGCTGATTTGGCATTTGGCAAACCTGAGACACGCTGCGGTAGCGAAGACCACTCAAACTTCGATTCCAAAACAGACTGCACTGCCTCGCGGGCAGATTCCTCATGTCGATCCAAGCGCTCGTAACCGTCCTTCAGGTCGGAGTGCATCATGTTCAACCCCATAAAGAACAAAACCAACAGATTCAGGGTTGATACAATCGACAAGAAAATCAGTACGCGATGCACCTTCATCAGGAAACAAATGCAAAGGATGCCAAATATGAAACAAAGAGCGCTCCCAAGAGTCATCAGGATTCCATTGGTGCCTTGGGCTTTGCGAGCTTGGAGAGCCGTGTATTCAGATAGAATTGGCACATAGGATCCAGATTTCGTGAAAGTGAGCATCAGGCCTTCGGAAACAGCTGCTGATTTGGATCCCGATGCCGGACTATTCTTTTGACGCGGAGCAGGTCTCTTCTGAGCCAAGGCGAAGGCAAAGACGTTTTGACCTTCGTCAATTCGCCATTCCGTGTATCGGCGATCGCCCCGATAATTTTTATAATCCTGCTGCAAGTCAGGGGAAACTCCTGAAAGAGAAACCAAAATGGCTCCCGTATTGTCCTTCAGCAAAAAATGACCCGCGTGTCGAGAACCTTGGTCTATGGTAGCCCAATAAGTGTCACCCTCCGAATCTGTTCTGCGCTCTTCCTCCAACCAATAAACAAAAAAACACTCTCTACCGGAGTACTTCCCTTTAATGGTTCTGCCTGCGCTGGCGGCCTGACCCTGCATACTAACCTCACCCGGAATAACAGCAATGACATCAACGTGGGGGATGCGTTCCATTTTCCTCATGTCCTGTATTTTATCGAATCCGCTGGATTGAAGAAAAAAGCCGCCAAAAAGCAAAGTCAGCCCAAGCGGAAGCAAACAAAATTTCAGGCAACCACTTCCACACCCACTGTTGCAACCAAGCTTCATTTCGAGTTAATCGAGGCGATAAGGACAGGCCGAGTCAAGGATCCGCAAAAAAAAGCGTGCAACTTGCCCGAGTTGCACGCTGACTTGAAAGGGTGAGTCTTTTGTTTGGAATAACTCACCGAAAGTTTTTCTAAGACCATGATCTAATAGGATGAATCATCCACTTTAGGACAAATAAGATGAGAAACTTTTCTGCTGTGGCTTGATTTCGTTCATTTCTCGGTTGGAAAGTGTCCATCAGGAAAGCGTATCGTCATGGGCGTGGGCAATTCGACGCCATGCTCTTTTTGCAAATCAAAAGCAGCCTCGCGAATGGCATCTTGTGTTTGAATTAAACGGCGAGGAGACACCAGGGTATAGAGAAGTCGCCATCTCACCCCATGGTCATCGCATTCCTTGAGTCCTACGACAAAACCACCTTCTTGGTCCACCAAACCTTTCTCCAAGGCCTGTTCCCAAACTGCCTTCAGGTATTCATTGACGGCAGCGCTGGTGACATCGTAACCGATAATGAAATCAACGTGGTTTCGAATTCCTCTGGCAAGGTCGGTTTTAAGGACATCCACCCGACTGTTCTGCAATTTGAAATTTGGAAGGATGATGTCGTGTCCGTCCACAAGGTCTCGAATCACGGTTTGCAAAGGACGAATCTGGAGCACCACTCCCTCGATGGCCTCGTCCCTGATACGTATCACGTCGCCGCGCTCAAGCCTCCCTTGGCTAATCAAGATAATGCCACTTAGAAAATCGCCGGCCCAGTACTCCTTGCTGGCAAAGAGAAAAAGGGCGATGAAGCCTATTACACTGGTCGTTTGCAACCAATCCTCAAAACCCCAAATATTGATGAGGAGGACGGCAGCCACACAGAAAATAATGGCGCAACAAACCAGCTCCAAGGTACGGGAAGTATGAGTCTCGGTGGTGCGGGAAAAGTCATCGATGGTGCGGGTCTTGCCATATTTGCGGAGAATAAAGGCTTCCACGAAATGAATGAGCAAGAAACTGCATAAAATAACCAAAAAGGTCTGGCTAAAGGAAGCCGCCAGATGTTGCTCAAAAATAACCGCGATCAAATAGGTGGCAAAAAGCAGGAAGTTGCCCACGTTTAAGATTCGCAGGCGAACCAGACTCTGCTCTTCGTCCTTGATTTTTCCGTAACGCGTGGCGAATCGCTTGGAAAAAAGAAGAATGAGCAGGTTGATTCCCAAGGTAAAGTGGTCGATAGGATCGAGAACACTCAACCGATTGATTGCTTCTTGGTAAAATTCCTCCATGAATAAAGGTATTGTTACCTATGAAAGGGAATGGGTCACTTCTTTTTCTTTGGTTAGCACGTATTCTTCAAAGTGCATAGACCTCCGGAAATGTTTATTTCGACAACCTGTGTTTTGCGGCCAAGAAACCGGCCTCAACAACCAAGCTCTAGCGAAGTGTGGAGAGAAAGGCGAGCAGGTCACGTATTTCGCGTTTCGACAAAATGCCGCCGGCAGGTGGCATGGGAGAGGTCAGGATTTGCGAAGCGACAAGATTGCGTTGGAGGGTGAATTGCTTTCCATCTGGCGACTGCAAGGCATAGGTCTCGGCAGTCGCTTCCGTTATAGACCCGGTGACCGTTGACCCGTCTTTCAAGGTAGCCACGAGAAGGCCGTATCCCTCGGCCAACTCGGCTTGGGGGTTCACTAAGGACTCAAGTAATTTCTCGGGATTCAAACGAGCAGACACCTTCGAGAGATCGGGCCCCAAGACACCACCTGACGAGCCCACCTTGTGACAGCGAATGCACTGGGCGGCCGGATGACCAAAAGCGACCTTTCTGCCAGCCTCCGCATCCCCTCCGCTCAAGGTCGGCAAAAAAGAGCCCCAGGCACCTTTGGCAGCAAGCTCGTCTTGCCTTGCCTTGGCTTTGACTCTAGAAATCTTCCCTCTTGCCTCGCCCGCTGCCTCAAGGAGGTCCAATTCGAGCTGAGGATCAAGTTTGGCGAACTGGGCTGCAAGCAAAGCATCCGCCTGAGAATCATCGGATTGAGCGAGGTTATGGAGGGCCGACCTTTTTTCCTGCAGGCCCCCGGACTCGAGTGCCTTGGCAAAGACCTCGATCCCGGAAAGACCTGCCGCCCAAGCTCTTTTTTGGGCAGCGGCCCGCAACCGGGCATCCTTTGATTCCAAGGCAACCTCCACATATTCGCCCAAGGCAGGGTCGCTCAACTCTGCCATTGTCCCGAGAAGCTGAGCCTGCAGGAAGGCAGTTGCCTTGTCCGAGTCGTAGGCAGCGCGAACAACAGGGAGTAGATCGGTTACCTTGAGTCGCTCTATGGCACGGGCCAAGACAGTCAACACCTTGGCCGATGCGCTGCCGACCAACTCATCCGCAACCTTGGACAATGCCTTGGCAGCTGGTTTCGGATCGCGGGGCGGATATTTTCGATAGCGCCCTTCCACGGCATCGAGGACGGGAGGTTGAGGCCAGAGGGCTAGACAGGCCAAGGCGGTGGTACGCATATTCTCGGGAGCATTCGCTTTGGCAGCATAGCGAGCTAGCCTTGCTGCATCTTCGGGACGACCAACACGGAAATTGGCATTGATGGCCCGACGTAGAAGCGGCTCCCCTTTCAAGTCAGAGCGATCCAAAACCTCGGCCAAGGCGGGAAGGGCATCGGGAATAGAGAAATCATCGTGAATCGCTCGGGCCACTTCCGTAACGAGATAAAGATCCTCATCCTGAAGAAAAGAGGTGATTTCCGGATGAGCGTGCCGGCGAAGAGCAAGAATGGCAGCAAGGCGGATGGAGGTATCACTGGATTTCGATGCATCGACAAGAGGTTGCGAATTCGCAGTGGTTGCGCCCACTAGTCCCATGACCGCAGCATGGCGAAGAAAAGCATCCTTGTCGTCGTTTTGAGCCAGCAGGGCGAAAAGCGGCTTCACAGCTTGCGGAACTTGTAGTTTACCAAGTGCAAGAGCAGCATGAAAACGAACACGGATAGAGTTATCGGCAAGTAATTCGATAAGGGCATTGGCGGCAGGCAAATGCTTGGACTCGCCCAATACCTTTGCCACCTGGGCCCGCACTTCCTCATCCTTATCCGAGAGAAATTCAAAGAGCAAATTGACCGCATCAGGATTAGCTTTGGCATGAGGAGGCCACCCGCGGACCACCTGACCTAAACCCCATAAGCCATGCAGGCGGGCGAGGCGATGTTCTGTTTGCACGCTTGCTGCAAGCAATGCCTCCTGCCCTTTTCCACCTCGACGAACCAACTCAAACTGAGCGGCCTTGCGGATTCGAAGATCATTTTCGCGAAGCAGCGTTGCGAGCTCTTCAACGGAACGCTTTTTCATGCCCTCAGCCAAGATTCGACGAACCCTTTTGCGCACCGGGGAGTCGGCGGTACGCGGATCATCTATTTTCCAGACCCTACCTCGTTCGCTCGGCCCGTTCATCCAGTCCGTGACGTAAAGGGCGCCGTCAGGACCAATGGTGAGACCGGTATTGCTGCTACAGCCGGGAACCCTCTGCTCATCGAACATCTCGAAGGCAGCGCCTTTGGGGCGCACCTTGAACGCCGTGATGCTTCTACCTTGGGCAAGGAAAAAGGATTTGCGGAATTTCTCATTGAGAGCAGTTCCCGGATCATATACGAACCCACAGGGTCCGTTGGAATAACTCGCAAGAGGCGGCACAATGAAGGCCGCCTGTCCGGGGAAGCGCGGACGAAAGAGCCCCTCCTCCATCCAAACGTTGTAGGGTTTCTCACCGGACACTTTGGCGAAGTCCTGATAGCCGTACCATTGCCAGTGCAGGCGCCATGCGGTCATTCCTCCTTCCACAATGTAAATGAAACGCTCGCGCTCGCCTCGATAGTCGCCGTCATTATCCACGCTGAAAAGGTTCCCGAACTCGTCGAATACAGGCTCTTGTCCGTTGCGTACTCCCAAGGCGAATACCTCCAGACGCGAACCGTCGGGTTCGCATCGCATGATGGCCCCACGGTCAGGGTAAAAGAAGCGCTCGCCGTCCTTTCCCGTGGCGTTGATGCCCTTGTCGGCGACAGACCAATAGATGCGTCCGTCAGGGCCCATGGTCAGGCCGGACACGTTGTGACCTCCCTGCCCTATGTGGATGGAGTATCCCCGACTGATGAGCGTTCGCTTGTCGGGAATTCCATCGCCGTTGGAATCGTCGTATTTCCAGATATCGGGCTCAACGGCCGCATAAGCCGCTCCCTCCGCCCACAAAACACCGGCAGCAATGCCCATCACTGGGGAAGAAAGGTCTTGATCTATCGGCGTCATCTTATCCGCCTTGCCATCTCCATCCGTATCCTCGATGCGCAAAATCTCTTCCTTTTGCACCCCCAGGTCCCGCCAGTCACGCTTACCGTCGGCATTGCGGTCGGGAGGAGAATAAGGGCGGATGTCTGGAAAGGTGTTGGGCCCCATGGCCTTTTGATAAAAAGCGAGCTTGTCTTCCAGACTCCGGATGGAGAGGTCGTGCTTTACCCAAGCACGGTGGTTGCGAAGATCCAGACTAGAAATCTTTCGGCGCCGGACACGGGTGACGTAGGCCCTCCCCTGCTCGTCGAAACTGATCGCCACCGGACTTGCCACCAGCGGGTTCTCCGCCCAAACCGAAACCTCCAAGCCACTGGGATCCTTATGAACGGGAGGCGCAGCCTTGACCAATTTTTTGGAAAGCGAAAGCCCTTGGATTCGAAAAGTATGCAGGTTCACCCATTTATTCTCGTTGTTGCCTTGTGAAACAATGCGCAGAAAACGTCCTGCTGCCGCGGGAGCCGGGAATTTCTTGATTCCATCGCCTTGGCCATGACTTTTGCCTGAGAAGACCTGGTGCCATTTCTTTCCGTCGGCCGAAGTCTCCAAGGAGAACTCGTACCGCCGGTTGCCCCGGGAAAAGCCTGCCTCGAACTCAGCAAAGGAAAGCGGGCCATCCAATTCCAACTGCAACCATTGCCCCTTGCCCTCGGATGACCACCGGGTGCCTGGATTGGTGTCAATGGCATGTACAGGGTCATTTCCCTGCTGGGCGCCCGAAGCGCTGATCTTGGTAATCTCGACTGCGGAAAGAGACGCAGAAAAAAACCAGGCAAACAGAAGAGGAAGAAGGTAAAGTGTTTTCATTTCTTGGGCAACGGCTTGGGTGGTCTCGGCATGGGAGCATTAGTTTCCTTGAGCCATTCAGAGAGCCCGCGGTTCAACCGGGCGGCAATCTTAGGGCGTTGCGCGGCCAGATTGTTTTTTTCACTTAGGTCCTTGGACATGTCATATAACTCGAGGGAGTCATCGTCATAGTTGCGAATCAATTTCCAGTTAGCCGAACGAACGGCCCCTCCAAGACGGTTCCCCATATGCCAGGCATAGTTGGGGAAATGGAAGAAAATCTCGTTGCGCTTGAGTTTTCCGGTTTGTCGCAGAAGCGGTAAGATACTTTCCCCGTCAATTGGTTTATCATCAGGTTTCAAGCCGGCGAGTTCTAGGAAAGTGGGATAGAAGTCCATACTGACAACTGGCGCGGAGGAGATGGTGCCAGCCTGCACCTTGCCTGGCCATTTGACAATCAGCGGGACGCGGATGCCACCCTCATAGAGATGTCCCTTGGACTCCCGCAAGGGGCGACAATCGGAAACTCCAGCGAATCCGCCGTTGTCACTCGTGAAAATGACCAAGGTATCCTCCGCCAATTTCATTTCGTCCAGTGCCTGCAACAAGCGCCCGACAGCTAAGTCCATCGCCTCGATCATGGCCCCGTAACGGGTGTCATTCAGCCCAGGGCCTTTGCGGTCAGCGTATTTCTCAAGCAATGACTCCGGTGCCTGCATGGGCCAATGCACGGTATAGAACCACAGGTGAGTCATCCATGGTTTTCCCTTGTTCGCCTGGATGAACCGTACGGTTTCATCAACCAATCGGTCAGGCAAATATTCACCCTTGGGGCCATCGGTCAGTTCGGCGTTTCGGTAAGGGGAAAAAAAGCTTGGCGGACCACCGTAAGAAGTGCCTCCCACGTTCAAGTCAAAGCCCTGTCCGGTGGGAGAAACATCCTCCGCCACCTTTCCTCCGCGCGCCACACTTGGAGCGATGTGCCACTTGCCCAGAAAAGCGGTAGCATACCCCGCTTCTTTCATACGCTCGGCAATAGTGACGTGTTCGCCATTCAGCTGCGGTGTGAGCTCGGCCGGTTGCGGACGGCCGTCTTTAGGGAAAAAGCGGCCGGGCAAGTGGGTAGTCAAACCGATGCGAGCCGGAGCTTGCCCCGTGAGCACGGCGCAACGAGTGGGGGAACAAACGGGGGCCGCTGCATAGGCATCGGTAAAACGCATGCCCTGCTTGGCCATCTGATCCAAATGAGGCGTTTCAACCAACTTGTTCCCCTGGCAGGCCAAGTCCATCCAGCCGAGATCATCAGCCATGATGAATAGAACATTGGGCTTGGCAGGGCAGCTCCCCATCAGGACAAGCAAGAAGATCGAAGACAAAGTGAAGGGTTTCATGTAGATCGGACAGATTCGAAAACCAGAAATCTCGAGGATGCAACGGTACAATGCAAACTGCCTTGTCACACAAAAGAAGGAAAGTGATGGTTCTTCCAGCTTGAGCCGCAGCAAGAAATCTTTCATTAAGACAATCTACTGATCTCCAGATAACCCAATCCAATCCTATTATGAAACTATCTAACTACCTCCTTTGCTTCGCGTCCCTGCTTGCCTTTTGCTTTGCCGCAACCGCCAAGCCGGATGCAAAGAAATTGCCTCGCACGCCATCACCCAAAGGGGCCAAGACCTATATCATCTTGCCCAAGGACGGCAAAACGGTGAAGCCCAAGTTCAAAGTGATCTTTGGACTCAAGGGAATGGGCGTTTGCCCAGCCGGCATAATAACGCCGGAAGGCAAGTCACCCGCCAACACGGGGCACCATCACTTGCTCATCGACATGGAGAAATTGCCCCCGATGGACCAGCCTCTGGCCGCCAGCGACAAGCTGAAGCACTTCGGCGGAGGGCAAACCGAGGCCTTGATTGAACTGAAGCCAGGCAAGCATACCTTGCAGCTGGTCTTCGCCGACTTCGCCCATATTCCGCACGACCCACCGGTGGTATCGGAAAAGGTAACCATCACGGTGGAAGCTCCGAAAAAGAAATAAGCTTTAGGCAATTCGCCTTACGAAGCCTCCGGCCTCAGGGTCGGAGGTTTTTCATTTCTTCTTCGGCTTGCGCTTTTTTGCGGGAGCCTGCGGATCGTAATTCGGGTTGGGCACGGGCATTTTGGCTCTCATTCTCTTTTGCCAAGCAACGAGCTTGCCTTGCAGTTCCTTTGTTTTTTCGGGATTTGCCTTGGACAGGTCTTTCTTCTCCGAGGGATCCGTTGCCAAATTATATAGCTCGACTGTATCATAGTGGTAGAAGGCAATCAGTTTCCAGTCACCGTCGCGAATAGAGGCACCCGGCTTCCAAGTCGATCCATGGTAATGAGGATAGTGCCAGTAGAGTGGACGAGGCTTCCCTGCCCCACCCTTCAACTCGGGCATAAGACTACGGCCATCAGAGTGCAGCTTTGGCTTGAGAGGAAGACCGGCCAAATGAAGCATGGTGGGAAAGAAATCCATGCTGACGACAGGTTCGTCGGAACTGCTGCCAGGCTTCGTAATGCCGGGGGCGCGGATGATTGTCGGTTCACGCACGCCGCCTTCATAAAGCCATCCCTTTCCTGCCCGAAGCGGCGAGTTGCAACCTGGTCCTGGTCCACGCAAAGTACTTAGGCCGCCATTGTCGCTGAAGAATATGACCACCGTGTCATCGGCTAGCTTGAGCTCGTCCAGCTTGTCCAGCAAAGAGCCCACGCTGTCGTCCACGGCGGCAACCATGGATGCGAGGGCCGCATTGTCCTGACGCATGCGTGTGTTGCCTTCGTGTTCCTTACTCACGGGGGTAGTTCCCTCAAAGGTCTTCTCAGCCTTGGCCTTGTAGTGGTCGATGCGTTTCTTGTAAGGTTGGATCGGAGTATGAATGTTGTAATAGGAGAGATACAGCAGGAAAGGTTTCTTGCTGTTTCGTTTCTCGATGAACTTGATGGATTCCTCGGTCAGGCGTTCAGTAAGATATTCGCCAGGCTTCTTGGCTTTGAGGGCGGGATTCGTCCAAGGGGCATAATAACCGCCCGGCGGTGACCCTCTGTGGTGGCCACCGACATTGACGTCGAATCCCTGGTCCTCGGGCCAGTGACCCTCGCTCCCTAAATGCCACTTGCCGGCAAAGAAAGTCTGGTAGCCATGCCCCTTCAGTTCCTCGGCAATGGTCACTTCTTCATGAGCCAAGTTATTGCGGTCCTGCGGATGAAGAAGCTTGTTTCGGTTGTTGTTGGACTGGCCGGGAATCCAGTCAGTGATGTCGACCCGCACGGGATGCCGTCCCGTCATGATGCTGGACCGGGTAGGCGAACATACGGGACAAGCCGCGTACCCATTGGAGAACTTCATACCGGTGGCAGCCAGTTTGTCGATGTTGGGCGTCTCATGAAAAGTGCTGCCATTGGCTCCTATGTCTGCCCAACCCATGTCATCGACCAAAAAGAAAACGAAGTTGGTTGGTTTCTTGGCGGCGAAAGCGGTACAGCTAACGACCAATGAAAGAAGAAAGAAGGATTTGATTAGGTGTTTCATGAAATGAGAAGGTGGAAGGCTTGGATTACTGGTTGCCGGCAGGCTTAGGCTTCTTGGGCTTCGAAATATCTCGAACTTGCGGAACAGGTGGCCTGGAGGGTCGTTGACCGATAAAATCGAAGAAGCGCATGTTCTCTCCAACCTGATCGAAATCGCCCAAGTCCTTCCGCATGTCCTGAGCCAACCCAAGCAGCTTCTTGACTATATCCGGATGTTGTTCGGCAAGGTTGGTGGTCTCGCCCAAGTCTTTGTCCAAATCGACGAGGAAAGGATCCTTGAAGCCCACGCGATCAACGGGCGCAATGTGCCGGTTGACGAGAAAAGGCGCTGTGCCGGGTTGCATTTTCTGCCGTGGCAAATGCAACTTCCATTTGCCCTGTCGGACGGCCTGCAGGTGCACCCTAAGGTAATAGTGGAATGCCTTGTCCGGATTCGCCTGGTCGAATTCACCATGAAAAAGGTGGGCGACGTCTTCACCGTCGATGACGCGATCCTGGGGCAACTCAGCCCCGGCCAAGGCCGCGAAGGTGGGCAGAACGTCCAATGTGCTGGCAATCTTGTCGCAGGTAACTCCTGCAGGAACCCGCCCGGGTCCCCAAAGGACGGTGGGCACACGCACACCGCCCTCGAAGGTGGAAACTTTGCCGCTCCTCAAGGGACCTGCCGAGCCGCCATGGTCGCGGGGCAAACTGCCATCTTGATGATCCTTGTTCTTGATCAGCCAAGGACCGTTGTCGCTGGTGAAGAGAACGTAAGTGTTCTTCGAGAGGCCCATCCCCTCAACCGCATCCAGTATTCGTCCGACGTTGAAGTCTATCTCCTCGATGACGTCGCCGTACAGTCCCCGCTTGCTCTTTCCCTTGAACTGGGCCGTGGCGTCCAAGCGAGTGTGCGGCATGGTGTGTGGAAGGTAGACAAAGAACGGCTTGTTTTTGTTCTTCTTCATGAAGGCGATCGCCTCGTCGGTGTAGCGCTTGGTCAAGGGAGCCATATTGGTCTTCGGCTCAATCAGTTTTTCATTCCGATAGAGGTTGACCACGGCATCGTTGCTGGTCGGGGTGCCGAAGAAATAATCAAAGCCCTGTCGGGTGGGGAAAAGGTCGATGAAGAAGCCCCTTTGAGCATGCTTGGCCAAATCCCATTTGCCGAAACAGGCAGTTGCATAATCTTTCGTTTTCAACACTTCGGCGATGGTGATCTCTTTGGCGTGTAGTATGGGGTGGACGTTCTTGACGGTCCCCCGTTCCGCTACCCGCATGGGTTGACAACCTGTCATGATGGCCGCCCGGGAGGGCCCGCAGATGGGTTGAGCGTAAAAACTTGTGAACCTCATGCCCTCCTTGGCCATGCCGTCGATGCGGGGAGTCCGAATGTCCTTGGAACCAAAGCAACCCGCGTCGCCGTATCCCATGTCGTCAGCGAAAATCACAACAAAATTGGGCGGGGCTGACTGGGCGAAGGTAATTCCAGCGACAGTCAGCCATCCGACAAGCCCGAGTGAACGCCATAAGAAGTACATTTATTCCTTATGCATGAAAGCTTGCAGGTTGGCTAGCGAAAGCGATGCTCCGAGGAATGTTTGCTGTTTGGGAATGAAGTTGTCGGAGAACAATCCGTTGAGGCGGACTGGGTATCGCTTCTTTATGTTGTTTCACTTGGCTACCTCGATTGGAGGTGGCTTTCATTTCGTGGCCAGTCACTGGGTCCTGTATGATGAAACAAAGTCAGCCACGTCGACTGCCTGGCTAGTTCTCAGTTACCTGATGCCTTCTCTGGTTTTACTTCCTTTTTGCGGGGTACTGGCCGATTGCTGCAATCGCCGCAAGGTTTTGTTGCTTTCGACCATCTATGTTTTGGCCTTGGACGTTCTCCTCGTCGTAATGATGGCGTGGGGTGCATTTCACCCTACTCACTTGTATGTTTACGCTGTGCTCATGACTTCGGGGAGCGCACTGTTCTGGACCACCTTGCCCGCATTTCTGAGAGAGCATTTGTCGAAGGCGGAACTACTCCATGCAAACAGCCTGAACACGGCTCTCATGCAGGGTGGGTACCTGCTTGGAGCGGGAGTGGCGGGAATATTGTACGGGCATCTCGGAGCAATTGGATCGTTTTCCGTGGCCGCAACAGGATTTGCCATCGCCGGATTCGGTTGGATTTTCATTCGCAGATGGTTCCCCGATTGCCCGCGCAAACCAAAGGGTAGTGTCGGGCTTCGGAGCTTTTTCAAGGAATTCGCGGAAGGTGTGGGCTATGCCCGGGCAAACAAACCCCTATTCTTTTATGCCCTGTTCGGATTAGCTCCCGGATATGCCGCCCATATGTCGAACGTATTGCTCGTCGGATTCAGTAGGGATTCCTTGCGCGCAGGATCGGAGGGATTCGGTCTATTGGACATGTCCTACGGGATCGGCGCCATGCTTTGTGGCTTGGTATTACCACTCTTTCTAAAAAGGTTCGGAATGCGACCCACTATGCCTACGATCGCATTGTTAGGTATCGCGACAAGCTGCATATTAGTCAGTTTCAGCCACTCCCTAGCTTTTGCAATGTTGTGTTTCGCGGGATTTGCCTTGTTTGCTCAAGTGGTCGGCATTCTAGCGAACACGACCTTGCAGCGGCAATGCAAGGAAGAGGTCTTGGGAAGATTGGTCAGTTTGGTCAATGTCGTGCAATACCTGTTGGCTCCCATCCTCGTTTGGGGACTGGGCATCTATGCGGCATCACCAAAAGGTCACCTTCTTCACGAAGACTCGCTACGCGACGGATTCGTCGCAGTCGCGATCTTCTTTCTACTTCTCGCAGCGGCAAGCCTCTTCGGAGCTTATCCCTTCCTAAAAAACCAAAAGGAAGAAACAACGAATTAGAATTTGCTGGAACCTATCTCGAGATTCAGTGGATTTGAGATCGCCGCTCAATTGATCGGGCGGAGTCCAGTTCTCGACAGGATAGCCGTCCATCGCAAAGCGTGACTCAGTCCAGAGGCTTTTGCTCGTAATCGCTTCGGTTGACCCAACCGGTTCCAGGGACTTTTTTGCCACCGAGATAGTTTTCATAATAGTTGTTCCATGGCCCGATGAAAGGATAGCCATCAAAAACAGCGGCTTTGCCGAACATGCGTGGATCGCCTTGCGCCTTCAACTCGGCGAAGAGTTGCTCGCGGAGTGATTTCTGCAAGGCCTCCAAGGCCTTTGTCCCAGCCAAGTTGCTCACACAGTCCGGATCTTTCTTTAGATCATAGAGTTCGTCAGCGGGCCGCTTGCCGAAATTCAACCGCCAGTACTTCGGGTTACCTGCTCGGCGTTGTTCGAGAAGCAAGGTCTTGGTGGGGCTGCCGTCACAGTTGAGGTAACCGGTTTCCGGATTGCCCCCGGGCCACCGGTCGGGCTCGAAGTTACGCAGATAGAGGATCTCTCCCTTGACGATTCCCCGAATGGGATAACCGCCATTGTTCGGCCGGCCCACGTCATGACGCTCCTTTCCGATCAGAACATGGTCACGAGCCGCGATGACACGCCCTGACTTAGGCGAGGCAAAGACATCGAACAAACTACGACCGGTGGTGGCTTGCATGCCGGCCTGCTTGGCATCGATTCCAGCTGCCTGCAGGAAGGTCGGAGCGAAATCGGCAAAGCTAACGTAATCCTCCACAATGCGTTTCTGTCCCTTGATGCCAGCTGGCCAACGGATGGCCAAGGGCACGTGATTGGAATAATCGTAGGCTTGTCCCTTGCACCTGGGAAAAGGCATGCCGTGATCGGAAGTGGCGACGACGAGCGTGTTCGCCGCTTGGCCACTTTTTTTCAAGGCCTCGAGAATGCGTCCGAGGTGGTGATCGTAGTGCTCCACCTCGACGGCGTAATCAAGCATGTCGTTTCGGATTTTCTCGGTATCTGGCCAAAAGGCGGGCACACGATCGATGTCGGACAGTTTCTTGCCCCGCTTCACCCCGATGCCGTATTCGTATCCCCGATGCGGTTCGCTTGTACCAAACCAAAAAGCCCATGGTTTCTCTGCCGGGGCAGCTTTCAGAAAATCCTCGAAATTGCCTGCATAATCGTTACCCGACATGGCCCGGGCAGGCGGCTTCGCCTTACGCTTGGAAAAGGATTGCCCGGTTAACTGGCGACCCTTGCCTTCCGCGTTTCGTGCTATGCCAGGCCCCCACCCTTTTCCGGTATAAGCCACGAAATAGCCGTTGTCGGCCAAGCCCTCGACGTAGCCCTTGAACTTGGCTGGAAAAAAATTCATGTGATTGGCGGCTTGCTCGAGTTGCCAGGAGTTCCTTCCCGTCAAGATAATGGCCCGGCAGGGGGCGCACTTGGCATTGGGGGTGTAGGCCCGGGTAAAGAGTATACCCTCCTCCGCCAAGCGGTCGAAGGCGGGTGTCTTGATCCATTTGGCACCATAAGCGCCCGCGTGACCGAAACTCCAGTCGTCGGCGATGGCAAAGAGGATGTTGGGGCGCTTTTGCTTTTTGGAAGCAACTTGTTTGGACGGAGCGAAATTCTCTAGGTAGGTCGCAGCATAACGGTCACCGAATTCCCGAAATGCAGCCGCCGAGAAATGAACCTTGTCCCCCTTGTGGCCGAGGGCATCCGAGGAAATGAAGGCCGTTTTCTTCACCTTGTCGGGCAAAGCGCGGTGGGCAGCATCAACGAGCTTCTTGGCATCGTTCCATGGACGCTCCGCGAACTGCCCCATTTGGCCTGCGATGAATGGGACCTCCGGAGCATTCAATTCCTTGCGGAAACGAGAGATCAAGTCGTGCAACTTCTTTTCATAAATCTCGGCGAGACCAGGCTTCGAATCGGACTCGCCTTGATGCCAAAGAATGCCCTTCAGGACGCCATCCTTCATGGCGATCTTGGCTCGCTTGATGGCATCGTCCCATGGATAACTCTTGGTCTGGCCATGATACCCACCCGGCAGCCAAGTCGAAATCGGTGAACCTCCTGCGGCGCACGGAATGAGTCCAACCGTCACCTCCGAATTGTTTTCCGCCAAGCGGATGCCGAAAGCTTTGCCTAGCCCGGTGCCAGCGAACGGTTTGTCAAAGTGCAGGGGATCGACTGCAGGAACCCATGCGTTCCTCTTGTCCAGCATGAGAAGTCGTGGGTGAGGCTTCTTGTCCTCTGCCTCCACTTTGCCGCGCCCCGCCATGTTCGACTGCCCAACCAAAAGATAAAGGTGGAACTGTTCCTTGGAGGCAGGTTTGCCTACGTTGTCAGCGAACCCGAATTGGCTGGTTGCAAGACATCCCAAGAAAAGAAGGATGGATAAGCAGGAACTTGGTAGAATTCTCATGACAAGTTAAGGATCATACAAAAATCACTTTTTTTTCCAAACGAAAGGAAGTACACGCTGCATGAGGTGTATCCTTTCATTGCCATTCTTTAGTTTGGGACCGGGCGTGACTCGACCGTTGGCAACTTGGACGTGGAGCAAATCGATCAAGCGTTTCATAAAACCGAGGATTGCGCGTTTGAAGGAATCCGCAAAGGGCAATCTTCCAAAAAATTCTCTCCTAACAACATTTAACCCATGGCCTCGCAAAAGGCTTGGGTCAAAACTTGCGGTCGAGTGATGGCCGTCCCCACCACCACGGCATGGGCGCCGTGCAGCAAAGCCTCGGCGGCTTGAGCGGGTGTGGATATACGTCCTTCCGCGACAATCGGCCGGGTATCTCCAAAATAACTGGCAAGCCGCTCAACTAAGTCGAAGTCTGGACCGCTATCTTCAGCGGAGGACTCACCTACGTAGCCCGAAAGTGTGGTGGCCACGAAATCAAAACCTAACTCAGCCGCGTGGACTGCTTCCTCAAAATTGCTCACGTCAGCCATTAGCAAAGCGGAACTTTCTGCCCTCGCTTGGCTGAAGATATCATGCAGAGATTGATTACCGGGACGCTGCCGAGCGGTGGCGTCAAGCGCCACGATCTCAGCACCTGCATCGGAAACTGCGAGAACATCTTCGAGGCGAGGCGTTATATGAATATCGCAATCTGGTAGAGAACGCTTCCAGATACCTATGACCGGAACCTCGGTCCTTTCGCGAATTGCCCGGACATTATCCGGCCCATCCGCCCGAATCGCCACGGCACCACCCGCAACAACGGCCTCGGCAATCGACGCAAGCACCTCGGGAGACTCAAGAGAAGGAGAAGGAGGCGCCTGACAGGACACGATCAAGCCGCCTTTCAATTTATCCATCAAGTCACGTTTGCCTGCCATCGAAGAAATAGTCTGCGGCGAACTTTGTCGTTGGTCAACGCAAGGCAATGCGTAATCCTAGAATCAAATGACGCGTTTTTTGATTTTTTGCTTACCCTTCGTCTCAACCCTTGCAGACGATCCACAGCAATTATCCCCGGCACAACCCTCTCCCGAGGCAATGGCCGCAAAGTTGGGCATCCGCCTGCCACCTCGACCATGGCACATGGCAGACGTGTGGTGGAACTTCCCGAAAACAACCCCCAACTTCAAGAAGCTTGAGGTCGAGGTCACCATCGACCGAGACATACCCGACACCTACAACCTCTACGTTGCTCCCATAGGCATAGCTCGAATCAACGGCATCGACTTCTATGGAGGCCTCCAGACAAACGTAAATGGATGGGCCAGCAAAACAAGCCGCACTCGAGTCCATCCAGGGATGGGCGCTATCTTTTCACGTTGGGCCAAGGATAAAAAAACACCCTTGAGCTTGGATAACGTGCGCACAGTGAAAGGCGGTCTCTGTGAAAGCGCTGGGTACGAAGGCTCCTTTTGCAGTGTGCGGCGACCATTCAAATGGGGCAAGGGAAGCTACGTCTACTCCATTGAGAAAGGGAAAAAAGAAGGAGAAAAAACTTGGTTTGATTGCCGCGTACTGGTTAAGGAAACTGGCAAATCAATAGATGTGGGAGGACTGCTCTTCGAGGGTAAGGACTTCACCTTTTGGTCGACCCATGCCGCGTTCGTGGAAATCTATGCCACCTCCAAGATTCCACGCTCCGGCATCCCCAAAGTCAACGTCACCTTCGGCTATCCTTTGATTAATGGGAAGAAGCCTGATTTCCGATATGCCAGCGCCTACCATCCAACTACCGGAGGAGCGGGAAGTCCGTCCTGTGCAAAAGCCCGGGCAGAAGGAGACAAAGTGGTGGTGGAGGTTGGCCCGATCTTTCTTCGCCCCTCTTCAGGAAATCGCTACTCCCTGAAGATCAAGCCGTAAAAGGATCCAGCGGGCCGTCGGTCAAATAGGCCCCCAGATCTTGCGCATCAAGGCATAGGTTTCGGGGTCATGCTCCTTGAGCTCGGCACGCACGAAAGGATAGAAGTCGTTTACCCCGAGATAGGACTCGGTCATCTCGGCGAAGAATTCCTTGTGATTGGTTCGGGCGTAATGTTTGACCTTGCGCCCAGAAAACAAAAGTACCCGCTCGTAAAGTCCCTTTTTCTCGGATGCCTGATAGACCTTGATGATCTCCTTGTTGTCGAAGCTCAGAATCTGGTCGTGATAGGCGTGAGCCAGTTCGTGCAAAATGACATAAGGATGCTTGGCCCAAGTACCGCGACTGATCAAGGACTGTGCCCGAGGGAGATGGACACGCTTCTCCAACTTCGGATCATACCCATTAGCAATTAGCCACCTACGACTAGGATGGTACTGCATGTTGCCAAGCTCGTGTTTCAGGTCGAGGCGAATGGGCAAGGTCTGCAGCACCTTCACTTTGTCTTCATGCAAGATATACTTGATTCGTTGCAGGTGGTTGGCCAATGCCTTGGTCACTTCTTCATTGAACTCCTTGTTCTCCTCGGTGAGCAACTGGGGGTCGTATTCAATCGTCCAGCCCTCGACGTCTTTCTCCACTGGGACGTAAAATTTCTTGGCCTCCTTGGAAAAAGACGGAAGGACAAGACAACTGAGAAGAAGTAAGGAGAATAAAGGTTTCATGGGAAGCAGGATTATGGCGAAGAGGAAAGCGATCAAGAAAAGACCATGGAGAGAGACAAAAAGTTTCTCGAAGGCAGCTTATTCTAGCTCGTCGATAATTTCCTTTATGCGAGCCGCTAACTTGGGATGGTCTTTGGCCACGTCATTTTCCTCGCCCAAATCTTCGTCCAAGTCATAGAGAGCCAAGTCTTTGTTTGTTTGCACTCCTTTCCATTGGCCCATGCGGACTGCGCGGAACCCGCTCCAGCGCCAAAAGAGGTATTCGTGCTTCTTCTGCTTTGCCTTTTGTCCAAGCAAGGTGGGCGCGAATGAAATACCATCTATGTCCGTGGGTATTTCAGCGCCGCCCAGTTCACAGGCAGTGGGCAACCAGTCCCAAAAGGCGGAAGGGAGATCCGTGACGCCCGGTTTCACCGTACCAGGCCACCAAGCGATCATGGGAACACGGATACCGCCGTCGTGGAGAGATCTCTTGTAGCCCTTCAGCTCGCCGTTCGAATTAAAGAAATCCACCTTGTGTCCACCTTCTTGGTGCGGCCCGTTGTCCGACGTAAAGACCAACAGGGTACGCTTCTCGATTCCTAATTTCTTGAGCAAGTCGATGATCTTGCCGGTGTCCTCATCCATCAAAGTGACCATGGCGGCGAAACCCTTCTCGGGATTGGGCCAGTCACGATCCGCGTAGATGCCGTAGTCGGGCACTTCCTGACCGTCCTTCTCCACTCGCCCGGCCTCGTTGTTTGTGTGAGGAATGGTCCAAGTTAGGTTAAGGTAGAACGGCTTTGCCTTGTTACGTTCGATGAAGACGAGTGCCTCCTCCGTGATCCGTGTATGGGCATAGGTTACTTTCTTCGAGGATACGTTCCGTTGCCCGCTGTTGACGTTGCCAGGCAAACGCTCGGCCTTCTCGTTGCGGAAGAGGAATTCTGGATAATAATCGTGGGCGGCGCCTTGATCGAGATAGCCATAGAAGAAATCGAACCCCTGGTTGTTGGGGTGCCCGCTGGTGCCAACGTTGCCGAGGGCCCATTTGCCTATCCCCGCGGTTACGTAACCGGCCTCCTTGAGTAGGGAGGTCACGGTCTTGGTTCCCTTGGGCAAGACGTGCATGTTATTGCCCGCAATCGCCGTGTGTCCCGTGTGCTTGCCCGTGAGGAACACGAGGCGCGAGGGACGGCATACGGTATGACCAGCGTAATGATCGGTGAAACGCAGGCCTTCCTTGGCCATTTGGTCCAGGCGAGGAGTCTTGACCTCTTTCTGACCATAGCTACCCAAGTCACCGTAACCAAGGTCATCGGAAACGATGTATATGATGTTCGGCTTGTCATGCGCGGCATGGAGCGAACCTATCAGGAGGAGGAAAAAGGCAAGGGTTATGATTTTCTTCATTCGTGAATTTGTTTCAGGGTTTAACAAGCCAATTGAGCTTGGTTCCTCCATGGATAAAAAGTTTGGATTCGGCGCTGGCAAGCATGAGGGCAACGGTTGCATTGCCAATGGGGTGGTAACCAAGATAGGCATCGCCGGCGTAGTTTCTCTTGCTACCAAAATAAGCCGCCGTTCCAACCGAGGTTCGGCAAAGCTCCAAATAAGGAATCCATTTCCTGATGACTTCCTCATGTGCCTTGGGATCAACCGACTTGATGCCGGCCATACCAAAGATCAAGCCAATCGAGGTCATCGAATGGGCATGACGCATGCGGTTCTGGTGCCGGATCAGCGAGTTCGCAAGTCCCTTGGTCAGCTCGGATTCCTCGTTCGCAACAGACAAAGCAATCGTCATGGCTCCGGTGCGGGCTGGAATGTCTGGATAATCTGGAACCCGCGAGGAATACCCCAATCCTCCCGTCTTGGGGCCAACCGATTTGCGAATCTCAATCATCGATCGATTCCATGCCTTGCGGTTCACCTTGTAGCCACACTTGGCGGCAAGAGCCCAAGCAAGGTGAGCCTGCACGTTGATAATGACCAAGCCGGTTCCTTCGTAAGGCACCATGTAGTAATGGCCCATCCTGCCGTTCCCTGAGACCCGACCGGCAAGCAGGTCGCAACATTTCTGGAGATCGGGGAAAAAGGTTTTGTCCCCCGTTGCCAGTTGGTATTCGGCCAAAAGGATTGCAGAAGAGGCTGCCTGCCAGCTCTTCGGGCCCACCTTCGGGTTATTCGGCTTAATCTGGGTGATGCTCTTCTTGCGAATAAAGTCGATCGCCGCCTTGATCGCGGGCAAGTGGTCCTTATTGCTCGACGAAAGAACGGCCAAGGCGCAAAAAGCCGACATATAAACGTCAGCGTCGCCGCCGACGCCAGGTCTCCAACTGCCGCTGTCGAGTTGGACGTCTACGAGATGGTCCACGATACCAGAGAAGTATTTCCGGGTCTTGAGGCATTTTTTGGGGAAAGTGGAGGCGAAGACAGGCGAAGGTGGCACCTTTAATTGAAGGGGCAGATGTTCCTCGCCACGCTTCACTTTAATTAGAAGAAGGTTCGACTGTGAGGAGCAAGCCGTCTCGAGAGCTTTACCTAGCATTTCTTGGGGTCCCTCGAGCCCACTGTCGGTGGACATGTCAAATGTTTTTGGCGTTTTGCCGCCAATCGAGAGGATTCGGTCCCCAACCTGAAGCCCTCCGCTTTCGGCGACGCTCCCCTTGCCGACGTCACGCACAACAATTTCCTTTTCCCCGTCGTGCAACCTTCCCGTGGCGGAAAGCACGCCCATGGGAAAATCTTGAAAGTCCGGACTTTTACCATCGGTCAGCTTGGGCTGATACGGTTTCTCCCCATGACAAAATTCTTCTAGGCGGAGAAGATTGCAAACACAGGCCAAAAACAAAAGGCTTGGTAAAAGACGGATGATTACGAGGTTCATGGACAAGGCATCATCAGACTCACTTCTTTTTCTCTTTGCCAGTGTACTTTCCGTCGTCCTTCTGGCTTCGCGGCTCGCGGTAACCTTCGATGATGTAACGCTTGAACTTGGCCGTAATCTCGGGGTGCTCGGCGGAGACGTCGTTTTTCTCCGCCATGTCCTTGCTAAGGTCGTAAAGGTACATGTGACCACCCTTCCCTATTCCCTTCCATTTTCCTGAACGGGCGGCCCGCACGCCAAACTGCCAATACATGTACTCGTGCTGCTTTTGCTCTCCCTTGCCAAGCAAGGTGGGCAAGACGGAGATACCGTCAATGTCCTTGGGCACCTCCTTGGAAACACCGGCGATCTCCGCAAGAGTCGGCATAACGTCTGGAAAATACCAAGGGTGACCGCTGACCGAACCCGGCTTGATCTTGCCCGGCCAACGGACGACCATGGGGACGCGGATGCCGCCCTCGTTCAAAGATCTTTTGTGGCCCTGCATGACGCCGCAGGAGTTGTGGATGCCATCGAAGCGCTTGGCGGCCCCGTTGTCAGAGGTGAAAAACATCAAGGTGTTGTCGTAGATTCCGAGCTTCTTGAGCAAGGCGGTGATCTCGCCGACCTGACGATCCATCATGGTATCCATTGCGGCCGCCACCTTGGCGTCTTTGCTTTTCCAAGGTTTGTCCTTGTAGATTTGCCAGGCTGGCTCGTCCTCGGGGATTTGGTAGGCGGCGTGCGGCGGTGTCCATGGGCAATAAAGAAAAAACGGTTCGTCCTTGTTGTCCTTGATGAACTGGATCGTCTCGTCGTAGATTGCATGGTGGGTGTAGCGCCCGTTGAGCTCGACCTTCTTGCTGTTGCGGAAGAGGTGGGTGTAATAGGTGTGGGCATGCCACTGGTTGTAATAACCGTAGAATAGATCGAATCCTTGGCGTTCAGCGGCACCGTCCTTGCCCTGGTTTCCTAAGCCCCACTTGCCGAAACCGCCCGTGGTATAGCCGGCTTTCTTGAGGACCTCGGCAATGGTAACGTCCTCGGGGAAAAGTGGAACGCCTCCCGAGTTGCCGCGCACAGGGGTGTGCCCCTTGTGGTATCCGGTCATCAAGGTACTGCGGGCGGAAGCGCACACAGTATCGCCTGAGTAACAATCGGTGAAGCGCATGCCTTCCTTGGCCATCCTATCGATATTGGGAGTAAGGATGGTTTTGCTGCCGTAACAACCGAGGTCATGGTAGCCCATGTCGTCCACCATGATGAATATCAAGTTGGGTAACTTGGGAGCAGCCACTACTTGCATGGCGGAGAGTAGAATCAAACTGAGGAAGGAAAGGATTGGAGGAAGCAAGACAGGTTTCATGGGATTGTGAGGGATTTCCTACCGAGAGAGCATGAAGGCGTTGGTTTACTTCGATAGAAAGATTTCGCTCTGAACGACCAAGTGGATGAGGTCGCGCAACCTATCCTCTTTTTTTGAAAGCTCCGCCGTGATGCGATCAATTTCTCCGCGATCGACGGGTTCCAAATGACGCCCGGTCGCGTAGATGAGCATTTTTTTTGTGAGGCAGCGAACGATCAAGTGTTTGCGGTTCATCAACATCTTCTTGAATTCCACGATGTCTGCGATCTTCTCGCCGTTTGCCATGGTGGACGAGGTGTCGGTGTCGCCCTTGGCTCCCTTGTACCTGTCGCGCCAGCGACCCACGACGTCAAAGTTTTCAAAGGCAAATCCCATGGGGTCGATCTTTACGTGACAACTGCGGCAAGCTTCGTTTTTCCGATGCAAGGCAAGTTGCTCTCTTATTGTGCTGGCCTCGCGGGTATCGGTAGGCAACGGCTCGACGTCAGGTGGAGGCGGCGAAGGTGGAGTGCCCAAAATGTTTTCCAATACCCACACGCCTCGTAAAACGGGTGAAGTATCCACTCCATTGGCAGTGGCTGTCATCAAGCCGGGCTGGGTGAAGATACCGCCTCGGCGAGGATCGTCCAACTTCACCTTGCGCAGACGTTCGCCTCGAATGCCTTCGCGCCGGTAAATCCATTTGGCCAAACTCTGGTTCATGTAGGTGTAATCGGAATCGATGAATTGTTCGATGCGGCCATTGGTCTTCAAGATATCACCAAAATAAGCCGTGACCTGCTTGGCTAACATGGGCTCGATCTTTACGTTCTTGTAGAATTGCAAATCTCCACCCGAGGGCGGCATGTCACCCAATTTGTCGAGTCGCAACCAAGCCGATGGGAAATGACGCACGAATGCCTCTGCCTTGACATCGTTGAGCATGCGTTCGACTTGTCGGCTACGCTCCTTTGGATCGTTTAGCTTACCCGAGCGAGCGGCGGCAAAGAGTTCTTCGTCGGGCATGGAAGACCACAGGAAATAACTGAGGCGGGACGCTATCCCATAGGCATCCAGGCGACCGGGCTTTTCCTGAAGGTAAAGAAATTGTGGAGAGCACAAGATAGCAGAATAGCCATCCTGCATGGCTCGCACCAGCAAGGGCACTTCGTTAGCTGGCTTTCTATTGTTATTGCTGGGGTTGCGCAGACTATCCACCGAAAGTTGGGAATGAGCCATGCCCAGACCTGCCCAGCCAGCACGGAAGCTGTTCGGTTGGCCATAGCCAAAATACTCTACGAGAATATCACGCTTGCCGGCCTCGAGCTTGACAGAGCCTTTTTTAAGCTGGGCGCCGTGAAGCCCATCGTGCTCAATGACCTTTTTGCCATCAATCGTCAGACGACCCCCATCGTCCGAGGCGATCTCAAAAACGTATTCCCCCGATTTCGGCACATCAAGGTAGCCCGTGAAAACCATGCCGAATTGTTCCTTTTGCTTGGACACCCGTATATCGATTAGACCGCTAGGCAGTAAGCCCTCGTCATAGGGCTCCAACTTGGCAAAATCCGGCAACTTCTCCCACAGACCTTTGTAAGCCCGATATTTCAGGTTCTTAATACCACCTGGCAGCACAACGACTGGCTCAACCTTCTGCTTCAGGACAAGCTGAACGTAGGGCTCGATTAACTCGGGAGTTACAGGTCGCCTAAAAGCACGCTCGGCGAAGGTGGTCATGAGTTGACGGATTTCCTTCTCCTCACCTCTACCCGAACCGTACAAGGCGGTATGGCTTGGTGGCGGCCATGCGTCGAGCAAAGGTTCAACCGTTAGGCTGTAAATTCGAAGGTGCGGTCCCTTGTAGCCATCCTTGACCAAAAGCTTGGCCAAGTTGAATTGCCAACGCTCATGCCCCGTCTTGTCCTCTTTCTTGTCGGGACGGGGGAAATAGTCATCGGCAAGAAACTTCTCCACCATTTTTTCCGCTCGAAAGGCACGATCGTCCGGTCCGTTCTCCCAACCAATCCAAGGAGCCCATCTCTTGTCCATCCAGACTTCGTGGGTAAAGGTTCTTTTCTTGCCGTCATCTGGAAGCGACCAGATCGCCAGAGGCGTGGAAGTCGGGCCCGAAATGCCTCCATTGCCCGTGTCCGAAATATTGAGGCATAATTGGAAATCGGTATCCGGGCCGAAATGAATCATCTCGCCGTAGGGATGCTTTCCGTTGTGGGCTGACGCTTCGAGCGTGATGCGGTAACGAGCGGCAACCCCTACTCCTTGCCGCAAATTGGTGGGAGAAACGCGGCCATAGCGCTCATAACCCTTTGCCATCATGTCAAAACCCGGGTTGAATTCGCGGGAAACCGCCTCGACAGGATGCTCCCCTTGCCCCTTGCCCTCAATTAAGTGGCCCGCGAAACGCCTTTTTTCGACCTTGGGCTTCGGCTCAAGACGAGTAGCTTGTCCAAGCACCTCTTCCACTGCCCCAAGCGTTAGCTTCAAGAGAAAGTCAGACATAACCAACTTGTCGCCCAAATTATAAAATCCTTCCTCCTCTTCGTCCTCAGGAAAGAAACGAAGGGGGTCATTGCCCGTTCGTTCGACGCTGCCATTGCCATTGTTGTCTATCAAACGCGAACCTGCCGCGTCTGGGCTATATTCGGCTCCTTTTAAGTAGAGCAAGTCGCGAAAGGTGTTCCGCAATTCATAACGGTTAAGCCTGCGCAGCACGGTCTGTCCACCTGTGCTCCTTTGTTTCGCATAAGCTATCTTCAGCCGGGCGGTCAAAGCATCCACCACCTTGTCGACTTCAGCTCTCGGTGGTTGCTCCTTCTTTTTCGGTGGCATCTCGCCGAGATTCAATTGATCCAGCGCTTCCTGCCAAATCTCCAAGGCACGGTTATCGGAAAGGTCGGTGCCGAGTGTGTCGAAACGGATGTCGTTCTTTTGCGTCTCGGAACCATGGCATTCGTAGCAGTATTGCTTAAGGAAAGGCTTGAGTTCATCGAGCTCATCATCTCCGCAGGCCAAGCAAAACGGCAGAAAAACCGCGACCGCCCACCAAAGAGCGATGGTCAGCAATCGCGTCATGCCTTCCACTCGAGGCCCCTGAGGGTGCCTGTGCTCGGTCCGAAACGGTCAATTTCCAGACCTGAGTTCTGCAAAACCGAAAGTAGCAAGTTGGCCGCCGGAATGCGTTCGCCGTCGGCTTCCGGATATACCTTGTGCTCACCATGCTTGTAACCGCCACCGGCCAAGACCAAGGGAAGGTTCTTGGTGGAGTGGGTGCCGGTAGCCATTCCGCAACCGTAAAGGATTGAGGTATGATCAAACAGAGTACCACCATTGATGGGATCTTCCTGCGCCTTGAGCAAATCGATCAAGTGGGACATCATGGAAATCTGGAAGCCTTCGATCTTCTTCAGTGCGGCTACGGGCTCATCACGCTCGCCGTGGTGTGAAAATCCATGATAACCGCCATTGAGCCCAAAGTCTCCATTGGCAAACCCGCTGACACAGGTGATGGCACGAGTGGAATCGGTCTGAAGAGCGAGGGCAATGATCTCTATCATGGCCTTGAGTTGCTCCTCCGTACCGTTTCCTGGTTTGGGCTCCTCGATAGGTGCCTTTGGCTTGGGGCGATCGAGCCAAGGCTCCTGTTGCTGGATTTTCTTCTCCAAGGTGCGAACCGAGTCAAAATATTCTTCGAGCTTCTGCTGATCCTGTTTGGCCAATTCGCCGTTGAGAGACTTCGCTTGGTCCCTGACCACGTCTAAAATACTGTTCTGGCGCTTGAAACGCTCGGCTTGGGAAATCTTCTTCTGCGGCGTGTCCTCGAAGAACATGGCGCGGTAAGCGGCCCGCATGTCGATGCTCGGCACTTGCACCCCAGTGCGAGTAAAGCTGAGGAGGTTGCGCTCGCGCACTCCGAGAGTCATGGATGGGAAACGGGTGGCCGCTCCATGATGTTCAGCTAGTTTTTGATCGAGGCTAATGTTTCCTTCGGGAAAATTGTGCGCCAGGATGGGACGTACACCGCTCAGGAAAACGGGAACGCCTTGGTGCCCACCAGTAAAACCATGGTCGAGATTGGAAAACACAGTGAATTCCTTGCGATGCCTTTCCAGCGACTTGAGCGTCTCAGGCATATCGTAACCAGCTCCAACTTGAGTGGTGGAAGGGAAGAAGGCTTTTTGGTAGACGCCATAGTTGTTCGACAAACAGACGAAGCGCTTGACTGTCTTGCCCTTGCCGGCGGCCATTGCCGAGGGCATCCATGATTCCATCATCGGCAGGGCAATCGCCACGCCGGCGCCCTTGAGGAAATTGCGACGGTTCAATTGGTTTTTCATAGCTTTTTTCTTCCCTCCGGTCTTTGCATGCAATTTAGATGACCAAAGGCATCCTCTACGACAAAACTGCCTGTTTCAAGCCAAGAAAGCGAGTTTCATGNCAATTTTTCAACAGGGTTACCGAGTGGGCACTTGGTTTATGGTGAGGTAAACAAGTTCCTTGAAATCGGTGCCGTCGGCAGCCTGCAAAGCGAGGTTCATCTTCAATTGGTTGACTGGTTGGATATCCGGAATTCNCAGGAATGCGCCTCGTCCGTTGTCCAGCAGATCCACGGCGTCGATTTTGACGATGTCCTGTCCGGTTTTGCCGGGATTGCGAAGGGAATATTGCTTGGAGCCGTAATTTGCAGCCCACTTGTAATTCCATTGCTTGAGTTGGTAATTCTTAGGATTGGAGGAAGTTTTTGGATCGAGTTTGAAATTGAACCTAAGTTCTATGCCAGCGGACCGCACCTTTAGATCGGTCAGCAAACGAGCAGGTTTCCCGGTATAGCGAAAACGATGAACGTGTCCTTGGGAAAGCCCTTTGCGTCCGCCACCATTCCAGCCATTGAGCCCGGTAGCGTAGACTTGGCCATCCTTGGGATTCACCCGGGCCCGATGGATACCGGTCAAGGCGTCGATCTTAAGGCGCACGATCGAGGCCTGGTCATGACCGTCCACTTCCTGGAGCATCATGTAGTAGAGCCATCCCTTGCCAAAGCTAGTATGGAGCAAGCGGCCTGAAAGAGGACCCCAGCGCTTGTCATCGACCCACAATTGACCTCCGGATGAATTGTCAAAATCCTGAGGCATCCAGATAATAGGTTGGTCGAAGGTTTTCGGGGGGATGACCTTTCGATGGTCGATCCGGCCGCCGTCGGGGGCCCAGAGGCCTTGCTTCTGGACATGCGTCTGAACGTAACCATAGAACCCACCGGGCTTACATAGGCTCACCTTGGAAGCCGGCATCCAGCTACCTTGGTTATCACTCACGGTAACTCGGCCATTTGGCAGGATNCCCATGCCGTTTGGGGTGCGAAAACCAGTGCAGTGGACTTCGCGTTTCTTGCCGTCTGGAGAAACCTTGATTACCGAGCCCGGCAAGGCGTAGGAAGTGTATTGCCCCGACTTGGCATAGTATAGGTTGCCAGAGCTATCTCTTTGCAGGTCGAAATTGTAGGCATGAAAAAAAGTTGAGACGTCATCGTCGGCGCTGAAGCTCTCGTAATAATCCGCCTCCCCATCTTCGTTGAAGTCATGCAGGCGGGTAATTCGATCCTTGCAGGTAACGTAAACCAAGCCATCTATCACCTGTAGTCCAAAAGGTTCGTACATGCCTGCGGCAAATCGCTTCCACTTCAGGTTGGTCAGCGANTCGTCCACTCCCGAAACAATCCAAACGTCCCCGCCGTGGGTGCAGACCGCCATGCGCCCGTCAGGAAAAAAAGCGAGCGCCGANGTGCGAAGCCAGACTTTTCCCGGCTTTTTGACAGGCAAAGTAAGGGTATCCATAACATAGGCGGCATCTCCTTTGCCCAAGGAACCCTCGGTGGTGATTGCATCAGGCCAGCGCAACTTGCCTCCCCGAAGGAGCTTGGCTGGGTCGGGCAATGCGTTCTTTAGATTCAAATGGCCAAGATATCCGGCCATTGAAAGCAACTGGGCATCCGTTTTCGCAGCATAGCGAATGACTTGAAAGAGGCGGCTCCTCTTGGATGCGGGGATGGTAAGGATCAAGCGACCTTGGTCATCAAAACCCCAGTTCAATCCATCGGTATCACCAAATGTAGCGGCGGCAACGAATTGTTCGAGCGGGCCTTTCGACGGAAAACACATGACCGCCAAGTGACCGGAAGAACCTTTCTTGGAAGAAAGCAAATCCACCAAGGCAGCCTTCGGATCGAGAAACCCTTGGCGAGCGCCCTCCCCTTTCAGTTGAGCCACACTTAGATGCAAGACCTGTTTCCCCGGAGCAACTCGAAGGGTGTGCACGAGGGCTTTGAACCCTGCCGACTTGGTCGGCATCTCTAGAATGTCACGGCCATTGACGGAATATGACAAAACCAACTTTTGGCCATGCAGGTAATGCCCCCTGTACTCCATCCACTTGGAAGGCATGGGACCACGAGGAAGGAGATCTTCAGTGGAATAAGCGAAGCCTTCGTCATGAGCCCAACTCCAAGATTGCAACCCGGGAATGGGCTTCCCTTCTATCTCGGGAACACCTCCCCCTCTCTCCCTGTAGTGCTGGGTATCGGAAAGCTTGAGAAAACCACCCTGCCAAACAGCAAGCTGATCCATGGTATGCAAGTTGTAGCTTATGCTGTGGCCGTCTCCCAACTTGACCGTAAGCGCGCTGGACACGTTACGCCCGAGTTGCGAAGCCAAGGCAGGCCCAAAATCGCGTTTGACTTGCTTGGTCACGGGGACAACGGCGTTCACCGTTGGCAAACCCGCCATGTACTTCTGCGTCAAGGCTTCGTACTTCGGATGCATCTGCTTCATGAATTTCTCGCGAATGTAGTGGATGACGTCATACCGTTCCTGCGGTGTCATCCAGGTCTGAGGTCCCATCAAGCCATTGCCCTTGGTGAGCGTCTGGAACATCGAGTAAGGATCGACACCAAACTTCAACTCGCCAGAACCAAAGGCCCGGGCAACAGGCAAAGTGGGTTGCTTGCCGTCGCTACCGTGGCAATTAACGCAAAGGTTGGAATAAATGGCTTCACCTCTTGCGTAACTATCCTTTCCCCATGCGTTGATAATCCCAGCATGGTCGACCGAGTTAGGCTCAGGTTCAAGTTGCCCGAAAACGGGCAGGACAAGAAAAAGAAAGGCAGCAAAACGAAGAAAGACAGTCATGATCGAGAGCAAGAAGAAAAGAAAGACAGGGTCGGTAGTTCAATTATCTCGCTTCGCGCTGGCCCAGGGCCCTCTGATGGCCAAGGTAATGCCCGGACGCTGAATGTTGACGAAGAGAGTGGATCCATCAGGCGAAAAAGTAGCTCCGGCGAATTCACTGTTCCCACCGGCATTGCGGGCCAACTTGAAAAACCTGCCTTGCGGGGTGATGCCGACGAGAAATTGTTCTCCTCCTCCGTCCTCGCATAGGATCAAATCACCCCAGGGAGCCACCGTAAGGTTATCGCAATTGTCGACGATGTCCTTGTCGTTTGGCTCAGCGAATAACTCCAGTTCGTCATTGGTCAAGTTGAAGACCTGACCGTACTTCTTTTTACCACCATTGGTGCAGGCAAAATAAATCGAGCCTTCGGCATACCACATGCCTTCTCCTCTGGCGAAACAAGCGGCTCCTTCCGAAAAACCTTGCTTGCGAAGATCGTCCTTGGGGGATTCCACTTCCTCCATGTCAATCCATTCCACTCGATGCTTCTCGCCAATTTGAATGGCTTGCTTGTCCCAGTTACGAGTGTCCAAACTCTTTTTGTCGACNACCACGAGGGCCTGCAATTTACCTCCCTTGAGAAGTTTGCCCGGCTCCTCGGGAAGAAAGCGATAGATCAGGCTATCGTGGCGATCTTCAGTTTCATAAACATAGCCTGTCTTGGGATCCACCGCCACGGCCTCGTGGTTAAAACGTCCCATCGCTTTCAAGGGAACGGAATCGGCAAGCTCGGGCTGCACAGTGGCTGGCACCTCAAAACACCAGCCATGATCCTGGACGCAGTGCTTGCCTGCCTTCTCCACGGTCTCTTCGCAAGTTATCCAACTGTTCCATGGGGTGGGCCCACCCGCGCAATTGCGCAGGCTGCCAGCGAGGCTGAGAAACTGTCTCACCTTTTTTTGTTTCTTGGTGTCGTAGACCAAGGTGGTGGTGCCGCCGAGAGGAGGCCCTGTAACCCCGGGATCATACATAGACCTGCGCAATTCATCCGTAAGCAAGGCGTTGCGACTGCCAAATGGGCCCGATCCGGATCCCGCGCCCGGACTGATTTCATGATTGCGGACAAGCAGAGTGAGCCCACTAGGCCCCGGAAAGGTGGCCATTCCATCAGGAGCTCCCGGCAAAAAAAGGCCATCATCCATTTTTTCACCGGAGCGCCCGATGACTTGGTAAGAAAAACCTTTGGGCAATTCCAGAATTCGTTGGGGATCTTTGCGCAAAGGGCCGTAACCAGGGACCATTAGCTTGTCTTTGTTCTGGGCGCAGGAACTTAAATTTCGCAATCCGGCAAAGCCGAACACGAAAGCGGAGGCGCTTTGCAAGAAATGACGTCTTTTCTGCATAAAAATTGAATTAGAGATTTACCCTTTGTTTGTCAGCCACCATTTGCAAGTCAGCCCTTCGTTTAACAAAGAAACCGCTTTGCATAAATCTTGCCGAAAAAGAAGAGGTGCGGCATGTTGGTTGCCTTTTTCACTTAGATCCTCGCAACGATGACCTCAAAAGCAAAAGACGCAAAGGTGCAGGTGGTCGACTCCCATACCGGTGGCGAACCCACTCGGATCGTAGTGAAAGGTGGTCCCGATCTGGGTAATGGCTCATTGGCGGAAAGGCGGAAAATCTTCATGGAGGAACACGATGAATTCAGAACCGCAGTGGCTCTTGAACCACGCGGTTCCGATGTCTTGGTGGGCGGACTGCTCTGTAAGCCTGCCGAAAAGGAATGCTGTGCCGGGATAATTTTCTTCAACAACGTAGGGGTGCTCAACATGTGTGGGCATGGCACAATTGGCTTGGCCGTAACCTTGGCCCATTTAGGGCGCATTGAGAAAGGCAGACATCAACTGGATACTCCGGTGGGGGTGGTTGGCTTCGAATATCTCGGTGACGGAATGGTCAGCATGGAAAACGTTCCGAGTTACAGACATGCAAAGGACGTCACCGTCGACGTGGAAGACCATGGACCCGTTACCGGAGACATCGCATGGGGAGGCAACTGGTTCTTTCTGATGAGTGAACATGGGCAGGACATCGAGTCTCGTAACGCGAAACAGTTGACCGACTTCACCTTGCGGATTCGAGCTGCGTTGGAGCGTGAGGGTATAACTGGAGCCAAGGGCGGATTAATCGACCACATCGAGCTTTTCGCGCCAACCGACAATCCCAAAGCAGACTCAAGAAACTTTGTTCTCTGCCCAGGTGGAGCTTACGATCGATCTCCTTGTGGAACGGGCACAAGCGCCAAGCTCGCTTGCCTGATGGAAGACGGCGTTGTTTCCGAGGGAGAAACTTGGCGACAAGAAAGCATAATAGGCAGTGTCTTCGAGGCTTCCGGTCGAGTGGACGGCAATCGGGTGATACCAACCGTTCGGGGATCTGCCCACGTTACTGGCGAAACCACCTTGATCTTCGGTGAAGACGACCCTTTCCGATCAGGCATCAAAAGATGAAGAATTCCTCCGTAATCGTCGTGGGAGGCGGCGTAATTGGAGCAGCATGCGCCTACTACCTGGTCGAGTCAGGACACAAGGTAACGTTGCTTGAAAAAGATCANTTCGGNCAAGCTTGNTCGTTGCACAATTGCGGATATGTCTGNCCAAGCCATGCCCTACCCCTGACCGAGCCGGGCGCCGTCGGCACAGCATTGCGCGGCATGTTTAAGTCGCACTCCCCTTTCTCGGTGAAGTTTCGNTTTGATCTAGGCTTGGCCAGTTGGTTCCTTAAGTTTGCCCGGCGATGCAACCAGCAAGACATGCTCGAGGGAGGTAGAGGCATCCATCCACTGCTGAATTCCTCCATGAAACTATGGCAGCAACTCATTAAAAAGGAACAATTGGAGTGCGAATGGAAAGACAAGGGCTTGCTCTACGCATATGCCTCCAAGGAAAAGTTCGAAGCCTATTCCGCCACCGATCAATTGCTTCGCCAACACTTCGACGAACCTGCAACACGCTACGAGGGAAATGCCTTGCTGGATTTGGAACCGGCGCTCAAGCCAGGTCTCGCTGGGGGTTGGCACTATGAGGGTGATGCTCACCTGCGATCAGATCTGCTGATGACTTCTTGGAAAAAAAATCTCGAGCAAAAAGGGGTGAAAATCCACGAAAACTGTGCCTTGACAGGCATCCTCGAAAACCCTGACGGATCGGTGACCGTCAGTGCCACAACAAACATATTCGAAGGCAATCACTTGGTAATTGCCACTGGTGCCTTGACTCCGCAATTGTCGGAAGAACTCGGATGGCGAGCGCCGATAGAACCTGGCAAAGGCTATTCAATTACCATGCCTCGCCCCAAATCATGCCCAGAAATCCCTGTGATTTTCCCCGAAACACGTGTGGCTGCCACGCCCTTTGAGTCAGGGTATCGCCTTGGCTCCACGATGGAGTTCGCAGGATACGACAAGAGCCTCGATCCAAAACGCTACGGCCTATTGCTGAAAGGGGCGGAGGGCTATCTTCGTGAACCTCATTGCGAACCCATCGAGAACATATGGTATGGCTGGCGGCCAATGACTTATGACAGCATCCCGATCATAGGACCCTGCCCGGGGCGAGAAAAGGTCATTCTAGCAACTGGTCACAATATGCTAGGCTTGAGCATGGCGACGGGCACAGGCAAATTGGTGACTGAAATGATCAATGGCTCCAAGCCACACCTCTCGACCAAACCCTACTCCCCCGAACGATTTTAACTCGGAACGACAGCTCAGATGCTTCGTGNCGGAAATTTATCTTGGCGGCGATTGTTCGATGATCACTTGGTCACCTTCGATCTTTTTCGGAATATACCGAACAGGAACAGTTCGAATGGGCGTTCCGTCCTTGGTTGCTTCCAGCACAAGGTGCCCATCCACGGAAAATTGCTGGTCTGCCTCATCTTTCCTGAAGCGGGTCCAGCCCAGAAGATTCCCTTTGTCGTCATAACGATAATCATCACGCCAATTGCGAGAATTTTCGAGAAAAGGATCCACGTAGTTATCGATGGAGTAGTCTATCGATTCAATTCGGCCATCCTCAGCAAAAGTTCGTTTTTGGTTATCTGGGAAATAGACACTAAGAATAGCTGGGGCAGACCAATGATCCCCATTGCCAACAAATAGCCCGACGTCCACTCGATTGGATTCAAGGGCCGAACCAGGGAGAACGGGACGGCGATCGTGCCAAGGCACCCTGACTTCAACGACACTGCCTTTGTCTTCGAGTTTCTCGATTTCGATGCGGGAACCGTCCCCACGTAGCACAACCCAGCGAAAGATCAATGGTTTGCCATTAATGTCCCGACTACTCTGGGCATCCAAGGTCAAACTATAGNTAGGCGCCGTGGTCTTGTAGACTCGAGCCACTGCGCAAGGCGTGTCGAACAAGCGTTGATGAGGACGAAAATCGAAATAGTCCCGATTGGGAACAGGGAGATCTTCCTTGGCCACCTTGAACTGCGCAAAAGGAGGCAGGGAATCGATTTCAATGGAATGGGCGCGCCGAATCATCCTGACCACGTCAAGATGCTTGGAATCAAACACGGTAGGATGAGCCTTTCCGTTGAAATATTCTTTAGCATTCTGCAGATGACTGTTACTGCGACGAAAGATCATCTGCATGGTGGAAATCAACATTCCGTTGAGCGCGAGCTTCTTCTTCACCTCGGGGCGAAAAGCAGCCAAGGTGGCCGCGAAAGCATCCATGAAGGCTCTATCCGAACCTGATGAACCTTGGCTGACCACCAAATAGGGCGTGTTCGCGGGAAAAACGTCACCGTAGCCGCCACCATTGCCGTTGTGCCCGACATCGTGGTCACGATGCTCGGGATAGAAATAGAGATGATTGCCCAAGTAATGCAGTGCTAGGCGAGAGGCGCCGTTGGGTTGGGTAAGAGCGCCACGGGCTTGGCTGCGCCAATACTTTCCCTTGGTAAGAGCAGTGGACGAATTCCCTAAGGTAATGCCACTAAAGATGAAATGGCGCTGAAGCCCGCTGTGCAATTGTCGTTGACGAATTGCTGGGCCAAACTCGATACGCGTGAGCTGAGGATAAGCCTCGAATTTCATGTTGGAATGGTCACCATCATGGTTGTCATAAAGATCCCCTGCATTTCCAGCTGCGGTTCCTGCTTCATACCATTTGGCGAGTAGTGCACTCACCTTGCCATCTTCTTTCATTATCGGCTTTTCCGCCAGCCCCGCTTCAGGTCTAACCAAGGCCATGAACATACCGTTGCGCTGATTGAAGCCGACGTTCGACTCCGTCACTTGAACCGCCCCGTTCTCTCCTACGGAAATGGATGCCTGGTCGAATTGAGGCCAAGCCTTGCCATCCATAGGCACGGCGGCCGCCTTGAGTACGGTTGCAAACCGCGCATCCTTGCGAATATTGATCAAGTCAGTGTCCTGCTTAAGATGATCCACTTTACGGAAACCGAGCTCCACTGCTTTGGTGAGGAAACCGAAAGACTCGTCAATCCGACCGCCCAAAGACAAGACACAAGCAAGGTTGTATTGTACGGTGGGAGACTTGGGATACCTCTTTGTCATGGCTCGAAGCAATGCTTCCGCCTGCTCCAAGCGCTTGGTTCGAATCAAGGCGATGACCTGAGCCTCTTCTCCATTGAACCTGGGCAGGTCGAGAATACTAAGACGCAACGAGTCGTCAGCGGTAAGCGTAGAAGGAAGATTGCAAGAGGTGACGGCAGCTATACCGCAGAGCAAAAGACTCCTGAAATGACGCCATTTGTTATGTTTGCTCATAGCTTGCCTTTTTTTGATAAATAATCAGTACGGCGAGTGTACTCACCTTTCCTGACCTTGAGTTTCACGGGAGCAAGGTCGAAATCATACCCTATGTGGTCGCGGAGATAGGCAATGGTATTGAAAGTAAGCAACACCTCTTGGCTGGATTCGCTTTGATTCAAAACCCTCACCAAAGTAGGCATGGGATTAATGGCCTTGATGCTGCCAAGAAATTCGGCCGCTCGCACACGGACCATGAGGTTCTCGTCCTGAAGTAGTTTCTTGGCTGCGGGGACAAGAGGTTTCGCAACTTCCCCGTGCATGGCGCAACTGATGCAAGCCCAGTAGCGTTCCCACGGATTCTCTGAGGANAGTGCATCTGCGAGAGGCTTGCTCGCCTTCAGAAAGGGAACCAGTGACAAATCCGCCACTGCCACCAACTGATTGATCTCCTTGGCATGGCGNCGCCCAAAGGCAACGCCATCGCCAAGAGCCTCAGCAGCCATGTGACTTTCCGGATAAAAGCTGAGGTCGTGGATACTCTTTACCTTTTGGCGAAGGGACACCCTCATTTTGACAAGCATGTCCTTGTGCCGCGGATCAGAGGAAAGGTCTTTCACCTCGTGAGGATCGGACTCGAGATCAAAGAGTTGTTCAGCGGGACGGCGCTCGAAGAACTGACTTTGATCGGCATTCAGCTTGCCGGCCTTGTAGAGATCCCGCCATTCCACGAATGCCAGCATACGATAGCGATAGTTGTTCTGAAGACCATCCGGATAAAAGCCCTGATAGTTGCGGACGTACTTCCATTTCCCTTTGCGGAAGGTACGAACTAGATCGTACTTTTCATCAAAACGGTCAGCATAGCCAAACGCCTCGTCTCGAGACGATAATTCCCGGGCACTCGTTCCCTTGCCGAGAAACGGCTTGCCGTCGACTTGCGGAGGAACGTCAACCCCGGCCAAATTAAGGACAGTGGGGCCAAAATCAATGAAACTGACGAATCCATTAGTTCTAGTTCCGCGCTTGTGATCAACGAGGTCTTTGAAATTATCGGGAATCCGCAAAACCAAGGGGATATGTAAACCGCTCTCGTAGGCATATCCCTTTCCCCTTGGAAGGACACCGCCATGGTCACCAAAATAGAAAATGAAGGTGTCTTCAAGCAATCCGTCTGCCTCCAGGTTCGCAACCACTTTGCCGATCAACTGGTCAACCACGCTCATCCGATCGAAGTAACGAGCATGTGTATATCGAAAAGTACGCGTATCCGGATGGTAGGGATGCAGTTTGACCTGCCCAATCGGAGTTTTCGTCTTTTCGTTCTTCATCAATGAGGCAGGGAAATGAAGCGAGCTTTCATGGCACTGGGCAAATGACTGCATGTGGAAAAATGGCATTTTCTTGTCTGGGCGATTCCGCCATGTCGCCTTGTTGGATGACTGGTCCCAAGCCTCCTTCATGCTGACGAGGAAGTTATAATCCGTCTTCCTGTTGTTGGTGCAAAAATACCCCGCCTCCCGAAGGTAAGTGGTCCATGGCTTCAAGCCCTTGGGCAAATTAGCCAAGGCTGATTTACGATGATATTGGAAACCTGCTCGTGGGGCCAGCACACCGGTAGCCAAAGTAGAGCGGGCCACCGAGCAAACGGGGGCGTTCGAAAAGGCATGGTTGAAGGTCAGTCCTTCGGCGGCGAGTTTCTCGACGGTCGGCATAGCCCCGAACTCGGCACCATAGTGGCGAAGGTAATGCACGGAGTTATCCTCGGAAATCAGGAACACCACGTTGGGCCGCTTGGCAGCATGGGAAACTAGCGTGAAGAAAAGGCAGGCACTAGCCAATAGAGCTTGGGTCAAGTTCATGAAGAAAAGGGTTCTGGAGCTAGAAAATTAGAAAGAGGACATCCGAGGGATTACTTGCGCCCGATGGCATAGAGATTCTTGTATCCACGCAAGTACAAGCGTTCGTTGACGATGACAGGAGACGCAGTAAATTGATCCTTCAGCTTGTTCTTTGCAAGAATCTCGTATTTTCGACCCGCCTTCATCAAGGTAAAGGTTCCATCACGAGCGGTAAAGAGAACACGCCCATTCATGGCCACGGGCGAGCCTCGATAAGTTTGGCCGTGGAACCGCTCCTGATAGAGCTGCTCGCCGGTAAGAGCATCGAGACAAAGAACCGTGCCGTTCTCTTTGCACAAATAGAGAATATCTTGATAAACCAAAGGAGAGGTGACGTCGGTGGTACCCTTGTCGATTCGCCAGAGCTCGCCCTGCCCTCCTTTCAAGATGAGACCCTTGGCCTTTGCCAATCGCACGCCTACCACGCCGCGACCCTTGGCTGAGGGAGCAATCACCAAGCCTTGATGAACGACCGGCGAGGCGACGAAGCGAAGGGTGCGATTATAGCGATCCTTTGGATTAAGTCCCCCAATACGCCAAAGTTCCTTGCCGGTATCCGGATCGTGCCCGATGCAATAATCATTGCCATGAGTGACCACAACATTGACGTCGCCATGGCGGTGAGCGGTGGGAGATGCATAGGAATGCAAACATTCCGCGACGCCATCGCTCTTGCGATCAACCCGCCAGATTTCCTTCCCCGTTTCCGGAGACACGCAAGCCAGCAGGGCAGCTCCGGCATGAATAAGTTGCAAGTAAAGCCGACTTTCGTGAAGCACAGGGGTAACGTGGAAGCCAAAGCCGAGACGAAACTTGCCGTAGCGTTCTTGGGCGTTGAAACGCCAAACCTCCTTGCCCTCGAGGGAGAAGGCAACGACCTCGCCCGTCCCTGTCATGACAATCACTCTCTGCCCATCGGAAACAGGGGAAGGCGAGGCACCGGTCCGCTCCCCATTTCCTTTGCCCTTGGAGTCACACGCCTTGCGTCGCCAGCGCTCCTTCCCGTCTTCACCAAAGCATAGCAACATGACTTGGCCTTCGAATTCCACGGTCAACAAGATATTCCCACTGATCACGATGGGGGTCGATGAACCCGCCGCAGGCAAAGGGGTTTTCCAGAGAACGTTTTTTGTTTCGGACCATTCGTCAGGCAAGGTTTTGGCTTGGCCCACGCCATCCAAAAGTGGCCCCCGCCAGTGGGGCCAATCCTCGCCATGCAGAGAGGCTGCCCAAGTGAGCAGCAAGAGAAGCGGGAAAAAGGGTAGTTTCATCATATCAATAGTTAAGCGATAATTTCTTTCACCACGTGCCCGTGCACGTCAGTGAGCCGAAAATCACGACCTTGGTAGCGGTAAGTCAGCCGCTTATGATCTATTCCAAGTAAATGAAGGATGGTGGCGTTGAGGTCGTGAATGTGCATGGTGCCGGGCGTCCACTTGTCCTTGGTCGGCTTGATGGGGTTACCATCGGCATCGGCGATGTTGTAAGCGTAGTCATCGGTCTGGCCATAAGTAATGCCGGCCTTGACTCCACCTCCGGCCATCCAGGTGGTGAAGCAACGCGGATGATGATCCCGACCATAGTTTTGGCGACTGAGCCGGCCTTGGCAATAAGCGGTGCGGCCGAATTCCCCACCCCAAACAACGAGGGTGTCGTCGAGCATGTTGAGGCGCTTCAAGTCCTTGATCAGTCCGGCGCAACCTTGATCGATGTCCTTGCATTGTGACTGGTGTTCACCCGGCAAGTTACCGTGAGCATCCCAACCACGGTGGAAAATCTGGATATTGCGCACCCCACGCTCGGCCAAGCGTCTCGCATTCAGGCAACAAGCTGCGAAAGTGCCCGGCGTGCGGGCGTCATTCCCATACAACTCGAAGACTTCCTCGGGTTCCTTTGACAAGTCCATCAATTCAGGCACGGAAGTCTGCATGCGATAGGCCATCTCATGCTGCTTGATTCGGGAGAGCACCTCCGGGTCGGCAAATTTTTCATGATGTCTCTTGTTAATCGCGGCCAACGCATCCAATTGCGCTCTGCGGTCATCCGAGGAAACACCCTTGGGATTGCTGAGGTAAAGGACGGGGTCGCCTTGACTGCGAAGCAAGATGCCCTGGTGATCGGATGGCATGAATCCAGTGCCCCACAAGCGACTGAACAAGCTCTGCTCCGCAAAACGGGTACGGGCATGCATCACGACGTAACTGGGAAGATCCTCGTTCAAAGTGCCAAGCCCATAACTGAGCCAAGCCCCGAGACTGGGCCTACCCGGCACCTGACTGCCAGTTTGAATGTAAGTAATGGCTGGGTCGTGGTTGATGGCCTCCGTGAAAGTACTGTTAATGACACACAGTTCCTTGGTAACAGTGGCGGTATGCGGGAGCAACTCGCTCACCCAGACCCCTTTGTGGTTGTTGTCGTGCTTGGTGAACTTGTACTTGCTGGGTGCAAGCGGCAGAGTCTTCTGTCGTGACGTCATGCCAGTGATTCTTTGTCCGTCCCGGACATGTTTGGGCAAGTCCTTGCCGTAATCCTCCGACAGCTTCGGCTTGTAGTCCCAGAGGTCATGGTGGCTGGGTCCACCGCTCATGAAAAGATAGATCACTCTCTTGGCTTTAGCCGGATGATGCATGCCGGCCTTGTTGCCCGCAGCCAGCAGGTCGGGACCCAGCAGGTTAGCCATGGCGGCAGTCCCCAGACCGAGGGCTGCCTTGCCGAAAAGTTGTCGACGGGTCATCATTAGGTCGAGGTCGCGATAAAGTGCTTCGTTCATGTCAAATTCTTTTGGATGATTAAAATTCCAGGTGACCTCAGTAAAGTTGCAAAGCGGCGTCACTGGCCAAAACGACAATGGCCACTTGCGTCCAGGAAGCAACTTCAGCAACCGGCAAGCCTTGTTCNCGGGACACATCCCCNACCGAAAGCAAAGCCATNGCCTCGNTCTCTGCCTTGCCNTAGCGTTCGCGCATGGCTCCCAAGAGTTTGGAACAAGCCGCTCGTTCAGCGTCGCTGGGAGCTCTAGAAGCAAGCAGGGTAAAGAGCAAGTCCATGCGGCCCTTATCGCCCTTGGCTTCCTGAAGCAAACGTTCAGCCAGTTTGCGAGCCATCTCGACTCTTTGGGTTTCGTTGAAAAGAGCCAAGGATTGCGTAGGTGTGCTGGTACGCGAACGCTGAACGCAACTGGATTCCCTGCTGGGAGCATCAAACAAGGTCATCATGGGATGCGGACTAGTTCGCTTCCAGTAAACGTAGAGGCTACGGCGATACAGGCGATCCCCCTTGTCCGCGACATAGTTCTTGGTGTTGCTGCCTGGATGCATGAGAGCCTTCCACATTCCGGCAGGTTGATATGGTTTCACCCCTTCGCCACCCATGAACGGATCGAGCAATCCGGAGGACCACAAGCCGACGTCACGCAGGACTTCTGCATCAAGGCGGTGACTTGGCCCGCGTCCAAGCAGACGATTTTCCGGATCGGCAAGGTCCGCGCGGCGAGCTGAACTTTGCTTAAATGATCGACTCGTCACCATGAACCGAAGCATGCCTTTTAGGTTCCAGCCACTTTCACGAAGCTCGACGGCCAGCCAATCGAGAAGTTCGGGATGCGTGGGGTGTTCCCCCTGCAGACCGAAATCAGCCGGCGTACGCACAAGGCCTTCCCCAAAGGTGCGCTGCCAGATGCGGTTGACCAGCACACGAGACATCAAAGGTTGCTCAGGAGAAACCAGCCATTCAGCCAACCCTAATCTATTGGCAGGAGCAGCCTTGGGAAGAAAGCCCAGGGCCGCAGGCACCCCTGGCTGAAGGGCTTCGCCCATAGGTTGATCGTATTCACCTCGATGCAGAAGTTTGGTAACTCGGGGCTTGGGCAATTCCTTGGCCACCAAGGTGGTGGTAAATTTCTTTTCTGCCTGGGTGATTCGGCTAGCTAGGTCGGCCGCTTTTTTCTGCAAATCAGACATCGGGTTAGCTTTGCCGATGACTTCCCCTGAACTGGAAGGGATCTTCCATGACACCTTTAGGCTTTCGTCGCCGGTCTTTTCAAAAAAACGCACTTCCAGGCGTCGTTTTCCAGCCTTCAGCAAAACCTTTCCCTCTCGAGTCACCTCGCCATGAAGGCCGTCATTGTCGACGACCTTCTTGCCATCGATGAACAACTGAGAGCCATCGTCGGAAGTTGTCGTGAAGACGTACTCACCGTCCACAGGACAAAGGAAGTCTCCAGTGAAGACAAAGCCAAAGCCATCGTCACGATCACGCACGGTCAGATCGAAGCGACCAGAGGGGAGTTNACCTTCCTTCTTGGGCTTGAGCTTGGAAAAGTCAGGCATCTTGTCCCAAACCCCATGATAGAATTTATAGCTGAGGTTAGTAACGGGATATGTGGGATCGGGATTGGAGGCAGGTGTCTTCCCCGGCCCCAACTTCTTGAGAATCATGGCTTGCTCCGCCTTCATCGCTTGCCATTCCCTCCAAGCCTTTTGGTCGGATGGTGCCCTGACGTTGGGAGCATATTCATACCGATTGCCGTCCATTGGCCCCTCCGCCGTACTGTTGAAGAAAGCCAGCAGTTGAAAGTACTCTGTCTGCAAGACCGGATCGTACTTATGGGTGTGGCAGCGAGCGCAGATCAAGGAAAGGCCCAACATCGAAGTGCCCATGTTCTCCACTCGATCGAAATTGTTCTTGGCCTGAAACTCGGCAGGTATGGCTCCTCCTTCCGCGGTACTGGGATTCATCCGGACGAATCCCGTGGCCACCTTTTGCTCCAAGGTGGAATCAGGGAGAAGATCGCCCGCCAGTTGCCAAGTAATGAATTGATCCAAAGGCAAGTTCTCGTTCAAAGCCCTCACTACCCAATCACGGTAAGGGTAAATGCCGCGCTTGTTGTCGAGGTGCAAACCATGGGTGTCTCCATAACGAACCGCATCCAGCCAGTACCTGGCCTGGTGTTCGCCAAAGTGCGGACTGGCAAGCAATTCGTCCACAAAACGCTCGTAGGCACCCTCTGCGCGATCAGACAAAAAAGACTGCAAACGCTTCGGCTCAGGCGGCAACCCAGTAAGGATCAAAGAGACTCTTCGAGCCAAAACAGAAGGTTCCGCCTCCGGGGCATAGCCCTTTCCTGCTGCCTTTAGTTTGGCCCCCACGAAATAGTCGATCGCATTGCCCTTTGCCTCCGATCTGGCGGGCTTAACGAAGGCCCAATGCTTTGCGTACTTGCCACCTTGCTTGATCCAGCGGGATATCAGATCCCGCTCCTGTTCAGTNAATTTCTTCTCAGCCTTTTCGGGGGGCATGGGATCTTCCTTGTCGTGAATTCGAACCAAGATCTCACTATCCCCGAGCGAAGCCAGGTCGATGGCATGATAACCGCCCAAGTCGCGTGTGGCGCCCTCGAAGGAATCCAGTCGAACCAAATCTTTTTTCTTCGTATCCGGACCATGACAAACGAAGCATTTGTTGGAGAGAACAGGCAATACCTCTCGAGCAAAATCAACCTTTTCGGCAAATACAAAAGAAGTTGAAAAACCAGACAGGAGAAAGATGAGGAAAGGCTTCATGTTAATGGTCATAAAGGGCTAACTGCCATCTCGGCAACAAACTCTTTGNGCAAAAAGTAAGATTCCCAAGATGAATATGNCATCACAAGAATTTGACAAAGCCGCGCNGACTGCAAGTCTGACAGCATGCAGGCTTTGGTAAAAAGTAGAGATTCCGCAGGGCTTTGGATGGAACAAGTGCCTGAACCCGAACTAGGTCATGACGACGTCTTGATACAAGTAAGGAAGGCAGGCATTTGTGGCACCGACCTACATATTTACAATTGGGACGACTGGGCCAGCAAGACCGTGCCGGTACCCTTGGTGGTCGGCCACGAGTTTGTCGGCGAATTGATCGAGGTGGGCCCCGGAGTAACTGATTTTCNAGTAGGAGAAATCGTTAGCGGAGAAGGGCATGTGGTATGCGGAAGATGTCGAAACTGCATGGCAGGCCGGAGACATCTTTGCAATGACACCGCAGGCATCGGAGTTACCCGCCCAGGGGCTTTCGCGGAGCGAATTGTCCTTCCNATGACCAATGTCTGGGTGCATGGGCCCGACATCGCCGAGGACGTCGCCTCCATCTTCGACCCCTTTGGCAACGCAGTGCACTCCGCACTCTCATTTCCCGTCCTAGGTGAAGATGTCCTGATCACAGGTGCCGGCCCAATCGGTTTAATGGCCGCAGCCGTGGTGCGACATGCAGGTGCCCGTCACGTTGTGATCACGGACCTGAATCCCTACCGTTTGGAGTTGGCTGAAAAAATGGGCGTCACACGGGCTGTGGATGCATCAAAGACCTCACTCGAGGATATCCAGAAAGAGCTCGGCATGGAAGAAGGCTTTGACGTCGGTCTCGAGATGAGTGGAAATCCGACCGCCTTTCGCGATCTCCTCGCCAATATGTGTCATGGTGGCAAAATAGCCATGCTCGGCATTCCGGAAAAGGAAATGGCCATAGACTGGAACTTGGTCGTATTCAACATGCTCACAATAAAAGGCATCTATGGACGCGAAATGTATGAAACTTGGTACAAGATGACGGTTATGTTGCAGAGCGGCCTCGACGTGGCATCCGTCATTACGCACCGCTTTCCTTTCCACAAGTTCGAGGATGCCTTCGCCACCGCCAACTCCGGACAATCGGGCAAAGTAATATTGGAGTGGTAGCCATGTATCCCGAGGAATTGAAAGAGAACCTCAACTCGGAGCTTGAAGCAATCAAGGCCGCCGGGCTTCTCAAGGCGGAACGCGTCATCGAGACACCTCAGGCTACCCGCGTGGGAGTCGGCCATGGATCAACTGTCCTCAATCTTTGCGCCAATAACTACCTCGGTCTCGCAAATCACCCCGAGGTTGTGGAGGCAGCTCGCGTTGCTCTAGATCAATGGGGTTATGGACTGTCCAGCGTGCGTTTCATTTGCGGCACGCAAACTATCCACAAGCAGCTAGAAGACAAACTGACCGAGTTCCTAGGCACCGAGGACACCATTCTCTACACTTCCTGCTTCGACGCCAACGGCGGGTTGTTCGAAACCCTACTAGGACCAGAAGACGCCGTATTTTCAGACGAGCTCAACCATGCCTCCATCATTGACGGCATTCGGCTCTGCAAAGCCCAGCGTTTCCGATACAAGAACAACGACTTAGCGGACCTCGAGGGAAAACTGGAGGAGGCCACTAACGCGCGCCGCAAGCTGATTGTTACGGATGGCGTGTTTTCCATGGATGGCACCCTGGCTGACTTGTCTCCTNTTTGCGACCTTGCCGATCAGCAGAATGCCCTTGTGATGGTGGATGACTCTCATGCCGTGGGCTTCATGGGTGAGCGCGGACGAGGAACGCATGAGTACCAGGGAGTACTCGGGCGAATCGACATCATAACGGGCACCTTGGGCAAAGCCCTCGGAGGAGCTAGTGGCGGATACACCAGCGGACGGGCCGAAATCATCGCTTTCCTGCGCCAGAGATCCCGCCCCTATCTATTTTCCAACAGCGTGGCCCCTCCCATCGTAGCAGCTTCCATCGCTGCCATCAACCTTCTCGAGAAGACCACGGACTTGCGGGATCGCCTCGAGCGCAACGTTCGCCACTTCCGGCGGAAAATGACTGAAAGCAGGTTCGCCATCATCGAGGGAGAACACGCCATCGTACCAATTATGTTGGGCGACGCAGCCCTCGCTTCCCGCTTCGCGGACTNCATGCTGGCAAAAGGAGTTTATGTNATCGGCTTCTCTTATCCTGTGGTCCCCAAGGGGAAAGCCCGCATCCGTGTCCAGGTATCTGCAGCGCATTCCTTGCAAGACCTTGATTTCGCGGTGGAAAAATTTGTCGAAGTAAAAACCGACTTGGGGATTTAATCGTCATGACAGAAAAAACAAACCATTGCGNCGATTCCGGCATCTGCCCATCAGTCATCGAAGCCATAGGCTACGCTCCGGTGGTCGATCTGTCTCGACTGGCGGCAGATCTGGATGGTCGCATTCTCGCCAAGCTCGAATACCTCAATCCTGGCGGCTCGAAGAAGGATCTGATCTCCAGGGCAATCATTGATTCAGCCGAGAGCAAAGGGCTCTTGAAACCAGGTCAAACCGTGCTGGAGCTAACTAGCGGAAACACTGGGAACGGCCTAGCCATGATATGCGCCGTGAGAGGGTATCCGTTCATAGCCGTAATGTCTCGCGGAAACACCCCAGAACGAGCAGCCATGATGCGAGGAATGGGAGCTACCGTGGTCTTGGTCGACCTTGATGAACCAGCGCATGGCATTACCTCCACTGACATGAAGCGCGTGGAAGATACCGCCACACGCCTAACCGAGGAACATAACGCCTTTCGAGCGGATCAATTCAATAGGNAGGAAAATGCCGAAGCCCACTACCAGCACACTGGGCCAGAATGGATTCGCCAAACCGATGGAAACATCGACGCTTTTTGTGATTTCGTCGGGACCGGCGGAGGATTCGCAGGCGTTGCTCGCGCCTTGAAGGAGTACAATCCTGACATTCAATGCTTCGTAGTGGAACCAGATGGAGCCGCCAAGTTGGCAGGACAATGCATAAGTTGCTGCGCCCATGTCATCCAAGGGGGAGGCTATGCCAAGGAGCTAGTTCTTCTCAACCGCGACCAAGTTGACGGACACCTGACTGTCCGGGACAAAGACGTCGCAGACGTGACGAGGCGTCTTGCCAGCGAAGAAGGCATTTTCGCAGGCTATTCGTCAGGGGCCAACGTATCCGCTGCAATCCAACTTTTGCAAGGCGACTTCAAGGGCAAGACCATCGCCGTGACCATCTGCGACTCCGGACTCAAGTACCTCAGCACGGACCTATGGAAAGAGGGCTTGAGCGAGTGAATCTCCAAATGCGCTGAACTCAAAGTCCGGGGATCGGGTCGCCCGGCTTGATTTCATCGCCCTGCCAAATGACTTTGCCCTTTTCATCTCGGGTAAGAATACGAGCGGCGCTCCCAGGGGCAGGTTTGCGGTTTTCCTTGGGAAGAAAGCTTAGATGCTCCTTTATGACGTCGGCGTACTTCGGGTTTTTGGCGAGGTTATTCCACTCGTGAGGATCCTTGCGCATGTCGTACAATTCCTGCGTGCCATCGGCGTATTGGATGAAACTCCAATGCTCGGAACGCACTCCGTGGTTGTCGTGGTTGTGAGTAGTGATCGCGGGCCACTTGCGGGGAGCCTTGGCGTTCTTCAGCTGGGGAACCAGGCTATGCCCTTCCAACTTCTTATTTGCCGGCAAACCACATAGTTCGAGCAGCGTGGGATAAATATCGAGCAACTCTGCCGGTTTCCCGCAAAGTTGACGTGGCTTAATTCCAGGTCCTGCGAAGATAAGCGGGACGCGAGCGCCATCATCCCACAAAGTGTTCTTGCCAGTGATGAGCTTTTCACCGAGATGCCAACCATGATCTGACCAAAGCACCACTATAGTGTCATTCTCCAATTTGTTTCTTTTCAAAGCAGCCAAAACACGACCAACCTGACTGTCTATGAAACTGGTAGAAGCCAAGTAAGATCGCACTAGGTTACGCCACTCATTGACATCCTCCAGAAACTTCAGGCGCACCTCGGGAAGATACCAGTGCAGGTACCAGGAAAAGCGCGGGGTATCCTCCCTGTCCTTGCGGCGTATCTCCGGCAGGACAGTGTCATCGTCCGGATAAAGATCGAACCACTTTTGGGTGGCGTAACAAGGTACGTGCGGGAGAAAGAAACCAACGGAAAGAAAGAATGGTTCCTTCGGCTTGGCGTCAAGTTGCTCGACAGCCCATGAGGCCACTTGCCAATCTCCCTTGTCCTCGTCCTTGTGAGGAAAAGTACCCCAGTCCACGAGCCGGTGGTTGCCAAAAGGCGTGGTTACCAACTTTTGCTTCGGACGAACACGAACCCCCGCCCGAGGCCCGATGACGTCAAATTCATTGTCTGTTTTTCTGCGCCCATACCCACCGTGGTAAATTTTGCCAGTGGAGTAGCTCTTGTAGCCTCCGTGCTTTTTTAGGTATTGGGGCAAGGTGACGNGATCCTTGAGCTCGGGAAGTGTCCGAAACCAGGGAGCGAGTCCATAGATGCCGGTACTGGACGGGCGCAGCCCCGTCATCAAGCTGGTTCGCGATGGGTTACATAAAGGAGATTGGCAGTGCGCGTTGGTAAAGGCAGTTCCTCGGGCAGCCAACTTATCGATATGAGGCGTTTTGACCATTGGATGACCACCGAGATATCCGATCCAATCATTCTGGTCATCAATCGCGATGAAAAGAACATTTGGCTTTTTGGCTCCGACAAGGGCAAGTGCGCCAAATAAAATCGAAAGAACGGGGAGGAGAAATTTCATCCACTCATGTTGGATGAATTCATCAGAGTTTCAAGGATTAGCGAAACGCATTTTCGCATTTGCCTTGAGAGGAAGAACCTGTATACTTCGCCCCTTCATTGCTTTGACAAGGAGGGACCCCGATAACAAAAGAAGCCACTCAGGCATCATGAATTTGTCACTGTTCAACCAAGGTCAGAGCATTTCAAGTAACAAGAGTTAGATTAGTACAATGGATATATACGTAGGAAATCTTCCGTGGAGTGCCTCGGAACAAGAACTATCAGATGCTTTCAGCCAACATGGTACGGTTGAAAAAGCTACNATCATAGTGGATCGCGAATCCGGCCGTTCAAAGGGCTTTGGTTTCGTAACCATGAATGACAACGAGCAAGCAAACTCCGCCATAGAAGCCCTCAACGGTTGTGATTTTGGCGGTCGGAACCTAAAGGTGAACGAAGCCCGTCCTCGCGAAGAACGGCCTCCTCGCCGCGACAACTGGTAAGCCTTTAGTTACCCCATTTTGCCGCCCGACTTCGTGCGGCATCCTTTCACAAAGTGCTCCTCCGCAAGGGAGGGCGAAGTTGTCTGTGTGCAATTTACTATTCGCGATATTTGCCGTCCGGCAATTTCGAGGGGAGCTTGTACTTGGGATCCGTGATCAACTTGTAGATTTCAGGGTCACCTTCCTCCACTAGTTCGCGGTTAAAGAGCCGCCACTCGTGGCAGATGTCCCGCCTACGGCGAGGAGAGTCTTGCGCCCCGAGGACGGAAGTGATTGACCAATACAAATACTCGGCGCACTGGCAGCCATAATCACAACTGCGGTCGTCGTAGGTGAACCAGGCTCCTTTGGGATAACGCCGTGGCACTCGTCGAAAATGCCCGCCGCGGGCGCGATCCAAGCACTTAGCCAATACAGTGCCCGGCTTCTCTCCGAAAACAGCAGGGTAAGTGTGGGCGTAGCCTTCGTGCGTGATGAGATGCAAAACCTCCTCCAGCGAAGCATCAAACTCATCTCGACCGGGGTTCGTCTTGGTGGCAAACTGTCCTTGACCATGATGGAAACCCGCATCCTGGAAAACATCGTGATCCAGCCTGCTCAAAGCCCTTTCGTTCTCTGTCATGACAAGGAAGGCATCCCTTTCAATCATTGTCTTGAGGACATCGGGGTTATCCGGTTCGCCGTCCTCGTCGTTATCAAGATATTCGGCCAATATAACCGCAGCGTGCCGCAACTTCGCGGGTGGAACGTTGGGGGTTCCAAAGAGATGGATTCCAAAGACCGTAATGTGTTGGCTGAATTGCTTCTTGAAAACAGCCAGTTTGCCATCGGGCACAGGTCTGATCTTGAAATCCGGGGGTGATGCGAAGAGGTTGGGTTGAATAGATAAAACAATTGCCAGTAGAAGGATGCGAAAGGTCATGCTTCAAGAGAAAGATTTCAATCTGATCCCATGGCAAATGAAAAGAACTCTCCTCACCGCCGCCGGAGAGCGCTGCGGCCGTTTTTCTTGAACTCCTCGAGCTTCGCCTTGAGTTCGTTGACGATCTCAGGGCGCTTGAAATAAAGATTGTCGGTTTCTCCGGGATCAGTCTCCAGGTTGTATAGTTGTCCCGGTGCTGCAGGAGCTTTCTCGGGCAGGGCGTATTGTTTGAGGCCCCATTCGCCGTCACGATTGTAGTTGCTGCCACCGGAACCCTTGTGGTCGAGGTACTTCCATGGCCCTTTGCGAATGGCCATCGCCAAACTAATAGTCTGGTGAAGAGTATACTCACGAATTGACTGCTCGTTCTGCTCGCCGAGCAACACTGGAAGGAAATTAAAACTGTCCTCGGCTGCATCATTGGGCAATTCTGCTTTCACTATCTCGGCGCAAGTGGCCATTACGTCAGTCAGACAAATGGTTTGGCTAGATGTACTGCCCGGTTTAACCTTTCCTGGCCAGCGGGCGATGAAGGGGACGCGATGCCCGCCCTCCCAGTTGTCTCGCTTGACACCTCGCCAAGGTCGAGCCCCATCATGCTTGTGAGTTTTGCGCATATTGATCACGGTCGGCACTTCCGGACCGTTGTCGCTGGAGAACATCACCAAGGTATTTTCGGCGAAACCATTTTTCTCGAGCGCTTGCATCAACTCACCCACGAGGTAATCCAGTTCAAAGATAAAATCGCCATGGGGACCAGACTTTGTCTTGCCCTTGAAGGCAGCGCCCGGAAAGGAAGGCAGATGCACGGCTTGAGTGGAGTGCAGGAGAAAGAAAGGTCTCTCCGGTGACTTCTTGGCATGGTCTTTCAGGAACTGGATACTCTTGTTCATGAAAGTAACGTCCACTTCCTCCAAATCAAAGCCCGGAGCGATCATACCTGGGCGATTGTCCCTGGAGTAGGGGTGCTTCGGGAGTGGCCCGCGATCAACGATATGGGTAGGGGGAACGGGAATGCGATCGCCATCGATGAAGGCATAGAGCCAATCCGTGGTGGGGCAGCAGACAGTCCCGAAAAAATGATCGAAGCCTCGATGAATCGGGGCATCAGGGATGGGCCGCGAATAATCGATTCGTTTAACAGCCGATAAACCGTTCTGGTTAATTGCCTTGCCTGCCTTGTCATGAAAAGTCATGCCAACGTGCCACTTTCCGAAGAGCGCCGTGACATAACCTTTGACTTGGAACATGCCACCAAGTGTAAGTCGTTCTTTCTCGATCATGCAGGGTCCACCGGCTCCTGTAAAAACTCCACGCATGCCCGTGCGAAATGCCATGCGGCCCGTCAGGAGACTGTAGCGTGTGGGCGTACACACCGTGGAGGGGCTATGGGCATCGGTGAAAAGCATTCCTTCGCGAGCCAAACGATCGATGTTGGGGGTGGGAATCCTCGACGCCGAATTATAGCAGGCCACGTCACCGTAACCGAGATCATCTGCCAGAATGAATACCACGTTTGGCAACTTCGCCACCAAGAAGGCAGGGAAAGAAAGTAAAAAGAAAAGAGAATATATCCGTTTGTTCATGAGGCAAAGACAGGTTGAGCAACTGTTGGTCTACTTACAATAGACAGATTCACAAAGGACAAAGAGAATTTTTCATGGACGGGGAAGGTCTATGCACTACTCTCATGCATTGAAAAAGACCAACCGCCTTTCACCCCCTTGACCCAGACATGAGCTCTTCCGCAGAAACTTCCTTTCTAGATAATGTCAACTTGGCCTTTGACCGAGCCGCCGGCGCACTGAACCTCGCCGACGGCTTGGCCCAACAAATTCGTACCTGTAATGCCATTTGCGAAGTAAAGTTCGGGGTGGAGCTTCGCGGTGGCTACGAAGTGTTCACGGGATGGCGGGCCACTCATAGCGAGCACGCATTGCCAGTCAAGGGCGGCATCCGTTACGCCACCTTCGCGGATCAACAGGAAGTCGAAGCCTTGGCGGCCCTCATGACTTACAAGTGCGCCATAGTGAACGTTCCCTATGGTGGATCCAAGGGTGCCCTCAAGATCGATCCAAAGAAATACAGCGAAGACGAGCTCGAGCACATCACACGCCGTTTCGCCCAGGAACTCGACAAACGTGGTTTCATAGGACCGGGACTCAATGTACCCGCACCGGACATGGGAACGGGACAAGAAATGATGGCATGGATCGCGGATGAGTACCAGAAGCTGCACCCAACCGACATTAACGCACGTGGTTGCGTAACGGGCAAACCCGTGCACTTCGGCGGAATAAAGGGCCGAACGGAAGCGACAGGTCGCGGCGTGCAGTACGGGTTGCGAGAATTCTTTCGCCATCCCGACGATCTCAAGGCGGCTGGCATCGATGGAACTCTCGAAGGAAAAACCGTCATCATGCAGGGTCTCGGCAACGTCGGCTATCACGCGGCCAAGTTTCTGCAGGAAGAAGACGGCGCGAAAATCACAGCCATTCTCGAGCGGGATGGAGCCATCGTAAATGACGATGGACTCGACGTGGAGGCGGTCGCCGCCCACAAAGCGGAGACTGGTGGAGTGAAAGACTTTCCGGAAGCTCAGTATTTTGAGGATGGAACCGCGGTTCTGGAAAAGGACTGTGATATTTTGATACCCGCCGCGATGGAAGGGGTGATTCACCGCGAAAATGCGCCACGAATTCAAACCAAGGTCATCGCCGAGGCTGCCAATGGCCCGGTAACCTTTGATGCGGACAAGATACTGCGGGGAAAAGGGGTCACCATAATACCGGATGCATTCCTCAATGCGGGTGGAGTGACGGTTTCCTATTTCGAATGGCTCAAGAATCTTTCGCACGTTCGGTTCGGCCGTCTGGACCGACGCTACGAGGAGGCGCAGGGCCAAGCCATCATCGACGTCTTGGAGGAAACTCTCGGCAAACCAGTGAAAGGCGCTGCCCGGGACAGTTTGATGGAGGGGCCAAGCGAACTCACCTTGGTTCGCTCCGGCTTAGATGACACCATGCGTGAGGCTTATGGCGAAATCCGTGAACTACATGCCTCCAACGACAAGATCGAAGACCTCCGCACTGCTGCATTTGGCTTGGCCATAAAGAAAATCGCCGACATCTACGAGAGCATGTACCTGTAATTGCAAGGTGCCTCGCAAGTGGTGAGCCAATCCTTCCCCGACGCATCGACAGAGCAGGTCGACTCTGCCCTGCGCTCAGCGGAAGATGCGTTTCCAGTTTATCGCAAATTGTCCGGCAAAGACCGGGCGAGGTTTTTGGAAGCCATTGCCGATGGGCTGGAACGAGATGCCGAGGAAATCATCCGGATCACCGATAATGAAACCTCTCTGGGAGTTCACAGGCTCCAGATGGAACTTCAACGCACGGCGGAGCAAACAAGGTTATTCGCCGACTTGGCTCGCTCCGAAGAATGGCTTGAAACTCGTGAAGACAAAGCCGAACCCAACCGGCAACCCCTTCCCAAGCCAGCTTTGCGTAGCCAGAATATACCAATTGGACCAATCGTAGTAATCGGGGCCTGCAATTTCCCCCTGGCCATTTCCGTCGTTGGCACAGACACAATGTCAGCTCTCGCAGTGGGATGTCCCGTTATTGTAAAGTCTCACCCCGGTCATCCCGCCACTTGTGAGAAACTAGGGGCCTTGATTAACGAGGCCGCCCATGCAACGAACATGCCAGCGGGCACTTTTGGACTTCTTCACGGGGCGAGTCATCGGGTTGCTCAAGAATTAGTTGAACATCCCCGGACCAAGGCCGTTGCTTTCACCGGTTCGCTCAATGGAGGAAAAGCATTGGCCGCGCTTGCGGCTGGACGCCTCGAGCCCATCCCGTTCCATGCGGAAATGGGAAGCCTAAATCCACTCTTCATATTGCCGGGGGCATTGCGTGAGCGTGGCGAAGATATCGCCAGGGGATATGTCGCTGCCGTCTCCTTGTTCGCAGGTCAGATGTGCACCAAGCCCGGCATATTGGCGGCAATTGAAAGCCCAGAGCTAGACTCTTTGCTCGCAGCGGCCTATGCTAACGTCAAAGTGAGCCAACCCATCGCCATGCTGAATTCCGAGATACGTGATAATTTCGAGGCCAGCATGGATTCGCTTAAGGGACATGCGAAGCTTGTCTCCATCTCGGATGCCACGCCGGACAGGTCAAGAGACGAAGCGGTTTGCCAACTTTTCATAGCGAATGCCTCCTGCTTCCTCAACAACCCAAATCTTCGAACCGAAGCCTTCGGACCAGGATCCCTCGTCCTCAAGGCAAAGAGCGCGCGAGAACTGACTCAACTTGGGCAAAGCTTAGAAGGAAACTTGACCGCCAGTTTGCATGCGGGGCAAGGCGACAACGCTCTCGTCGCGCAACTCCTGCCCATTCTCGAAGGCAAAGCGGGTCGCATCCTATGGAATGGATTTCCGCCTGGCGTCGTCCCCTCGCCTTCCACACACCATGGCGGCCCTTGGCCCGCCACAACCGATTCTCGTCATACTTCCATCGGACTCTTTGGCTATCGTCGATTCGTTCGCCCCATCTGTCGACAAGGGTTTACTTCATGAGTGTTCAGGCAGGCTCTTGATATTTGGTGTTTGCCAAGCAGACCCTCATTACGAAGTTAATCACCGCTATGCCCGCAAAGGAACAAAGCCAACCAAGCGACGCAGAAAAATTGACTGGCGAAGCAGACCTCAGGATTTGGCGAATATGGACCCCCTTGTGGAAAATACGAAACCAAGGCGATGGCTCGCTCTTTGCATGGTGGACTGTGCTCGGCATGTTGCTTCTCTTGTGCCCGTACCTGCTGACTAATTGGATCGCGTCATACCGCCAAGTCACGGTTTGGGATCCCAAGACCCTTTTCATTCTCGCCGACGGAGCCTATCTAGACCACACCATACCCTTCATCGACTGGAGCATCTTGGTGTACTACACCATATTCGCTTTCTACGTCGCCCTCCCCTTTAGCGCTCCAAGGAACGATGCCGGTCGACGAGAATTGCTGATCGCGGTGCAATTCATCGCCTTGTCGAGTTGGCTTGCCTATCTTGCCTTCCTCTTTTGCCCAGCTGAAATCCGTCTGCGGTTCCATCCCGACGTCCAAGAACAAATGGCGACCAGTTGGACCGCCCCGCTTTACGGATGGTTCCACTGGTTGGACCGCCCCTACAATGCATGGCCCAGTCTGCACGTTACCCAAACCTTCCTGGCCGCCATGGCGATATCGAGATGGTGGAAAGCACGCGGCCTCCATTTAAGGATGTTCACAATGTGGGTTCTGTGGGCCTCGCTCACAATAAGCACACTCACCACCAAGCAACACTTCTTGTGGGATGCCATCAGTGGACTTCTACTTGGATTGCTCACTTGGTGGTTTGGATTTCGACTTGCCATGCGCACACAAAAGATTTTCGGTACCCAAAACTAATAGGTCAAAATCAATCATGAAAAACTTACGCTTTTGTCTCATTGTAGGATCTTTCATCGGAACGTTATGTGCCCAAGAAGAGTCGGCTCCTGCAGCTCCTGCCGAACCCGCCGCAACTGAAGAAGGTCGCTGGTCAGATTTCCTGCCAATCAACAAGGAAATGGCGGGTGACGCCGATCTGCCGCTTCCGTTTGGGATTGGTGTTACCGTTTATGGTCAGGAACAGGACATGAACGTAAACAGCATCAAGTTAAAAAACATTGATATCTCGGGGCTCATCCCTGGCGCTCCACTTTATGACACAACTGCCACCGCAACCAACGTCGCGAGTGATATCGACAACAAGAGTGTTCGTCTGGATGCATGGGTGCTGCCGTTCCTAAACGTCTATGGAGTGCTTGGAACAGTGGACGGCAAAAGCACTGTCAGTGGGGTCTCGATGGACAAAAGCCCTTGGGGGACCCTCGCTGCAATCATGGCTGGCCACCAAGCCGTGCTAGACCCACTGGCGGTTGGTATTGAGGCCAATGGTTTCCCCTTTGATTATGAGGGCGACGTTTATGGAGCAGGGGTAGTGTTAGCGGGCGAGATGGATAAATTCTGGGGCACCTTGGACATTAACTTCACTCGAGCTAAACTCGATGGTAGCATATCTGAAATTGACACCGTCACCGTCTCTCCTCGAATCGGCATAAACGTAGAAGCAGGAGGCATGATGGGCTCTCTCTGGATTGGCGGCATGCACCAAGATGTGGAGGAAAATCAAATTGGCTCAACCGTGATGGGGGGAATTCCAGTCAACTGGGATGTTCTTTTGGAACAGAAAAACGAATGGAATTTCCTAGTCGGTGGGTCGATTGAATTAGACGAGCAAGCTGACTTTGCCATTGAAGCTGGTTTCGGCGACCGAGAGCAATTAATGGGCTCCATAACGATCCGTTTCTAAGAGCAAACCAAATTCAATATTTTCCAAAGACGGTCGCTCTCGGGCGGCCGTCTTTTTTATTTGATTTCGAGGAAGCGTACGCAAACCGGCTTAACACTCTCGATCGAGCTTCCCGCGGGGGTGAGAGCACCTGTCTTGGCATCCACACGGAAAACCGCCACGTTGTTGGTGCTCTGGTTGGCCGCGAGAAGAAAGGCACCCGACGGATCGATGCAGAAATTACGGGGTGTCTTGCCTCCAGAAGGTTCCTGCTCTACCAAAGTCAGCTTGCCAGTCTCCTGATCGATGGCGAATACCGCTATGCTGTCGTGACCGCGGTTGGAGCAGTAGACAAACTTGCCGCTGGGATGGATCCGAATCTCGGCTGTCGAGTTGTGGCCCGAGAAATCCTTGGGCAAGGTCGAAATCGTCTGGATGGCTTCGAGCGCTCCAGTTTTAACATCATGTACAAAAGCAGTNACCTTGGAGGTCATCTCCAAGTTCACGTAGGCGAACTTGCCGGTCGGATGAAAATTCAAGTGACGTGGTCCGCCGCCGGCCTCGGTCTTGGCGAAAGGAGGATCGTTCGGCTTCAGTTTTCCTTTCTTGCTCAATTTGTAGACCAACACCTTGTCGAGGCCAAGGTCAGCCGCATAGGCGCGGTTATTGGTCGGATCTAAATTGATGGAGTGAGCGTGCGGTCCCTTTTGGCGACGTTCGTTGACGCTCGATCCCTTGTGCTGAATGAAGGAAACGGCTTCGCTCAAGTCACCCTCATCGCCAATACGATAGGATGCCACGCTGCCGCCGCCATAGTTGGCCACCAACAAGGTCTTGCCGTCTGCATCAATGGTGATATGGCATGGTCCAGCTCCTTTGGAGGACACTTGATTCAGTTGCTTGATACCACCTGTTTTGGCATCTATGGAAAAGGAGGTGATTGCGCCGGCATTCCCTCCCTTGAAATCTCGGATTTCATTGGATGCATAGAGGAACTTATTGGACGGATGGACAGCCAGAAAAGCAGGGTTGCGATGTCCTCCGAACACCTTGACCTTCTCCAGTTTTCCATTCGCGCGATCGAGTTTGCACAAGGTGATTCCGCGATCCTCCGAACTGGCATAAGAGCCGAGATATACCCAAATGGATTCGGCAGCAGTTGCAGCGGATAAAGCAGTCAAGGTCGCAACGATCATGAGAGTCTTGAAAATCATGGGATTAATTGGATGAGGGTGATTCCGAAAAGCCCAAGCTCTAGGATTTTAACAAAAGGTTCAATTGGCAAATGCTTCGTGGAACAAACGGCATTTCGGAAGCGCAACCTTCAGACGCTTCACACCCTTAGCGGATAACATCGTTCCATCGAGATACAATTCGCGAAGTGACTCCATCTTGGACAAGGCATCAATGGATGCATCGGTAATCGGCAGATCGTGGAGCCAGAGTTTTTCCAATTTTGTCAAAACAGGCAATTGCAGCAGGCCCTTGTCGGTAATCTGGGTCTCCCCCAGGTGCAAACCTTCCAAATTCTGCAGTTTGGCTAAATGCAATAGACCGGCATCGGTGATCTTGTTGCCACGCAAGCCCAAGTAAGTCAGTTGGTTCATAGCTCCGATATGAACCAATCCAGCATCTGTTAAATTTGTTTCTCCGATGGGCAACATGCGAAGAGATTGGGATTTCGCCAAATGACGGGCTCCCTCGTCTCCTACCCAAGTCCGATAAAGATTGAGCCATTCCAATTGAAGTAGCTTTGCCAAGTGAGCCATGCCCTTGTCTCCAACTCGAGTATTCTCCAAGGAAAGGTCCGTCAATGAGCGAAAACCGAGCAAGACAGCCAAATGATCGTCTTCGAGCTGCGCATCGTTGAGAATGACCTCCACCACCTCGCCTTTTCTCTGAAAGGACTTTCCTTTCAACTCGGAAACAAGACGCTTGGCTGCCTCCTCTTGGGCAAGCGCAGAAGATGTCAAAGCGGAGAAGAAAAGGAAATGAACGAAAATTCTCACCAGACGGGTCAAAGCAAGACTACCGAAAGCAAAGGGAGGCAAAGCCTTACTTCGTATCGGGGGAGAGATCGCCAAGATCTGACACTTGGCCCGAAGCAACAACTACTTTTGTCTCAATTGCAGAACCTACTCGAGCAACGAGTTCACCGTAAACCCCTACTTGAATTTCGAAACGGCCTTGCGAATCAGTAGTTGTCTCGGCCAAGGCATCCAGGACGTCTTTGTTCACATGGAGCGAAAACTTGGCATTGGGATAAGGGCGGCCATTGGCATCCACAGCCCGCCCTCGCAAGACCGCAGGACGTCCAAGTGTAACAACACCTTGAACGGGGGGACGTTTATTGATCGTCAAGTCGATGGGAGTGGGCTCATTTCCATCCGCGGTGGATGATGGGGAGCCTGGATCCAGGGATCCGGGAGAAGAGGGGGGCAGCGAGGCAACCAAGAGTTCTCCGGCATACGCAACTGCAACCTCTTGGCCAGCGATTAAATCGACTTGGCTTTGATCGGAGAGACGCTCGACCTGAACNTGCCCCTCAAGCACTCTGATGATGGTATCGTCTGCATCGGCATCAACCAAGAATTCTGTTCCCACTACGGTAAGCTCCAAATGGGGAGTCCTCACGCCAAAAGGCTTGTTTGGCGCTTGCTGTTGGACACTAGCTCGCAGATTGCCATGTTCCAGCAATACAAGTTTTCGCCCAACCTTGGCCAAGGCAGCCGCGGTGTCCGGACCGAGCTCAATTCGGGTACCGTCGGGATAGACCAGCGCCGTGGAGCTTTCGGGGCCAAGGGTGGCAATTTTCATGCCTGGTTCCATCGCAAGGGACTCCAAGCCCCCAATCGCCGAGCCATTCAGGTTGAAAAACTCCACCGCACCTGATTTGGAATGCAAGCGAGCCACCAATGGTTCCGTAACGATCTCCCGCCCAGAACCATCAGCGAGAGGATTTAGGGATGGAGTTTCCTGCTGGTTGAGGAAATAAGTTGTTGCGATCAGGGCGATGATGGCAGCTGCTGCCGCATAAACCCATAGAGGAAAAGAAAGAACTCGACCNGAAGGTCGGGGGGTGGCGATTTTATCNGAGGCAATTTCCACCGTATCAACATCCACCGAAAGNGCTTCACCGATGGTCAAGCTTTGTAAACAANCGTCATTGAAGATATCGCGAGCTTGAGGGGAATCGATCAATAACTCGTTTAGTTTGGCGAGCTCAGCGGCATCAAGGACGTCATCCTCATACCGTGCAATGAGGTCGAACAATTCTTGTTCCGATGAACCTGTTTCAACGCTATCCATGGAGCCAGTCATGCGAAATAGTCTTCAGCGCTGCGCCGCCTCCACGGCCAAACGACTCTCGATGCATTTCCGTAATTGCCTATGGAGCCGGGACAGGGTCTGGTAAATGGCATCCACCGTCCGATTCAATTGATCGGCTACGGCTGCCCCACGCAGGCCCTCCTGATAACGAAGATTCAGGACATTACGTGACTTTTCAGGGAGATTGCTGATGCAGAGGTGCAAGGCATCCTTGCGGGCCGAAGTGCCGGCAGATTCCCGGGATCGCATGTTTTCATGCAACATCTCAAGGGTTTCATCCTCCAGAACCACCACCCTGCCACGGTGTTTGCGGAGAAAGTCTATTGCTTGGTTGCGCGTAGTGGTTCGAGCCCAGGCCCGCAAATGCCCCTCGTTATTGATTTTAGCCCTGTTGGCCAAGGCTTTCACGATGACTTCCTGAATAAGATCCTCCACTACGTGAGTGTCCCTGACAATGGACCATGCATAAGCGGAAAGCTTCACGCGTTCACGAAGCAAAATGGTAACTATGTCGTTTTCCGTCATAATTGGAATGTTTCAGTACACATTATAGAACGAACGAAGATGCTAAACCTGACAAAATTTTTGCATACAAATTATTATAGGGAAGCAAAGGCAGAAACGGAGGTTGCAACAAGCAGTGATGGTTGCGAGGCAACCAGTCATCTCATGATTCGTTTGACAGGAAACAAGAACGCCCTCCCAAGGCTCTTGCTCAGGCGAAAAGTTCAGTCACTGCTTGGGCTTTGACCAATTCTCTAGGCTGATTCAAGTGATTGTAAACCATGGTCTCCGGATCGATGCCAAAAGAATGGTAAATCGTGGCAAGAAGCTCCCGGGGATGAACCGGTTTGTCAATGGGGGCGGACGCTGTCTTGTCCGATTTGCCATGAACATAGCCTCTCTTGATCCCGGCGCCGGCAATGACCCCTGTGTAACAATACGGCCAATGATCGCGACCGTCCGCGCTGTTGCCATTTCCTGAAGTACTGATACCGAGCTGCGGGCTACGGCCGAATTCGCCAACGCAAACAACCAAGGTCTCATCCAGAATACCTCGTTCATCCAAATCAGCCAGAAGACCTGAAAGACCGGCATCCAACATCGGAGCAGATTGATCCTTCATGCGTTTGGGCAAGCCTTTGTGGACATCCCAGGAATGGTTGTCTGAATTGGCTACCTTGGGCCAAATGACTTCNACCACGCGGGTNCCNNCCTCCACCAAGCGGCGGGCGAGGAGGCAACTTTGACCGAATGTGTTGCGACCATATAATTCCCGGGTCGCCTCGGTTTCCTGGGCAATGTTGAAGGCTTCGCGGGCTCGACCTGAAGCAACCAAGCTCAAGGCCCGGTCATAATGCTCATTCAGATTGTAGTTGGCTACAGCCTTGTCGATGACAGGCATGGCATCCTTAATGGCATTGCGCAGGCGGGCCCGACGATGCAAGCGAACACCAAACATATCGGGGCGCATCTCGAGATCGTCGACCTTGATCCGGGCCATCTTGTTCATGTCCATGTCGTCTCCCGTTGGATACAAGGTGTATGGGTCATAGGCCTTGCCGAGGAAACCGGCGGCTCCCCCCTTGCCTACCACGCCGCTTTCCTGCAAGGGACGAGGAAGCATGACGAATGGAAGCATGGGTTCGGTTGGTGGTTTCAATCGTATGATATTAGAACCAAAATTCGGGAAATCCTTGGGACTAGGTGGCTCAAGTTGACCGGAAGGGCTAACCTTGTCCGTGGTGTAGCCAGTCATCATTTGATAAATCGCTGCGGTGTGGTTGAACAACCCCTTGGGCGTATAGCTTACAGCCCGCATCATGGTGAACTTATCGTTCACTTGGGAAAGCTTGGGCAAAAGTTCAGTGAAATTGACTCCGGGAATCTTCGTGGGGATGGGCTTAAATATACTGCGTACGTTGTCAGGAGCATCAGGCTTGGGATCCCACAGGTCAATGTGACTGGGTCCACCCTGCAAATAAATCATTATCACGCTCTTGGCCTTGCCCCAACCGGCGCCGCCCACATGTGCAGTCTTGTTTTCAGCGCGAAGTTGCAACATGGAGCCTAAGGTCAGCCCCAACATGCTGGATCCGCCCACGCGCAGAACGTCACGGCGACTCATTCGCAAATGTGAGTCACAAAGGTCTCTTCCAAGGTCTCCTGGTATACCGATCATAGTGCTATTCTCCGTTTAATACTGCATGCAATGTGTTAGAATTAAAAGTAGCGCTCATCCGCGAGAGGTCAATATCAACGATTGAAGAGGAAGGCTGGCGTATTGATTAGGGCCCACGCAATGTCTTGGGCACCAATGAGTCGTTTCTTGNCCAATTGGCCTTTGCTCAAGTCGATGGCACGCCGTAGACGAGCGATGCGGTTTGAAACGGGAACAGGCTTTTTGGCCAAGTCGATTTGGGTTTGAAACCCCTTGATCTTAGGATCCTCGGGCAAAGGCTTGCGTGCTTCAGTCAGAGCCTTGTCCAAGTTCGCTCTTACACTGTTTCCTTTCTTGAAGAACTCCAGCAACTGTTTTTTCTGGGCATCGTTGCGCTTATCTGCGGCAATAGCCAAAATGGCCTTTGCCGCCGAGGGTGTGCCAAAAGTGACGGGGCGGGGTGCGTCGGTAACAGCAAGGCGAAAACGACCGAGTGAATGCTGACCACTTTGAAACTCCTGTTTGAGAGTGATCTTGAGTTCGGCACCTCCTTTGAAAGCAAGATTTTGCTTTGTCTCAAAAGAAGCGTAATGAGTCTTTCCCATCTGCGGAGCAATCGCCCATCCATTATTATTGGCAGCCACCTTTCCGTCTATGGCGGTAGCCACCGGATAGCCTCCTTGATTAAAAGTGGAGAGCGCCTTCTGGAAAGCGAGTTTAACAGGTGCTTCGTTACGATAGACCTTTATGGACTTAACCACCATCTCACCTCCAGGTCGAAATCGGAGGCCAGTGATGTCCTCAATGGAAACAAAATCGAAGCGATAAGGCTTCCATTCAGCTGACTTGGCAATGAAGACTTCCGGGGAGGAACGCTTGGCCTCATAGTTGTTTTTGCTCTTTGTCTTCCAAAAAACCTTGGCCTTGCTGTCCGTGCCGGCCTTGGCCAACACCTCGACTGCAACGGATCCCTTAACGACCTTGGAATCAGCGAGGATGGCTGGGAGCAACTTGGACTTGGCATCGGCTCGGAAATAGAAACCGGAAGGGCCTGACTGGTTGTGAATCTTAAGTAGTAAGTAATTATCTCCCTTGCGCAGGTTGAGAGTCACCTTTTCCTGATCGGCGGCAGCTCCACGCCCAATGTTGTTAGCGAGGATTTGCTTGCCATTGAGAAACACTTTGATGCCGTCGTCGCTGCCTAGGCTGATAGGAAGATCTCTCGGTTTGTCCACGGTAATGACCTTATGCAGGTAGTTAGCCGCATTCACGGCGGAGAATACCGTGTCATAAAGTTGACCGTTCTTCCATTCGGGCTTGCGGACCCAGGCAATCTCCTTGTTGCCATGACTGAACTTATTCTTGGCATCAAAGGAATCCAGCCCCTCGGGACCAACCTTCTGGTCAAAGCCAACGTTAACGAAGGGGCCCGCATGATGAAACTCCCCGATCGTAAGAACCTCTTGAACCGATTCACTTGTTATGTTTAGGCCACCATTGGCAAATGCAGTCTTGGCTCCATGAGTAGCCGTCCACTCCTTGATCTTAGCCTCCTGATCGAAGATCCACTGTCCACCCTTTTCCCATGTGTTCAAGTCTTGTAGAGGATCTGCCGTAGCTTCGATCTCACTGAGCACAAAATTTCCATCATTGGGCGCACGCCCGGGTCCTTGCTTGGGTAAGCGGTTATCCTTAATGGCCTCAACGCGTATACCAGTAATGTTGGAGAGATCAGTGTTTGTATTTACGACATAGCTACCCTTGCCATTCTTGCCGCCGACGAAGACAGAGCCGTCCTCCTGTTTCTCAAACTTTATACCCGGAATAGCGGAGGATACGTTGCTCATGTCCAAATCCTTCCAATTTGATTTACCGGCATGATAATCCTTTTCCCAAGCGACGACCTTGGCTGGAAGATCCTTGTCGAAAGCTTTGAGAGCCTCATCCGCTTTCTTGATTCGCAGGTTACGCTCATCGGTGGCCTTCTTGACGATGGGGGCCATTTTTTCCTGGTAAGCCTTGAGCTCTCCTTCCGCCTTCGCTATGGCATCCTGTCTCGCCTTTTCCTTGGCCTCAAGTTCCGCCTTCACTCCTTTCTGGGCTTCTTCCATCTCTTTCTCGAGCACTAGGTGATCGCCATCGATTTCATCGCCAAGCAAAGCAATACTAGCGGCAATTTCCTTATCGGTGGCCGGGCGGTTCAGAATACGAAGAAAGAGCTCATTGATCAGTTTGCGGTCATCCTTTACATCGTTGGCGAGCTTCGCGATGGCGTTGGATGGGTCGGAAATTGCATCGTTCACCGTGGGCCCGCTTATAAGAGCCATGATGGGACCCAGTTGCAAGCCACTGGCTCGCTCACATTCACAAGCGCTTTCACGAGGGGGGCGCCCAAAGGTACCAAGGAAACCATCCGGCAATTTGATACCAGAATCCGGCAAGGATGCGGCTCTGGTACCTTGAGGCACTCCTGGGAACTTGGACTTGGAACCGGTAACGGCATAGACGGCATCAAGCAAGGTTTCGGCAGGAAGGCGGCGGGCTGAAGCATGAGAGAAATTGATTTGGTCATCCTCGTTCCATTTGTTTGTGCCAACGGAGAGCTGATAGGTCCGGGATTTGCAAATCAGGGTCAAAATGGCGCGGGCGTCGAAACCGCTCTTGATGAATTCCTTTTCGAGATATGTCAGCAGCTCGGGATTGGTGGGAGGATTGCCAGCCCGAATATCGTCAATCGGATCGATTATCCCGATGCCAAAGAGGTATCCCCAAAGACGATTGACGTAGCTCTTGGCAAAATAGCGGTTATCCGGCGAGGTCATCCAAGCAGCCAAGTTTTCACGACGGGTAGCGCCCTCCTTTGCCTCATACTTCACTTCGTAAGGAAAAGCCGGTGCTGTAACCAGCCCGGTACGTTCATGTTTCATCTCCCCGGTCTTTACGTCCTTGATGATTTCGTAGAGCGGCTTGCCGCGCTCGACTGCAGTCTTGCCAATCTGACCTTTGCCCGATGCGGGATCTTTCTCCAACTTGAATTGGGCGAAATGAGCGGACATCTCGTAATACTGATCCTGCGTCCATCTTTCGAAAGGATGATCGTGGCACTTGTTGCAGTTGAATCGCGTGGCCAAAAACAGATGGGTGGTGTTCTCCATGGTTTCCGCAGGCTCCCGTAATATCTTGTAATAGGAAGCCGGAGGATTCTCCTTGTTGGATCCGGATGCGGTCAGGATTTTGCGGGCAAACTCGTCGTAAGGCGTATTTCCTTCGACTTCCTTCTGGATCCATTCACGCAACATCTTGGCTCCAGCTGGCCCGAGAAACTTGCGGTTCACTTGAAGAAGGTCGGCCCATTTGTTGGTCCAGTATTCAACGAATTCGGGATTACCAATCAAGGAGTCCACGACTTGGTCTCGTTTTTCCCGAGAAGGTCTTTCATCAGCAAGAAAAGCGCGAACCGTTTCGGCGCTTGGCGGAAGGCCGGTAAGGTCCAAATGAACGCGGCGAAGGAATTCCACGTCCGAACAGAGACCAGAGGGCTCGATCTTCATTCGTTTCCATTTGGCAGCGGCAAGGCGATCCACCTCGTTGTTCGCTTCGGGCTGCTTCCAAACGAAACCCGTCCGGTCGCCCATGACAGTAAGGGTCGTGGCAGCGTAACGTCCTTCATAGCGGGCGAGAATGGGAGCCTCTCCTCTACGCAACGTAGTCATGAGACCGATCGTGTCATGTTCAGCGACCTCTTGGTTTCCACTGGTTACAATGGCTTCGCGCGTAACGTCACGAACGGTTCCATCGAGGTAGGTGGCAACCACTCGAATCTGCTGGGTGGATCCGACGTTCTGGGCAACGGGATTGGCAGGAAAAAGCTCGATCTTGTCGACCTTTCCAGACTTGAGGTCAAGTTGGGCTCCGGCGCCGATCCAATCACGAATGATACTATAGTACTTAGAATCCTTCTTGGTTATTTGTCCACCTTCATGAGGTACCGCGCCGGTAGGCTTCAAAAGCATGAGGCTCTTGTCCGGGGCTGCTACGTTGGCCCGCCGGGAAGCCATGTCATCGGTAAAAGCGCGCAGGTCATAGATCGCATCGTAGCCTCGCAAGGAAAGCTTGAACCCGTTCTTGCCATCCTTGGACCCATGACAAGTCCCGGAATTGCAACCAAGCTTGGAAATAACGGGATTCACGTCGCGGCCATAATCGGGAACATAAGGTTTATCCATGCCAGTGACATTGACGGGAATCTTCACTTGCTTGCCGTCGTAATGTCCAATGACATTGCCATTGCCGTTCTTGACCGGGGTAAAGAGACCGCGCTCGGAGACATGCCCCAATCCGCCCTCGACGGTCCAATTTGTCATCCTCGTAACATCAGCCTTGGCGCCACCGTTCAATTTGGCGGTCAGAATAAATTGGGTGTAATCGACTGGTCGCGAAAGATTCACCTTGGTTGGGGAAGCTTCCAGACCCTGCAACGTGAAGCGCTTGTCTAGGGAATCTTTTGCGGGAAGCAATGGTTCCGGCTCCGCCTTGGCCAAACCAGTCAAACCTTCGGCCTTTGCTTTCTTCTGAATTTCCACTGGTACGAAAACCTTGCGCACCTCTCCGGAAGCCGACGCAAGAAGGCGAATTTTACCATCAAATCCTGAAACTGCCAAAGTTTGTCCATCAGGCGAACAAGCCACCGCGAAGATACCCGTTTCTTCAACAGGCAACTTCCAGATCTCCTTGCCATTCTCAATTTGGAAGGCTCTCACCTCGCCGGAACCATCCAAACTACTACCCGCAAAGCCAAGCATGCCGTCATGGTTGAAGCAGACGGAGAACACACGGCCAAGCATGGCGCCGAACTCACGGATTTGGTTGGGGTTGCCTCCACCTGCCGGAGCTGCCTTCACGTTTTGCCTGAAGAGCTTGGGTTTTCCATCAGCGCCTCCTACCAGCAACTCGTTGCGCTTGGGATGAACGTCGATTGAGTTTTGGCCTCCGTTGAGAATAAAAGGGGTATGCGTGGTGATATTCCCGACGAATCGTTCTGTCGCCACGTCAGTCTGTTTGACTGTCTTGTCGCGCCCAACCGAAAAAACCGACTTACCATCCATCGAAAACACCGTGCCTCGAACCCAATCGTCATGGCCAGCCATGTAGACAATCTGCTTTCCGGTCATGGCATCGATCACCCGGACGGAAGTATCCGTCGCTCCAAATGCGAGAAATTTGCCATCAGGAGACCAAGAGGCTCCGTAGAGTGTATCATAAGTAACCGATTTCGAAAGTTGCAGTTGTTTCTTTTCAAGATTCCAGATTTGAATTTCCCCCATGCGTCCCGGCTGGCCACCCGCAACCGCCAACCTCTTGCCGTCGGGGGAAAACGCGAGGGACTCCACCCTCTCCGAAAGGCCCACCAAACGAGCCAACAAGCCAGACCCATCAGCTTTGTGTAACAAGACCTCGTGAAAACCGGTGATGGCAAGCAATTGGCCATCGGGTGAATAATCCAAGGAAGTCACAACCGGAGGCATTGTATATTCCGGAGGATTGTCCATGGTGTAGAGGGTGCCTACGCCCTCGGGAGCATCGTTCTTCGCTCCCTCAGCAATCCAGCGACGAATTAGTTCGATCTCATCTTGGTGCAAAGGTTTGGCATTCTTTCCCTTGGGCATCTCATACTCGCCATCATCGTTAGGGCTGATGAGTTCCACCAAGTAACTTTCGTCAGGCTTTCCGGGAATGATTGCCACTTCCTCGCTGTCTCCGCCCTTCAGCAAGGCCGCGAAATTCGTCATTACGTATTTACCCTTCGCCTTGGCCGGTTGGTGACAACCATTGCAATTCGCCTGAAAAAGCGGGCGAATGTCTTTCTCAAAGCTAACGGGTTTGGTCAAATCTTCGCCTTTGGCAGCTAAAACAGCGACCGAAACGAAAAGGTATAGCGACAATAGTAACTTGCCACACATGGTGAAGCTATGGAAGTTCTTCATCACTGAAAATCAATTTGTGAATCTGGGGCCAAGCATAGCTCCAAAAATAGTTCGGCTATTTTAATGCTCGCGTAGGAGCGTGCGCAAGGAAAAGATTTGAAAATCAGACCGATTATTTCCCAATGGAGGAATAGACAGAGGCAGATAACCTGACCTATTATCTCCAAAATCTGGTTATGCCATAAAACAACATGATCCACTAGACCTTCCGTGATTTAATCCCATGCCAGTTTCATCCATAGAATGAAGCATAAAGAAAAAGGAGATATCTATCCGTCTCGATTGCTCGCCTGTGTTATTTTGGGAACCGCAATTTGGCTGTCTCCGGTTCCTACAGGATTGGAGGACCCGAAGGCGTGGCAGTGCTTCGCGGTATTCGCCGCCACTATCCTAGCTCTCTTGCTCAAACCAATGCCCATGGGCCCGTCGGTACTTTGCGGGCTAACTGTGCTGGCAGCAGGCAACGTGCTCGGCAACGATTCCAAGGAATCTCTCCAGGTTGCGCTTAGTGGATATGGTGACACCACGACATGGCTAGTGGCGTCCGCCTTCCTGCTTGGAAGCGCCATGGTGCATTCTGGCCTCGGTCGACGAATTGCCCTGGGGCTGGCTGCATTGCTTGGACGTACCGTGCTGGGCCTGGCTTATGCCATTGCGGGAGCCGAGTTCATTCTGGGCACCATGGTGCCTTCCAACACCGCCCGGGGCGGAGGAATCATGGCACCGATCGTAAATTCACTTTCCCTTGCCTTGGGTTCGAAGCCCAAGGAGAAGCCAAAACGCGCAGGAGAATACCTTTGTCTTTGCGGAGCCCACCTCAACCTAGTGGCAGCTGCCACCTTCCTCACCGGAATGGCAGCCAATCCGCTCATTGCCAAGGAAACGGGCATCGATTTCGACTGGGGAACCTGGTTGCTCGGCAGTATAGTTCCAGCCCTCGTCTCCTTTCTGGTCCTTCCCCTTTTACTCCTCAAACTGGCTCCGCCTGAACTCAAGGACGCCACGGAGGCAAGAGGAAAAGCCAAAGATGAGCTTCTTGAAATGGGACCATGGTCACGGAGCGAGAAAATTATGCTCGGTGTATTCATTCTAATGCTTGGCTTGTGGATCAGCAAATCATTGCACGGTCTGCACACCACCACCGTGGCATTGATCGGTGTGGCCATCCTGCTTGTCTCCGGAGCCGAAAAATGGAAGGCAATGAAGGGCAATCAAGCCGCCTGGGACGCCTTGATCTGGTTGGGTGGTCTGATATCAATGGCAGATGCCTTGCGCGAACTAGGCTTCGTGACTTGGTTTGCCGATGCAATGAAAGAGCAAGTTGGCGGAATGGACGCGATCAGCGCATTGCTAATCTTGGCCTTGATTTACTTTTATTCCATGTATGCTTTCTCGATGCTGACAGGTCATATCAAGGCAATGGTAGCCGCTTTCTTCCTTGTCGCCACCGGAGCTGGCGCTCCGCCCATGCTAACGGTAGCTTTATTGGCCTATTTCTCCAACCTTTGCGGGTGTCTGACAAACTATTCGACTGGCCCGGTGGTCATCTACTTTGGTCTCGGATACATCCAACCCGCTCGCTGGTTTCGCATCGGATTTCTCGTTTCTCTCCTGCACCTAACCATCTGGCTGGGAGTAGGCTTGCCTTGGTGGAAATATCTAGGGTGGTGGTGACCGATCTCAGGCAATTGCAGCTTCGCCGGTCAAGTAAGTGACCGCCTTGCCCTCAATAAAAACGCGGTCGCCACGCACTTCGCAAACAAGCTTCCCTCCCCGTTCCGAGATTTGCGATGCCCGTAAACGTTGCTTGCCTAGGCGGCGAGCCCAGTAAGGCCCCAAAATACAGTGGGCGGAACCAGTTACAGGGTCCTCGTCAATGCCCACAGCGGGAGCAAAGAAACGGGAGACAAAATCTTCTCGGCCATTGCTGGACAAAGCAGTGACGATGATACCCCTGAAAGGCAAACGGCTCAACAAACGATGATCAGGCTGCAATTCACGAACAATCTCCTCGTAATCGAAAACACATAGACAATCGCTCCCTGTCCGCACCTCCGAAGGATAGCCCCCCAATCCTTCCAGCAAAAGCGGAGAAACCGTAGCTTGCGAGGTGGTGGCAGCAGGCAAATCCATGCCAAAGCCTCCATCCTCCAAGCAAGAAACAGGGAGATCGCCCGAACGTGAAGTGAAGATTAATTCGGCTCCATCCAAGCCACGCTCCTGAAACAAGACATGGGCAGCTGCCAGAGTGGCATGACCACACAAGTCCACCTCCACCTTCGGGGTAAACCATCGGATGGCCCACTTACCGCGCTTCGCCGGCATGACGAAAGCTGTCTCGGACAGGTTGTTCTCTTCGGCAACTTGCTGAAGAACCTCGGTTCCAGGCCATTCGTCAAGCAAGCAAACAGCCGCTGGATTTCCCGCATAGATGGAATCTGCGAAAGCGTCTACTTGGTAAAACGGAACCTTCATAAAACAAACCCTGCAATTAACCATCAGGTCAAGACGCGAGCAACGTCATTTTGAACAAACATAGGTACTATTCGAAAATTTTACTTCAGTCAGAAGATAACGCCATCTAAGCAATACTGGATGAGGTTTATTATTCTTTTCTTAACTTGCCTTTACCTATGGAAATTCTCGGAGGCGCATGCAAATCCGATCGAACCCTCATGGGCGGATTCCATGAGAAAAGTTCATGCCAAACTCAAGGGAAACACAGGGCGCGTCGCCCAGTTCGACGACTCGATAACTTATTCAATGGCCTTTTGGTCACCACTAGGTTGGAGCGATCCAACCCCTTTCCTGTCCGATGACGGACTACCCAAGAAGCCCGAGAACAAACGCTGGAGGGACTGGATCATTGGACCGCGAGACAAGGGGCCGAAATTCGGCAACTACTCGGGATGGCGAGTAGGTAACGCGCTCAAGGCGATGAACGAGGTGATACGGCGTGACAAGCCTGAGGTCGCAATCATCATGCTAGGCACAAATGACATTGCCAGTGGCAAAGTACCTCAAGGCTACCAAGGCGGCCTCGAGCAAATCGTGGATAAGTGCGTTGCCGCGGGATGCGTCTCCATCTTGAACACAATACCACCTCGCCGCAACCGCAAGGAAGCGGTCCTTGCAGCAAACGGAATCATAAGAAAGCTGGCTGTGCAAAAAAAGATTCCATTGGCCGATTTCCATGACGCAATAATAAAACGCCGCCCTGGTAATTCATGGGACGGCACCCTCATCTCCAAAGACGGCGTGCATCCCAGCGGAGGCAAGTCACAGGACTACTCCTCCGATAACTTGAAAACCTGTGGTTACGCCCTCCGCAATTGGGTGAACTTTCTTGCGCTGCGCCAAGTCTACTTTCGCGTCCTTCATCCCGAGGAAGCGAAGTGAAGGCTTGGTTCCCTACCCCTTACTTCTTGCGACCCTCGACAAAAGGATCGCCGGCCTTGCTTTTTCGAGATTCAGGAGCGTAGAGACGAACCTTGCGAACCCGACCGGTGTCATCGAAGGTGCCAAACCCTATGCGCCCCCAGTCGAAGGTTTTGTCGGTGGCCCGCATAATGGGTTTCGTCATGTCGTTGACGTAAATCTCGATCTTGCCCGAGGCATGTTCCCGAACGACACGCACTTGGTGCCAGTCCTTTGCACCCCACTTGTGCCCCTTGGTGGTTTCATGTGAAATCTTGGTTCGTGGTTTGTCATTCACAATGAAGCAATTGTGAGCATGAGCGTCGGTCGCGCTGGCAATGTGCGTGTAGTAGAAATGAGAGCGGTCCTGAAACCCGTAAAAGACACACATGTCTCGATGACCGTACTCCTTGCCCGTTTGTTGCAACTCGGCCTCGAGTACGAAGTCCTTTACTTCCACCTCCTTCACCAGTCCGATGATATAGGGTGAACGCACCTTGTACTTGTAATTGTGTCCCTTGGTGACGAACTCCATGAAACTGACGCCTCGCACAGCCGGCACTTTCCAATTATGCGGATTGGTGAACCAAAAGCCATCTTTCACTTTGGCCTCATTGCCGTCAAAGTCCTGCTTGTAGACGAGCTTGTAAGGTTGCTTGATGCCCAATGCCTTGAAATCGGGCACAGCCACGGCGATAAGCTCTGGAGCAGCTATTTTTTTCGGCTCGACTCGAACACTTTTTCCAAAGCCAGCGAGGCACAGGCTGAAAGACAAAGAAAGGAAAAGGAACTTTTTCATGGGATCAAGTTTTAGGGTTGCTGTCCGGACGTCAACGCTTGCGACATAATTGGATGCCATCAGCAATGGGAAGGAGGACACATTCGATTCGCTCGTCCGCAGCCAACTTGGCGTTCAATTCACGCAAAGCCAGAGCATCGGGATGACTTGAAAGCCCATCCAAGACCATGCCCCCCCAGAACATGTTATCGAAGAGGATGACACCGTTCTGGCGGACTCGTGGAAGAATTCGCTCGTAGTAGGCATCATACTCGGACTTGTCGGCGTCGATGAAGGCAAAGTCGAAGGTGGAGTCGACCTCGAGCTGATCCAATGCCTCGATGGCCGGGCCAATGCGCAACTCGATCCGATCGGAAACTCCCGCTTTCTCCCAATGCCGTTTCGCAATGGCAGTCCAATCATCATCGATGTCCAGGCAGAGCAGCTTGCCCTGCTCGGGCAAAGCTCGAGCGACGCAAAGGGCGCTGTAGCCCGTGAAGGTGCCTACCTCGATGGCATTCCGCGCACCCACAAGACGAGCCAGAATACCTAGAAACGCGCCTTGTTCCTCGCTGATCTGCATGCGGGCATCATCACCCAAGGAAGCGGTCTCCTGACGCAGGGCGGCCAAAACAGGATCCCCTGCCCCACTCCGCTGAGTTCGCACAAACTCATAGAGCTCGTCGTTCAGAGGAAGATATTTCAAGTAATCAGTCACTTTTTGCATAAGGTGTGTCACAAAGAAGCAAAGGCAACTTCCAAGAAAAAAGCGCCCCCCCTTTGGCCGGAGGGCGCTTCCATTGAAAACTTTCGACTAAGCTAAGTTGCTGAATCCGTTAGGCAGGATTCACTTCCCAGCCGTTGCGGTACTCCTTGGAGACATACTTCTGGGCATCCTTGGAAGCTGCCTTCAATTTCTTTGTATCCCACTTGAACTTGCCGCCTGCCCGCATGGCCAGGTTGCCGAGGAGAATTGCCTCGGTGAGGTTGGCGGAATACTCGAAATTGGAAACCGCGATCTCCGGCTTGCCCGCCTTGATCGCCTCCACCCACTCGGCTTTCATGCCGCCGTCGCCACGCCCGTTGCGCGGAATGTAAGGTTCGGGCATCTCAACTTCGCTGGAATTCTTCCACTTGCCATCGGCAAAAACCTTCCAGCGAGCGCCGTAATCGTTCGGCGAATAGAGAATACCTTTGTCTCCTACGATAAGCGAACCACTGTTGGTGGGCCTTTCGCCATGAAATAAATCCATCGGGGGCAAGTTCTTTGCCTTGAGATCGACTTTGCCTTCATACCAATGGAAGTCGATGGGGCCGCGCGCCGGAGCAGCAGCGGTTGCTTCGATGCCGGGAAACTTCATCTTGATGCTGGACCAAGCAGGGAAGGTTTCCTCGTTGATGGGACCCGTTCCAGCATCCTCGATCATGTTGGGTTGAGTCAATCGACAGGCCATGTAGGCTAGATTGGCAGTGTGGCAAGCCATGTCGCCGAGGGCGCCCGTGCCGAAGTCCCACCAGCCACGCCACTTGAAGGGGGTGTAATTCGGATGATAGGGCCGCATGGGAGCAGGCCCGATGAATGATTCCCAATCTACGTGTCCAGGAATGGGGGGGGTGTCCTTGAACCGCTCGGTTACGCTCGGGGCTTGCGGCCACACTGGTCGATTGGTCCAGACATGCACGTCCTTGACCTTGCCGAGCCCGCCCTGTTGCACGAACTCCGCACCGGCTCGAAGACCGTTCTCTGCGGTGCCTTGGTTCCCCATCTGGGAGCAAATATTGTTCTTCTTGGCCAGCAGGCGCATTTGGCGAGCTTCCCAGACAGTGTGGCTTAGAGGCTTTTGCACGTAGACGTGAATGCCTTGTTCCATGGCCCGCATGGCAGCTGGGGCATGGTGATGGTCGGGTGTGCTGACGTTGACCGCATCAATCTTATCCCCATGCTTTTCGAGCATCTCGCGGTAGTCGGTGTACTTGGCGGCATTTGGATGCTTGCGCAAGGCAACGTCCAAACGGCGAGAGTCAACGTCGCAAGCAGCTACTACGTCGCCGTGACCAGCAGTATGATCGAAGTCGCTCTTGCCCTTGCCTCCAACACCGATGCCAGCAACTTGCAGGCGTTCGTTGGCGCCGAAGACACGACTGGGAAGAAAAGAGAAGGCAAATGCCGAGGAAGCGCTGGCCCCAAGGAAGGCGCGCCGCGAATAATGAGTGGTTTGAACGTAGCTCTTGGCCATGGTGTTGTTTCTTTTGGAGGTTTTAGAGAAAGGGGAAAGAGGAGCAAAGTAGGCAAGGGTCGAAGGGCTCGGCAAGAGAAAAACTTGTAAATCCCGGCAATAGAAAGAAGGAGTCAAGCAGAGTCACCCTGACAAGCGGCTATGAGTTCTTCCAACTTATCGGAATCGACGCTCAGGTTCTCCTTGGCCTTGCGGGACAGCTTCTTGATTTTCAATTCCACCTTGAGAGCCAAACCCTTCCCGCCCACTTCGCGTGACATGACCAACTCAAGAGGACTGCGGCCCCGCAAGTATTTGGCTCCACGCTTGCCCTCGCGATGCTCCTCGAGGCGACGCTCAACGTCCAAGGCAATTCCCGTATAGAGACTATGATCTCCACAACGAACCAGATAAACAGACCAAGTGTTCGAAGCAGTCACTCGCTGAGGGAATCGGGTGCATTGACGTCGTAAGACCCGGTGGATTGATGCGGGGTCATTGGCCAGCCATCCGTCCTAAAGGGATAAGCGGGCAACTCCCGGGCATTCATCAAGCCCCCTGCCGGCAAATTCGACCAACCATAGCGAACCGCGACCGGATCCTTGATCTCCTCGTTCCAAACGATCACGGTGCGATCTCCATTGTTGACCCGAGCCCGAGCATGGTGGAATTCCTTGTCCTTTCCAGCCACGTAAAAGCCTACCTCCACGTCTTGGTCCAACCGGAGGCCGCGATCCGTGCCCTCCTTGAAACGGATGGTTATCTTGCCATCCTTGGCTTCCATGGACTCATAGACCGGCCCTCGCCACTCGATCGGCTTGTTCCCATACCCCATTAACTTGTAGACCTCGGCCAAGGCCCAGCGAGCTGAGCGTTCCCCCACGGGCATTTTGCGTTGCGGATGAATGCCTCCATTCGAGTTAGTGTCGTAGGTAACGATTAGCCCCGTGTTCTTGGTGGCTTGCCAAGTCGTAAACTGAATTTCGCGGACGATGCTGGCATGATGATTCATATCGTAGGTCATCGAGCGGCGGTTACTCCAACCAGCTATCTGTACGATGCAAAACGGAAGATTCGGTTCATCGAAAACATTTCGCCAATCGGATATNACGGCGGGACAGGTGCGGGGATAAGGTTTCCAGCCTACGGTGAAGGAATTGTTTTCGCCTTGGTAAAACAAAACGCCACGCAAAGTGATCTTGGCGATCGGCAAAATCATGCCGTTCATCATGCCTCCGGGTTGCCCCTTGTGATCAGGGTTTTCATAGGCCCTGAAATTGGGGCGGCGTGGTTCGCGTTCCCCTTTCGCCTTGGCCTCGACCCTTTTCTTCTCCCATTCCTTGACATCCGCAGCGTAGCGCTTCTTGGCTCCCTCCTCGCGTCCACCATCGATCCATTCCTTGCGGGCCGTCTCGAACTTATCGAAATATGGTTTCACGGCCGGAATCGGACGCAAAGTCCGCTGGGTCACCCAGTGCTGTGCCATGGTACCTCCCCAAGAGACGTCGATCAAACCCACCGGAGTATTCAGCGCCCGCCGCAAACGCCGAGCGAAATAGTAGCCAACGGCCGTGCAGTTCTCGACCTGTTCGGGCACGCATCGCCGCCAATTGCCTTCGGACTTGGTAGGCCCCTCCACCGGGAAATCGTCCTGCGGTTTGTAGCGGGCCACCTTGGGCAATCTAATGAAACGAATCTCCGGGTGGTTGGCCGACAGCATCTCGAGATCAGCGTCACGGGTGGAACGCAGGGTCCACTCCATATTGCTTTGGCCCCCGCAAACCCATACTTCTCCGACCAAAACGTCTTGCAGGACACGTTTGCCGCTCTTGCTCGTAACCACCAAGTCACGTCCCTCGAAACTTTTTTCCATGGCAGGCAATTGAACCGACCACTCCCCTTTTCCATCTACCTTGGCTGCTGTTTCCTTGTCCGCAAAAGTCAGTTTCACTTCTTCCCCGGGAGCACCCCATCCCCAAACCGTGACCTCCTTGCCTGCCTGCAGAACCATGTGGTCACCGAACAAGTTGGGGAGCCGCAGTTCCGCGAAGAGCGATTCAAGAAGAAGAAAAGGGAGCAAAAGTAAAAGGTATCGTGTTGCATGCATGAAACCATTCATGCGCCAAGGCAGACACTTGACGAGGCAAGAAAACGTCGACCTACAAGATTTTCCTCTTCATTTAGTCATTCCACGATTCTTTCATTCACCAAATTCAGCTTGTCATGTCATATTTATCCGAAATCAAGAGCAGCGACCAAGAATGGTCCGAACTCAATTCGCAAGTAATGGTGATAGGCCTGTTCGAAGATCAGGAACTCACTCCATTGGGCCATGACGTGGATCAAAGCCTGGACGGAGTAATCAGCAAGGCTATCAATCAAGGAGCCTTGACTGGCAAGTCAGGGCAGAGCCAAAGCTTTTTCGAAGCCGAACGCCAAGTACTGGTTATGGGACTCGGCAAGAAAGGGGACTTCGATGCCGAGGCCATACGCAAAGCGGGGGGCAGCATCGCAAAAGCAGCCTTGGCCTCTAAAGTGAGTTCCGTCGCCGTCGAATGTCTCTGCGCCTGCTCGGACAAGTCGGATTGCCAAGCCCTTGCGGAGGGACTTGTACTGGGCAGCTACCGCTTCACTGAACACAAGGCAGAGGATGAAGATGCCGTGGAACTGAAGGAAGCCCTCGTTCTGAACGGAGACGAACCCTCATTGCGCAAAGGAGCCGTGGTCGCCAAAGGCGTCTGCTTGGCTCGCGACCTAGGTAACCATCCGGGCAACGTAGCCACTCCCACCCGCTTGGCAGAAGAAGCCAAACGCATTGGAGAAGTCGGTGACATGGAGGTAAAGGCATTGGATCGAGATGAAATTGTCGGATTGGGAATGGGTGCCTTGGCGGCCGTGGCTCAAGGCAGTGACGAACCACCGAAATTCATCACCATGGAATACAAGGGTGGAAGCGCGGAACAAAAGCCGATTGCCCTCGTGGGCAAAGGGCTAACCTTCGACAGTGGAGGCATTTCGATCAAGCCTGCGGGCAAGATGGATGAAATGAAATTCGACATGTGTGGCTCTGCCATCGTACTGGGTGTCATGCAGGCCGTCGCCTCGCTCAAGCCCTCGCTGAATTTGATCGGTGTAATCCCATCCACCGAAAACTTGCTCGGGCCCAAGGCCTGCAAACCAGGTGACGTACTGACCGCTTACAATGGAAAAACAATCGAGGTAATGAACACCGACGCCGAAGGGCGCCTCATCTTGGCCGACGCCCTCAGCTACGTCACCCAGAACCACGACTTGGCCTACGCCATCGACTTCGCCACCCTCACCGGGGCAGTGATCGTCGCCCTTGGTCACCACACCACCGGCATCATGGGAACTGACGAAGACTTGATCGCCAAGGTCAAGGCGTCGTCCAAACGTACCGGGGAAAAAGTCTGGGAGCTTCCTCTTTGGGACGAATACTGCGAGGAAGTGAAATCCAAGGTGGCTGACGTTAAAAACGTCGGCAACGGGCGCACCAGCGGAACCATCGCCGGCGGTGCCTTCCTAAAGGAGTTCGTCGAGAACGAAACCCCTTGGGTACATTTCGACATCGCCGGCACCGCATGGGGAGAAAAGGAAAAGCCTTATGGCCCGGCTAACGGAGCCACCGGCAACGTCATACGGTTAGTGATCGACCTGATCGGGGCCTAGTTCAATTACTGGTTATCTTGACCTCGTGCCAGTAGGCCCATTCGTTTCGCCAACCACTGGGGAAGTTCTCCACTTGCAAATTGATCGTCTTGCCCGCATAGGACGAAAGGTCGACCTTCTGGGTGAGCCACTCGTCCTTGACCGTCTGGGACGANACCGCCCGCTTCGAAATCACTTTGCCGTCAACTTTCACCCGGAGCTCGAAGTCTCCATGCGGGTGGTGACTGACGGTGACGCCAAGCGACGTTTTCTTTCCCTTGGGGACCGAAACTTTTTTGGAGAGCACCGAAGGCACTCCTCTTTTCAGAGGATGCGTTTGTACCGCCATACGATTACGAAAACTGGCATGGATCCTGACCCCCCCTTCGCCCACGTCGGAAACGGCGAATCCAGGGGCCACTCGTTGAATATCCTTCTGCCAAGCCGGACTAGGCTTTGAATTATTGGGCTCATTGCGAGGCGAGGTCGACCCCCTCTTCCCAGCTAGCATGCGACGCGGCACGAATTCCTGCAACTTCGGCATCTTCGAGGCCAAGGCAAGCTCCAACGCCTTGGGGCCATGGTCAGGCACCATAGGCTCAAGCGCGATCCAGAGCATGCGCGGAATGAGGTGATCCTTGACGTCTTCCTCATGGGCCGCGAGGGCTTCGAGGATCGGCCAGCGCTTGTCAAAGGGCATCCGTTGGAGGGCGGCGGCTAGGTACATCCGCACCACGGGCGACTTGTCGGCAACAGCCATCTTGGCGAAAGCGGCCAAGGCCTTGTCTGAAGGCTTTTTTTCGTCGCAAAGAAACTGAATCGACCAAGCCCTGACGTATTCGTCGGAATGACCCAGCAACTCGAGTAGGCGGGCACCACCCTTGGCACTCAAGCCACCCGTCACCTGCAACGCCCACATGGCGCGCAGGCGCTTGCCCTGCGTTTGGGCCGCCTTGAGCATTTGCTCCAACTTGCCATGCACTTTGGAAGCATCGAGTTTGCCGGTGACGGCCCGATGGTGAAGAATCACGCGGGANTGGCGTACGTACCAGTCGTTCGAATGATTCTGCAGACCGACAAGCTCCATATCGCTCATGGCGCTCAGGTTGGGTCTCTTGATCGGCTTGCTGCCCTTGGGCATGATTCGGTAGACGCGTCCCGAGTTGGGAAACTTCACCACGTTGCCGCAAATGTTCTGGTCGTGCCAGTCGAGGATGTAGACTCCTCCCTCGGGGCCAATCTCGACACTGAAACCCACCCAGGCCAAATCATTGGTCGGCATGAAATCNTCNCCATGCTTGCCNANGAAACTGGAGCCCTTGGGCACCATGTAGTCGGTCAGCACAGCATGCTCATGNATGTTGCACATGAAGAGTTGGTCGCGGTACTTCTCAGGGAAAGCGTCCGCCAAATAGAAGCGGGCCCCACCATGGGCGGACTTGTGGGTGTGGTCACGTATCGTCTTGATGTTGTCATAGACGTAGGGGTTCACGTTACCGCGGCTTTGCTTGTGATAGATGCCGCCCTGCACGATGTGGAAGAGGTGTGGGATGACGCAACAGGTGGCGAAGCCTTGTCCTTGGTCGTTGAAATCAAAGCCCCAGGGATTGGACAACCCCTCGGCGAAGACCTCGAATTCCTCACGCACCGGATGCCAACGCCAGATGCCGCCGTCGATGAACTGACGCTTGTCCGCTGGATCTCCCGGCTTGCCCACGTTGGAACGAGTGAACACACCGTGGCAACCATAGAGCCAACCATCTGGGCCCCAGATGAAGCTGTTGAGGGTTTCGTGGCGGTCATGGATGCCCCAACCATCCAAGAGAATCTCGGGCTCGCCATCGGGCTTGTCGTCGCCATCGGCGTCGGGAATGAAGATCAAGTTGGGGGGCGTGCCGACGTAGACACCACCAAAACCCACCGCGATGCCGGAGCTGAAGGTAAGCTTGTCGGTGAATAGTTTCTTGGTGTTGAAGACTCCGTCACCATCGGTGTCCTCGAATATCTGGATCCGGTTCTTCTGGTCCTTGCTGTGGGCCCGACGCGTTTGGTAATTGAAGTTCTCCAATGTCCAGAGGCGCCCTCGGTCGTCAAAGCAAAAGGCGATCGCTTCGCCGATATCCGGTTCGGCGACGTAGGCCGTGACTTCGAACCCTTTTGGCACGGTCATCTTAGCAATGGCCTCGGCAGGCTTCAGAAAAGGCGCGTTGCTGGTAGGAGTGGCCCCCCAGAGGGTGGCTCCAAGCGAAAGCAATAAGGTGAAAACGGCGAGATGGTTCTTCATTTGGGTAGCGGTACTTGTTTTTCCGTTCTTAGGTACTGGATCAAATCTAGAAATTCATTGTCCTTCAGGGTCAACAAAAGACCTTCGGGCATAAGGGATATTTTCGCGGTCATTCGTGATTTTACGTCTGCCTTGGCAATTACGCTTTTCTGGCCGACCATGGTCAATACTATCTTGGAGTCATCCTCCTCCGCGACGTTGCCGGCGAAGACCTGCCCGCTCTTGCTGGTGATCGTGACCAGGCGATACCCTTCCGGAACGTCATAGTTGGGATCGATCACGTTCAACAGCAAGTACTCCGCATCCGCCCGATTGGAGCCCGTTAGTTCAGGGCCAATCTTGCCACCCTCCCCATACATTACGTGGCAAGCTGCGCAAGCGCGCTGGTAGATCAGCCTTCCGCGGGAGGCATCTGCCTTCTTCATGGCGGGAGAAAATATCTTGGCCTTGTATTGCTCCATGAGCTTGCCCTTGTCCGCGGAAACGTCTCGGACCTCGCCATAGAACTTCTCGAATTCCTTGCCTAGCATGGTCTTCAGGCTGCGGGCAACGTAGGCTGGCACCTCGTTCTTCGAAACTTTCCCCTGTCCCAAGGCCTTGAGGAGGGAGCGGGCATAAGACTTGCGAGAGGCCAGGGTCTCCACCACGGCACGGCGGTTATTGGGGTCAAAGGCAACGTAGCGCTTCAACAAAATGGCAGGTGCCTCGGGGTAATCGTAAACAGCATAGGCTCGAATCGCCTCGAGTCGCAGCGGTTGGTCGAGGAGGTTCACCAAAACGGCGGGCACACCCTCGTGTCTCTGACCAAGAAGCGACTTCAAGGCGCTTCGCCGGGCCTCGGGATCAGCCGAGGTGTCACGCAAAGTAGCCAGAGCAGCCTGACTGGCCGACTCGTCACCAAAGACCTGGCTTAATTGTTGGGCCAAGCTGCGCAGCTCGACGTTTTCGCTTTTCTTGAGCTTGGCGTTCAAGGCCGGCCAACTCTTGGGAGTCGGCACGTTGCGGCGACCGGCGAGACCGCTCAGCATGCCTTGCAGAATATTCGCTTGGGCCGCCTCGTTTTCGATGCCGCCCAAAGCCTTGACCATAATCTCCAAGCGACCGGTTTCCTCGTTAGCCGACAAGACCAAAGGCCAAAGGGCAACGAACAAGAAGAGAGCAAAAGGAAATTTCATTGGGGAATGCTAGAGGGTGGAGCATTTGACGTTTTTTAAGAGGACTCCGCAAGAACGATTCACACCCAAGACACGGAAAGCGATCCAATGCAAAGTCCCGCCTTGCAACCTGCGGAATCTTTTACGGACGTCGGTTTATTTCTGAATAAAGAGGAACACGCCCTTGCGGTTGGACACCACGACGTCGATCTTCTCGTCGCCATTGAAATCCTCAGTGAGGAATTGCGCCCCGACGCCCGATTGGTCATCGATCTTGTGCGGAACGAGCTCGGGAGGCTTTCCTGTGGCGGTCTTTATATCGAACCAATACAGTTGGCTCGCCTGAGTCGCCAATGAAGGACGATAGCCATGGGCGAAAAAGCGGCGTCCCGTAACCAAGTCCTTGCGCCCATCCCCATTGATATCGACGTAATTGGCGGAATGACTCTCACGAATGAGTCCCTTGTGGAACGCTTCGGTCTTGAAGCTGCCATCCTCATTTTGCTTACACCAATAAATGCCTGTGCCGTGAGCGGAAGTACAGAGGACGTCATTGAGACCATCGCCATCGGCATCGAGATGATACATGTCAGCCACGCCGTCCTTGACGATCTGCTTGGCATGATAAGTCCACTTGCCCTTGTGGTCCCCCTTCGCGGGCTGAACCCACCAACCGCCGCCCCAGGTAACGTCCAGGCGACCGTCGCCATTAACGTCTACGGCTCCAAGCCCATGAGCAAACTTGTGGGCGGGCTTGGCTTCGTCTCCAATGACATGGTGCGGCCACAAATTGTTCACTTCGGCAACTGAGGGCACCGAGACCCAGGAGATCTTGCCCTCCACGCCCATTAGGAAAACCTTTTCACCGGAGCCGAAGAGGTCGAGGTAAAGGCGTGTCTCATTGCCAGTTCCACGAAAGGCCTCCCTCTCCTGCCAGTGGCCATCGGTCTTGTTCCTGGGATTTTCGTACCACTTGGCGGACTTGCCGTGAAAAGGAATCACCATTACGTCGGTCCAGCCATCTTGGTTGTAATCGTCCGGATAGACTGCGAAAGCCTCCGTGTAACCGCCGCGGTTTTCCTTTCGCGGCTTGCGGATCTCGTGACGCTTCCATTCGGGTGCCTCATACCAAAAGTCGCCCACCACGACGTCGTTTTTGCCGTCCTTGTTGAAGTCGCCAATCCCCACTCCCTCGGAACGGAACATGTCATCCAAGGTAACTTTCTTGAATTTCGGTTCGGCTGCAAGGGACAGCAAGGAGAAGGAAACTAGCGAAAAGAGGAGGAAGGTNTTCATGACAGGTACAATTTATTAATTGAGTAATGAAAAGTAAAGGGATGAGATAGACTTACGGTCGAGTCAAATCGCAGGCCATGAGATCAATTGATGGAGAAAGGCATCGAATAATCTTCCCTTGGTCATGGTTTTGCATGAAATTCTTCATCATGAGAATCAACCCTGCCCTAATCCTATCTCTGTTGGTCGGCTTCGGTTCCATCCAAGCAGCAGAGGCCAAGCAAACCGAGGAATCCTTTGAACCAGCAGATGGCTCCCAAGGTTATCGCTACCTCCTTCATCTCCCAAAGGGGGCGAAGAATGGAAAAAAGAAATGGCCCTTGCTCGTTTTTCTGCATGGCCGTGGTGAACGAGGAGATGACCTCAACCGGGTCAAGGCGCATGGACCGCCGAAGTTTGCCGAAAAGAAAGACATGCAGTTCATCGTGGTTTCGCCGCAATGCCCTAAGTCCGACCTCTGGTGGAAACCAAAAATCGTTGCCGGCCTAGTGGATGAGGTAATCGCAAAGCAGTCAATCGACAAGGATCGTGTCTATTTAACCGGGCTAAGCCAAGGAGGGTTCGGCACATGGGCAACAGCCGCCGAATACCCCAAGAAATTTGCCGCTGTGGCCCCAGTTTGCGGAGGCGGGAAATTGGAATGGGCAAAAAAATACGGNAAGTTACCTATCTGGAATTTTCACGGAGACGCCGATCGTGTGGTGCCACCCAAACTCAGTCGCATCATGGTTGAGGCTATCAAGAAGGCTGGAGGCAAAGTAACCTACACCGAGTATCCCGGTGTGGGACACAATTCATGGAACAAGGCCTATGCAGACCCAAAGCTGTACGAGTGGTTTCTCAGTCACAAGCGGTAACCTTCAAATTTTCCCGCGATTCACTCCTTCCTAAAAGACCTTGCAAACGAGGCCCCGCGCGAATTCAGCGCCGCCACGCCGGAGCACCAACACTTCGTACAGGAAGCAGCGGCAACGATCCTTGAACAGGATGGTGCCAAGGCAAATCTTGACGCAGTCGTGGAGTCACTGCTGAGATCCACCGAGGAGGTGCCGCTTGCTCTGCACTTGGCAGCCAAATTGGCCAAGTCACGCAAAGTCGCGCAGAATCTGGTCAGACCAGCCAAATTGAGCGCGATCTTCGCCGTCTACAAGGAAAACCACCGCTTGCTTAGACCGGAGGAACATGCCGCAGGTGAGGATTTCCTTCGTCGCAAGGTAGCTCAACTCGAATGGCTGGCATCCGCTTCGCCAAATCTAACTTGGGAATTATTGGCCGTGGATGACGGTTGTCCGGAAGGAAGCGGTAAATTGATCGAACAACTGGCAGAGGAGGAAGGATTCGATCAGGTCAGAGTGCTCTATCTAAAAGAAGCCATTGATCAAAAGCTCCCCATTGCGGGACCCTTGGAAAATACCGACCAAAGCCGCAAGGGAGGCTCCATTGTCTATGGCTTATGGGAGGCTAGCAAGGAACAGGAGGAAGGTCAGGACGAAGTGGTTCTGTTCACCGATGCAGATCTATCCACTCACCTCGGACAAGCAGGCCTGCTTCTCGACCCCATACTCAACGACGGCAAGGAAGTCGCAATGGGCTCTCGTCGTGAAAGCTCATCGGTTGTGATCAAGAAAGGCACACGCAACCTGCGAGGCAAACTGTTCATCTATCTATGGAAACGGATGCTTTCCCCTGCCCTCCTGGAAATCATCGATACCCAATGCGGATTCAAGGCCTTCCGGGCCGACGTTGCCCGTGACATTCTCGACGACCTGCTCGAGCGCGGCTTCGCCTTTGACGTCGAGCTACTGCTCAAGGTCGAGCAACGCAACCCCAACGGCTTGGCCAAAGTACCCATTGCCTGGATTGACAGCGAGGCGGAATCGACCACCACCGCATTGAGCCCTTATCTCTCGATGCTCCGAAGCATTGCCGCCATGAGTCGAAAATACCTGGACAATGCCGCCCAAGCCGAAAGATTCGCAACTTTCATCGAATCCCTCAGCGAAGAGCGCTGGAATCATTTGGTTGACAACGTACCGGAGCCCATAGCGACGCGGGACCCACAAAGTTTTGGCCAATTCGACGAGGTATCGGTTGACCACCTGAACTCTCTGCTTAATGACAATTGATTGTAAGCCTATTCATTCCAACTGCCCAAAATCCAGTCCTCTGATGAAAAACTGCATTCCAACTTTCGTTTCCTCACTCTGCGCTCTTGCCGGCCCGCTGATGGCACAAGAAACCCATGAGGTGGACCATCCCGCATTCATCGAGTCACTCGAGACGGGCAACCGCGGCGCTTTCGACCGCGGCAAGTCCCTCTACCAATTGGTCTGCATCAACTGCCACGGGACACCGCAAAAGGCCGGCACCCTGCCCACTGCCCTGCGGTTTTGGGAAGCCCCGATGAAAAATGGTTCCGACCCTAGGGCGATGTACCGCACCTTGACCAAAGGCTTTAACCAAATGGTTCCCCAGAACTGGATGACCCCGGAACAAAAATACCAAGTCATCCATTACATACGCGAAGAGTTCCTCAAAGAGGCCAATCCATCGCAATACAAGATAGTGGACGACGCTTACTTGGCCGGAATAGAAAAGGAAACACTTCCGGGCCCCGCTCCGACAACTCGCGCCCTGAACCGCCCCTACCTAAAGATGAACTTTGGGCAAAACATGAATTACACCTTCGAGGTCGGCCCCGGCAACATCGCTTACAAAGCAATCGCGGTCAGGCTCGACGAGGGAGGGGATGGCATCACCAAAGGCAAGGCATGGTTGGCCTATGACCACGACCTCATGCGGGTCGCAGCCATCTGGACAGGGGATAAGCTTTGCGATTGGCGAAGCATCGGCATGGATGGCAGCCACGGCACGCACCCGAAAATCGCGGGAGACAAGTTCCTTGTGAATGCAAAGGCCCCGGGATGGGCGAAACCGGGAACAGACGACTTCACTGACCCACGCTTTCTGGGCAGAGACAACAAGCCATATGGCCCNTTGCCTCGAGACTGGGTCNATTACAAGGGCCTTTATCATCATGGCGAGAAGGTGCTCGTGAAATACACCGTCGGGGAGCGCGAGGTATTGGAAATGGCGGATCTAGCAAACGAAACCCCCTTGGTCGTGGCTCGCAATTTCCGNATCGGTCCCGGCAAGCAGTCCATGTTGCTCCACCTCGGAAGCGGCGGAGAGGCGCAAGTAATTAAGGGCAAGGCCAAGCAACCTATTGCGATCGCCGCATTTGACAAACTTGCCATGACCGCTCCGCCACCCAACCCAAACGGACAAATGACCTTGGGCAAAACCGATTTCTCGATATCCGCCTGGATCAAGACGGAGGAAGGCGGCGCCATATTTTGCAAATCCGCTCCCGTTGGCGAATGGAGCAAAAACGGCAAACTCCTCTTCGTCCGCGACGACAGGCTCGCCTATGACGTGGGATGGGTGGGCGTGGCTACCTCAAGGACCAAGGTGGCGAACGGCAAATGGCGGCATGTCGCCATGACGCACAAGGCAAATGGGTCCGTCAATCTTTACGTTGATGGCCGCAAGAGCGGGAACCAAACACTTCCCTCCGGGGACGACCCCGGACACGTTGCTCGCATAGGCTACTGCGCCACTGACTTTTGCCCCCCCTTCGAGGGCGACATTGACGAAGTCTGCGTCTATCATCGGGTGCTATCCTCCCAGGAACTGACTAGCTTGGCCAAAGGCAGCGAAGTGAAGGGCGCTACCGCCCGCTGGAGTTTAGATCAGGCAAAGGGGCAGGAAATTCCGAATGGCACTGGTTCTGGCTATGCCGGAAAGGTAGTGGGAACTCCCAAGTCAGTTAATGGCAAACTCGGCCAGGCGATGCGCTTCGACGGACGATCACGCATAGAGATTGGTGCCAAAGAAAAGGCAAAGCGCGTCAAATCCGAACCCGTGCCCCAACCGGTCGCCGATACCTTGAATGGCCCCGTACTGGCAGTCTCCGCAATCGGTGACGCCGAAGGAATATCATGGGTCACCGAAGATGGTCATCTGCGTCTACGGTTGCCACCAGCGGACAAGGAGCGTCAATTCAAGGTCCTGCACTGGCGTGGCGACGCTTCCCAATTAACGGCCTTCGGAAAAATCATCGATTTGTCCAAAGTCACCGACCTGACGGTACTGACCAAGGGAGCGCCCCCGCGCTGGGCCCATGACGTTGAAGTGGAAGCCAAGGTAGCCTCCAATGACAAGGCCTACGTGGTCGATGAGATCGTGTCACCAAAGGTAACCCCCTGGAATTCCTGGATGCGGTTGTCCGGTTTTGATTTCTTCAAGGACGGCAATCGGGCCGCGGTCTCCACTTGGAACGGCGACGTCTGGCTGGTCAGCGGATTGGGCGACAACTTGGGAAATGGCAAGTTGAAGTGGCGACGCATTGCGGCCGGACTCTTTCAACCTCTGGGCGTGCGGGTAATCGATGAAACGGTATATCTCGCCTGTCGTGATCAACTAACCGCCCTGCGGGACCTAAACGGAGACGGCGAAACCGATTACTACGAATCCATCAACAACGACCACCAAGTGACCGAGCACTTCCATGAGTTTGCCATGGGCTTGCAAACCGATGACCAAGGCAACTTCTACTACGCCAAATCGGCTCGCCACGCAAAGACCGCCTTGGTGCCACATCACGGCACGCTCATCAAAGTGAGCAAGGACGGCGACAAGACGGAGATCATCGCCAGCGGCTTCCGCGCAGCCAACGGGGTCTGCCTCAATCCGGATGGTTCCTTCTTCGTGACCGACCAGGAAGGTCACTGGACACCGAAGAATCGAGTCAACTGGGTGACCAAGGGCGGCTTCTACGGCAACATGATGGGTTATACCGATATCAAGGACACCTCGGACTCCGCCATGAATCAACCTTTGGCCTGGTTAACCAATTCCTTCAACCGCTCCCCCGGTGAACTAGTCTGGGCCAAAAGCAAGAAATGGGGCCCGCTCGAAGGCGCCCTGCTCGATATATCCTACGGCATGGGACGTGTCTACGTGGTGCTCAACGAAAAAGTGAATGGCCAACTGCAGGGCGGTGAATACCAGTTGCCCATACCTGATTTCCCCACCGGCGTGATGCGCGGACGCTTCCACAAGGACGACGGCCAGCTTTACGTCTGCGGGATGTTCGCTTGGGCCGGAAACAAACGAGGCGACGGTGGCTTCTATCGAATACGCTATACCGGAAAACCCGCCTGCCTGCCAACCACCCTCGAAGCAGCCAAGGGCACCCTCCGCATGAAGTTTTCTCAGAAACTGGATCCCGAATCCGTCTCCAGTCCAGCGAACTTCAACTTGAAGACTTGGAATATTAAGCGAACCGGTGGTTACGGCTCTCGACACTACGACGAAAAAAAGCTCCAAGTGGAAAAGGTCAAACTGTTGGCGGATGGCCTTACGGTGGAGCTAACCGTCCCGGACATCAAGCCGACTTGGTGCATGGAGGTTCGCTACGAACTCGAAACCGCCGCGGGTAATCCGGTATCCTCGAGGATCAACAACACCATACACAATCTTTCCGAAAAGTAGGGCAGTCTCGGTTCAGGATGAGGACAAATCATCGAGGGCTTGCTCGATGGTCGGATACTTGAAGGAGTANCCGCCTTCCGCCAGGACACTCGATACCACCTTGCGGCTCTTGAGCACCAACTCAGGGGCCGTACGGAGGAAAAAAGNGCCAAAGTGAACGGCAAAGGAGGGAGCGGGGAANCCAAGACCCAACGGCGCGAACCGGCGGCGCATTTCTCGCATGAAAACCGCATTGGTCATCGGATTCGGAGCCGCCAAATTGACTGGACCCGACACCATCTCGTTGTTCAGCAACCATTCGACGATGCCCACCCAGTCATCGAGATGAAGCCAACTCATCCACTGCGAGCCAGGACCCTGACTCCCACCAAGACCCCATTTGGCAAAACGACGCATCACGGGAAAGGCGCCCCCCTCTTTGCCAAAGACAATGCTAATGCGCATCGTCACCCTACGCACACTGGGAAGCTCGTGCTTGAAAAAGGATTTTTCCCACGACTTAGCAACCGCAACCGAAAAACCATGTCCGAAGTCGTCACTTTCTTCGTCGTGTGGAGCCACCTCTCCCCGCCGATCCTGATAAATGGTCGCAGTACTGGAATTCAACCAGATCTTCGGAGGATTCGCCAAGGATGCGCATGCCTCTCCCAATACTTTAGTGGATTGGACACGGGAATTAATGATCAAACGACGGTTTTCATCTGTGTAACGGCAATCCACCGAGCGTCCACAGAGATTGATCAAGGCCGTCGCGCCATCCAGTTCCTTTTCCCAAGAACCTCGTGACTGGGCATCCCATTGGACAAAACGCACNTCCGGAAAATCACTGGGCAGAGAATTGCCACGGCCAAGCACGGCAACCTCCATTCCCGCGTCGAAAAATCTTTCGGCCAATGCCTTACCCAAGAAGCCCGAACCACCCGCCAGCACAATCCTCATAATTTGCTCTTATCAATGACAGATAGTTTATATTAATATTCTATTTGATTTTTTGCCATTACTGCATGAAAATAAATCTTTCCAACAAAAAGATGAAGTTTGAACAAAGGCCAATCCCCTATACGGCGACGTCGGATGACTACCCAAAAAACTCCAATCCAATCGATTGGCAAGCGGCGTTCTTGACCCTGTTGAAGTGGGTCTCAATTTTCGCTGGCTTGGGATTGTCAATCTACTTGGGTTTCGAAATACTGACCGATTAATTCAACAAGTTGCTGAATTCCACACGAAGAATTCCGAACTTGTTTAGAGTTAGTAATCAAGGGGTTACTTCAGCTTGATGTTACGGAAGGATACCTTCATTGGAGGGCCTGCATGCAACTGAAGAGCCAACAGGCCGTCGGCNCGACGCGTCTTCTCGTCATTGTCCGTCAATTCCGTGGTTTTAACGTCATTGATGTAATGCGTGAAATGGAAGCCCTTGGCGGTTATGCGATAGGTATTCCACTCGCGTTTCTTGACTGCCTTGCCAATTTCCTTGGAGTCACCGAATTTCACCGCCTTCTTCTGCAGTTTGCCCTTGTCGTTCAAGGAGAGCGTGGTGTGAAAGCCCCGATCCGAAAGAATGCCGCGAAAGCCCTCGCCGTAACAAATCCCCGAGTAACGGTCGCCGGACTCGAAATCGGCCTGGTATCCACCGATACGCCAACCGTCATGGTTGCCCGGCTTGATGAAGCTCCGGTACTGGATGCCGCTGTTACCGCCCTCGATTTTGAAATCCATGGTGAGTTCGAAATCCTTGAGCTCGCCCCCCTTCCATATGATGAAAGTGTTCCCCCTCGTCGGAGTCTCCTTGGTCGTTTGGCCAACGATGGCACCACCTTCGGCTCGCCAAAACTTAGGGTCACCATCCCAACCCTTCAGGCTCTTGCCATCAAAAATGGNCTTTCCCTTGGCTGGTTCGGCCCAACTGGAAACGGAGGTAAAAACAAATGCCAAAGCAAAGATGGAATTACGGAAAAAAGGGAATGGGCTCATGATAAAATCTTTCCTTTTCGATATGAGGTTTAAGTTTTAGAAAGGGTTGCTTGATTGCCAACTTTTGCGAAGAACGACTTTACGCAAGGAAAGAATATCCTTTGGATGGATTTTCCCAAAAACTCCAAACGAGCTTGAACGTCATGAAAAATCACTCCCTAGCACTGTTAACCGCAATCTATGTCCTCCTTCCTGGCGAAGGACAAGGCTTCCCAAAAATCCCCGAGGACGAAGGCGCCAAAAACCTGAAGGAATTTGGCAAAACCTTTTCCAACCTGGAAGAATGGCAAGCGAGAGCCAAAAGGAACCGGGAGGGCATTTTGAAAGGAGCCGGCCTGGTCCCATTGCCCAAACGAACACCATTGAACGCTTACTCCCATTCAAAAAAGGAAATGGACGGCTATTCGGTGGAAAACGTTCGCTTCGAGAGCCTTCCCGGTTTTTTCGTGACGGGAAACCTCTACCGCCCGTTGCGCAAAGGCGGCTTGAGCAAGTTCGCCGGAATACTCTGTCCGCACGGCCACTCGAAGGAGGGGCGCTTGGCGGAGTACACGCAAGCTCGCTGCGCCTCGCTGGCCCGCATGGGGGCCATTGTCTTCGCCTACGACATGGTGGGTTGGAACGAGGACGCCCAACACGTCCACCACCGCAAGGACAAGAACGTATTCGCTTTCCAGACATGGAACAGCATGCGGGCCCTTGATTACTTGCTCACTTTTCGCGAAGTCGACCCCAGTCGCATCGGGGTGACCGGTGAATCCGGAGGCGGCACGCAAACCTTCATGCTGACCGCCCTCGACAAGCGCGTGCGGGTAGCGGCGCCCGTAGTGATGGCGTCAGCCCATTTTTATGGTGGTTGCAATTGCGAAAGCGGCATGCCCGTTCATCAAAGTAAGACGCACAAGACCAACAACACGGAAATTGCGGCCATGGCCGCGCCGCGTCCGCTGCTGCTTGTGTCGGTGGGAGGAGACTGGACGAAGAACACGCCCAAAGTTGAATTTCCCTACACGCGAAAGATATACTCGCTCTTCGGAGCCGCCGGCAATGCGGAGAACTTTCACTTGGCCGATGAAAAACACGACTACGGGTTTTCCAAACGCAAACCGGTCTACCGTTTCTTCGCCAAGCACTTGAAACTTCGTATCAGCCAAATATCAGGGGAAGATGACGAAATCACGGAGAAGCACTTCAAGCCTTTGCCGAGGGAGAAATTGCTTGTCTTCAATGCGGAACATCCGCGGCCCGAAAATTCTCTGACCGGNTCGGAAGCCTGTCTTGCCGCCCTGCGAAAGGCCCAAGGCAAGTAACGGCGCTTGGGGAGGAAAAGATGATCGAGGTACGGGACCTGAAAGTGGATTACGGCGATACCGTCGCCGTGGAAAATCTTTCCTTCACTGCAAAGGCAGGCGAAGTCTATGGCCTCATCGGCCCCAACGGGGCAGGCAAAACGACCACCATCAAGGCAATCGCCACCCTGCTGGAGCCAACCTATGGCGAAATCAACGTAAATGGCGTTTCCGCCCTTCATGAACCGGAGAAGGTGCGCGGCACGCTGGGCTACATGCCCGACTTCCCTCCAGTCTATAACGACCTCAGGGTGGACGAGTTCGTCGAACTGTTCGCCGATGCCTACGGCATGACGCCGGACACAAGCCGCAAGGAAGTAAGACGGTGCCTTCAAATCACGGACCTCGAGGACAAGAGCAAGATGCTCTGCAAGACCTTGTCCCGCGGCATGAAGCAACGTGCCCTGCTGGCCAAGACCTTGGTGCATGATCCGCCGGTGCTTCTCCTCGACGAGCCGGCAGCCAACCTCGACCCCAAGGCCCGCATCGACTTGCGCAACCTGCTCAAGGAACTGGCGGCCTCGGGCAAGGCCATCTTGGTATCGTCTCACGTCCTGACCGAACTGCAGGACCTGTGCGACTCCATCGGCATCATGCGCGATGGAAAGATGGTCGTCGACGGCAAGCTCGAGGAAGTGGTGGAGCATGCCAGCGCATCCCGCCGGATCAGGGTGGAACTCCAGCATGCCTTCCCTGCGGCCCATGCCCTGCTCACTGAAAATCCCAAGTGCCGGCCAAAGGATGGAACCGATGCGGACGCCACGCAGATCGAATTGGATTTCAATGGTGACGAAGACGACTTGGTGGCCCTGCTGCGCACTCTCGTCGAGTCCGGCGCCCCGGTGAAATCCTTCCACCAGCGAAAAGCCGACGTCGAGGAACTGTTCCTCGCAGTGGAAGCCGGAGAAGAGGTATGACGGAAGAAAGAAAGCTGATCAATCCTCTCATCCGGAAGGGGTTCCAGGAACGCCTGCGGCGCAAGCAGATGATCGCATGGGGGCTCTTTACCTTGATCCTGACCAGCTTCGCCTACCTAACGGCCTACATGGAGGGTTCGGATGGCCACTTGATCTGGGACCCAAACCTGAGTGACCCGATAGAAATGCCCGACTCACCGTCGGACGGAGCCAAGACGGCGTTCCCCATCCTGCTTGGGATACAGGGGTTCATCCTCATGTTTCTCGGCACGGGTCAATTGGCGGCGGGCACGGCGGAAGAACGGGAAGCCGGCCTGCTGGACTACCAGCGGATGACCCCGATGAGCCCGTTTTCCAAGATCGTGGGATACCTCTTCGGTCTGCCGGGGCGTGAATACTTCATGTTCGCGCTCACCCTGCCCTTCCTGGCTCATGCCACCATAGTGGGAGGGATAGCCATCGGCAAGGTGCTCCACCTCTACGTGGTGTTCCTTTCCTGCGTGCTTCTCTACCACCTGACGGCCNACGTCACGGGGTTGATCGTGAACAAGCCGCGGGCCGCATCATGGGTGTCCCGCATGGTGGTGTTGGCGCTCTACGTCTTCCTCCCTGCATTGGGACAGGTCGGATTCTCCTTTCTATCCTTCCTCACCTTGCTTCCCACCTACCAAGGCATCATGGTGGAGGAGCTGAAGCGTTCATGGCAAATCAAACAAGAGCAAATAGAGGTCATGAACGAGGAGCCCTGGGAGGAGATGAACTCCTACACCGACAGGGAACCTTTCAGCCTGGAAGATTTCTGGAGCGAAGTCCCGTTCTTCGAATGGAACATCTCGCCCTCCTTGTTCACCATCTTGATGCAAGGCATTTTATTGATCGGGTTGGTGGCGGCCGCTCACCGCAAATGGCGCAATGAAAGCATGGCCGCCTTCTCCAAGCCATTTGGAATCGGCTTGTTCGCCCTGCTTCAATTTCTGTTGCTGGGCAGCCTCTGGCAGCTCTACGGCGATGGCCGGGCATCGGGCTTGCTGGGAAACGCCGTCAGCCAGCAAAGCTACAATTTCCAGGAGGATGATTCCGGAATCATCCTGATCATCGTACAATCCATCCTGTTCTTCCTGTCCCTGCTGGCGACGGTGCTGATCATCAACGTCACCTGCCCCGACCGTCATCAATACCTCAAGGGAAGGAGGCGAGCAGCCAAGCTTGGATTGCCCCGGGTGCGGGCATTGGCCGATGAAAAGCCAGGTTGGCTGGTTGTCCTGTGCCTAGTCGGTATGATGAGCATGACCCATTTCATCCTATTCACCCGGGCGATCGATTCGGGGCTTTATTTTCCCGGGACAGTCGATCTCGAGAATTATTTCCTGCCCTGCCTCTTCTTCGCCGCCTGCGTCATCTACCTGCGGGCGGCGCGCGAACGCTGGTTCACCATAGGGTTCTGGGGATTCCTCGGCTTGCTCTGGATCACCCCCCTGCTAATTTGCATGCTGATTGCCGTGGCAACCGAAGGAGAAGCCTCCCAAGAAATTTTTCACGTCGGGTCGATCTCGCCCCCCTTCGCCCTGTTTCAAATCGCCACCCGCCCCCACGACCTCGGCGTCGAACCGGAGGAGCACTTCTTGCGGGCGGCCACCATATTCGGCATCATCGTTACCTGTATCATCGCCGGTCTCCTGTCTGTTTCGCAGTACCGCCTGCGTCTGGGCTGGGACAAGAAAGAAGCCGAGCTGGCGGATGAAAAGCCCGAATGATGTTCTTCCCCCCACGCGGACCGAGATGAAAATTCCATCGATCATCCTTCTTTTGGTGGCACCGCTGGTTCTTCTTGGGCAAGTACGCGAAGTCAGCATAAAAAGTTCCCTCGACGGCTCCAAGCAACCGGCTTACTTTTTTGCCCCCGAAACGGCGAAGCCCGTGCCTTTGATCGTTATCCTTCATTCCTGGAGCGCGGACTACCGGCAGAAACTGCACCAACCCATTCAAGATCATTGCGCCAAAAAAGGATGGGCCTATATTCACCCGAACTTCCGCGGACCCAATCGAAACCCACAAGCCACCGGCTCCGATCTCGCTGTGCAAGACGTGCTCGACGCCGTGGCCTACGCTAGCAAACATGCCAAGGTCGATGAGAAGCGCATCCTGCTCGTGGGAACCTCTGGAGGTGGATACATGAGCCTCTTGATGGCTGGACGCGCTCCCGAAGTATGGGCCGGAGTATCCGCCTGGGTGCCCATATCCGACCTCACTGCCTGGCATCGGGAAACCAAGGCCAGAAACATGAAATATTATCGGGATATCGAAAAGTCATGCGGTGGGGCGCCCGGCAAATCCAAGGAAGTGGACCTCCAGTACAAACGTCGCTCGCCTCTCACTCATCTGCCCGAGGCCAAAGGTGTGGTGAACCTGGATATAAACGCGGGGATCCTCGATGGCCACAAGGGGAGCGTGCCCGTCAACCACAGCTTGCTCGCCTTCAATGTCGTGGCCGACAAGGCAGATCAACTGACTCCAAGGCAAATCGAGGAAATCGTTCGTACGGCCAAGATACCGGAGTCCCTGGAGAAGCCCATCGAAGATCCCGGTTACGGCAAAAAAAAACCGCTCTTCCGGCGAATATCGGGGAAAGCCCGAGTCACCCTCTTCGACGGGGGACATGAACTTGTATCGTCAGCCGCCCTTGACTGGCTCGCCCAACAAAGTAAGTAATCTCCAATTATCTTTTGAACCTTTAACATTCACTGACATGCCAAGAACTTTGATCGGAAAATTTCGCCTTACCGGGTTCGTCGAGGGAGTATCCTATATCCTCTTGCTCGGAGTAGCCATGCCGCTGAAATACTACTTCGGCGACGTAACGGTGGATGAATCCGGGACCAAGGTCTACGAGAACGGCATCTACGTGTCGGTCGTGGGCATGGCCCATGGCATTCTCTTCACTCTCTATTGCCTGCAGCTCTTTCTGGCCATGCGGAAATACAANTGGAGCCTAGGCTACGCCACCTATCTTTTCTTCGCCGCATTCGTACCCTTCGGCACCTTTTACACCGACCGCCGCCTGCGCGAAATCGCCGCAGCCCAAAGCAATCTCACCTAGCAATCACCTGGCTGCTAACGAGCAATTTTCGCTCGTCGGTCAAGTCCACGTACCAGGCAGTGGCCTCANCGGGCGGGCCATCTCCCTTGATGAGATTTCCCTCGATGGCCAATTCCTTGGTCGTCCAAGGACGTGACTTGTTTTGTTCATGGGGCCTCGTGGTGTAATGAAGGCGGGCGGCAAACAGCTTGGTGGCGGACTTCACTTCGGCGGTTACTTGGCCTCCCTTCAGTTGCGGCATGGCAACCACCGGCATCGGCGCGCCGCCCTTGAGGTACTGGTCGGCGAAGGGAAAGAACTCCTTGAAGTTGAAGATATGGCCGTGCCGCATGCGCAGCTGGATACTGTAATTCTTTTCCGTTCGCACGAGGGCGCATGACTTGGCGTAGCTGTCCATGGGATAGGCGAAGTCATTGGTGCCGTTGAGGAACACCACCGGCATGCGGGCNGANGCCAAGTAACTGGAAGGATCCCACAGCTTGTGCCACTTGTCCGACTGGGCCCGAGTCATTTTGCCGAACTCCGAAGCTTTCCATACACTGTTGTCCCGCAGGAAACCGCACCCGTAGACAGGCATGGCAAATTTGAAGCGGTCGTCGATTCCCGCCACAATGCAGGTCAGGTATCCTCCCCAACTAATGCCCGTGACACCGGTACGCTTGGAATCCACCTCGTCGAAACTCCGAATGAGTGAATGCGCCAGCAGGACGTTGGCAACGGCATGGTAGGACCATTGGTTCTCGTACGGTTCGTCTATGGTGGAAAACTTTTGGGCATGACCTTGGTCCGGCCCACCGTCGGGAAGAGGCTTGCGACCCGCCCCCTTGCCGGCCAAATCCATCGCGATCGCAACGTATCCGCGCTTGGCCCAGAGCTCGGCCCACTTGTTGAAGGCAGAGCCTCCTCCTCCATGCACCAACACCAGGGCGGGGAAATTATCGCCCTTGAGCCCGAAACTGGCGGGCGACGCGTAGTAAGCGAACACACTGGTTGGCTTTTCCTTGTAGGCAAGGCCTTGGTAGGAGAGAGATTGGACCTTGGACTCCTTGTCCAGCCACTTGAAGATCGGTGTCTTGAAAAGGGTCTCGAGTTGCCAAGGCGTCGACTTCGGCAAAGGCAATGGATCAGCGCCCCAAGCAAGGGAGAAACACAGGGAAAGGAATCCAAAGGACAGCAGGCAAAGATGTTTCATGAGGTCATTAAAGTATGGAAAACAAGCGAAGGTCGAATGTCTTCAGCAGGCAAGGAGCGAAATTCGAAATCACTTTGGGCTTTCGTCTCGAAGCCATTCAAGGCATAAGCAAGGCGTGTTCGCTCTAGGCAAACTGCAACTAGGCTCCAATCTCTTTCTCTCGCCCTTGGCGGGATACACCAACCTGCCCTTTCGCCTCGTCATACGGGAAATCGGTGGAGTCGACCTCTGCACCACCGACCTCGTCAACGCTCGCTCCCTGCTCGAGAAGAACCCCAAGGCACTGAAGCTAATCGAGACCAACGAGGCGGACAGTCCGCTCTCCATTCANTTNTTCGGAGGGGTGCCCGAGGAAATGCGAGATGCTGCCGCCTACTTGGAGTCAATCGGCATCGACTCGGTCGACGTCAACATGGGNTGTCCAGTNAACAAGGTGACCAAGACAGGCAGCGGGGCCTCCATGATGGCGGACCTCGGCAAAACGCAAAAGCTGATCAAGGCCATGGTTGATGCGGTGGAGATTCCCGTCACCGCCAAAATGCGCCTGGGGTGGGACGAGNAAAACCTCACCGCCCCCGATCTCGCCAAGGCGCTTGAGGACGCTGGCGTGGCGGCAGTCTTCGTGCATGGACGAACCCGAGCCCAAGGCTTCGATGGAACGGTCAAGCTCAACGGCATAAGAAAGGTCGTGGAGGCAGTTGACCAAATCCCCGTGGTCGGCAATGGCGACGTAACCACGGTGGAGGCAGCCCAGGTAATGTTCGAGCAAACCGGATGCTCCGGTGTCTCGATGGGACGCGGGGCATTCTACAACCCATGGATTTTTTCCCACGTCAAAGAATTCCTCGAGACAGGCGAAGTTCCCGCGGAGCCGTCCTTCGACGAGCGCATCCGCGTGCTCCGCCGACACTACGACCTGATGGTGGAAGTTTTCGGGGAGGAACGGGGCTCGGTCACCTTCCGCAAGGTGGCTCCCTGGTACGCCAAGCGATTCGGACCGGTCAAGCCCTTCACCAAGGCAATCGTGCAAATCAGTTCACGAGCCGACTTCGAGAACGTGCTGTCGGAGTACTTGGAATGGCGCCAGCAATTCACCGACGAGGAAGGCGAACTGCTGCCTCGTTACCAACTACCCCCCATGGTGGCCAGTTTCATGCAGGAAGAGGACGAGCACCAGCAAAAGCAACGCAAGGCGATACCCGTCCCCAAAGGCCCCATCGACGTTTGGTAACACGCAGGCATTACTCCGCGCTCCCTTACGGCTTTGCCTTGAAGAGGTGCTTCCCGGCCTTGGCGGCGTGGTAGGTCTTGAAGGTATCCATGGGAATACCTGGATCGCCTTGCTCCTTCATCCAGCGGTCGAGTTCGGCNCGCATCTTGGCCAAGCGNTTTGCCTGGGNGGGGTCCTTGGCGAGGTTTTTCATTTCGTANGGGTCNGNGGCCGTATGGTAGAGTTGTTCGGCGGGGCGTCTCATGTAGCGCTTGACCAAGTTGTAGGTATGAGGGTTTTCCCAGGAATCCCGCACCCAAGTGGACCAATAAGGGTTGTTGAGCACGGCATTGCCCTTGAGCCCCATGAGATGCTTTTCGATGTAGAGTTCGTCGGGCAGCAGGTTGCGCAGGTAGCGGTACTCGCCGTCGCTTATGCCGCGAACAGGAAAGGGAGGGCCTTCGGGTAAATTATTGTGGATGGCGTAGACGTAGTCGCGATGCTTGTCCGATTCACCCGTCAGAGCAGGCAGAAAGCTGGAGCCATCGGGCCGCCAATCCAGCTTGCTCTTGGACAAGGGCACTACGGTATCGGAGATGTCAAGCAGGGTAGGCAAAACGTCGGCATACTGCACGAGGGCGTCGGTGCGTTTACCCACAGGCGCCTTGCCCGGCCAGCGGACGACGAGAGCGGTGTGCACGCCGGTGTTCCAGTTGGTCCACTTGCAACCGGGAAACTGCGAGCCCTGCTCCGAGCTGAAGAGCACGAGGGTGTCGTCGGCGTGGCCGGTCTGCTCGAGAGTCTTAAGGATTTGGCCGACTTGGCCGTCCATGTAAGTGATTTCGGCGAGGTAATTGGAGAAGTCCTGNCGGGTTCGCGGGGTATCGGCCAAGTTGGGCGGCAACTTGAGTTTTTGGGGTGGGTACTGGGAGGCGTCTCCCATGACCCATGGAACGTGTGGCTCGACCAAGGCAATGACTAGGCAGAAGGGTTGCTTGTCGTCGCGTGACATAAACTGGGTGATGCCAGCCAACTTGTGAGGCTGAGTCGGGTTGCGCACGCAACTGGGGTCGAAGCCGCCCACCTTCTGAAAAGGATAGGCCTTGGCCGGCTTGACGTGCACCTTGCCCGCCAAACCCACCCGGTAGCCGCGCTCGCCCAAGTGATGCGGCATACTGGTCACAGTGGGCAAACTACCCGAATGGTTCCAGGCGCAGCCATTGCGGAGGGGATACTGCCCGGTGTACAATTCGGAGCGGCAAGGCTGGCACATGGCCTCCGCAAGGAATGCTCGATTGAAGGTAAGTCCCTCGGAGGCCAACTTGTCGATGTTCGGCGTCTTGGCGTTTTCGCCGCCATAGAGCGGCAGGTCATTGTAGGTACAATCGTCCGCGAGGATGATGAGAAAATTCGGCTGCTTGGCCGCGGACAGACCGAGGCAAAGAAAACAGCCTGTCAGAATGGAAAGTAACGGGAATTTCATGGGAAGAGTTTTTCGCGAAAAGGAAAAAGGGTCAATCCAAGCCTGAGGAAGAATCTGGTGAATTGAATGCAAGCTAGGGTTGGCAAATTAAAGGAAGCTGCTTACGTTTGGGAGACTCAGCCATGAAAACCCTTTGCCAAAACATCCTCGGGCTTGCGTGCCTTGCCGTGGGAACGGAAGGTGCGGNCCCCTTCGACTACCACAGCATACGGGGACCGCAAGCCGTTGCCACGGAGGTATCGGGCAAACAGGAGGGCGAAGCCCTGCCGCTGAAAGGAAATTCGCGGGTGCAAGGCATGCGAAGCTTCGGCCCGCAGTGGAGCGGCGACGCCCATTTGCTCTGGCACGGAATCGAGGGAGAGGTCATGGAAACCAGCTTCACGGCATCCAAATCCGGACGCCATCGCTTCACCGCAGTGCTCACCCTGGCCCCGGACTACGGCATCTTCACGGTGCGCCTGAACGGCAAGGTAATAAGGGAGGGCGTCGACTTGTACGCCCGGGGCGTGGAACTGGCTGCTCCGCTCCACTTGGGAGATTTTGATTTAAAGGCAGGCCCGCAACAACTGAGCTTCACCCTGACAGGGGGCAACCCGCAGGCCCGGAAGTTTCGTGGCTCCGGATATCTCATGGGGATCGACTATTTGATCGTTGAGAATCGCGAACCAAAGAAAGAGGCCCCTCAGGAGGCTCGACCGGAAGTCGCCGCGGAGGCTGTCACCTGGNAGNAAGCGCAANCCTTGTTGGCGAAGTACTGCTACGATTGTCACGGGGNGGGAAAGAAAGTGAAAGGCAAGGTGAACCTGAAAGAGTTGGCCACTCGCTCCGACTTTCTCGAGAAGGTCAAGGTGGCCCGCTTGGGAGCCGAGGCCGTGAGCTTCGGTGAAATGCCGCCGGAAGACGAGAAGCAGCCCAGTTCGGCGGAACGCAAAAAAATCGTCTCCTTCCTCTACGGGGTGGTCGACGAATACGCCCGGGACAACGCCTCCTTGGAACCAGTGGTCATGCGGCGGCTCAACCGCTACGAGTACAGCAACGCAGTCCGTGACCTGCTCCAGTTGCGCGGCGACGTATA
>PAZC01000021.1 GCA_002716045.1 Opitutia bacterium
ACGGCAAGCGGATCAACCACGGCTTGCTCAACTTCCAGCCCGGATTTCCTTCCCTGAACGTAAAGGTCGTGAAGCTTCTTTAGAAAAATGGGATCCATCTCGCGACGGCGAAAGGCTTCACGGGCAAGTGAATCGATCAGAGCCTTCGCTTCCTCATCAGTCCGTTCGACAGACTGGTTTCTTTTTATCGAGGGCCCTTTGGGGAAAGCAACTTTCTCGAAAAAGGTCGGCTCTCCGTAAAAAGGCCCTTCCACTTCCATGCGGTCCACGAAGATGCTCGACCAGTCGCCATAGGGATCGACCTTCCGAACGTAAGCCTTGCCGTCGATCATCTCGTTGCGTCTCTCCATGATCTGAAAACCAAAATGAGTGGATCCGTGCAAGGGTTGATAATCCAGTTCGATCATCTCGTTTTCATGAGCGGTCCCGTAAATCTTGAGAGGAGCCAGAATCCTGCCCTTGTCGTTCACGCTGACGAAAGTACGTGACTCGGGAGGCTCCTCATTGATGCCGGCGAGGATACGAACCTTGTATGAGCCCCGCGGATCATAGCCATGCTTGATGATGCCGGCCGACCAGCGACCACCAGCCCGCCGGGTCAAATAGAGCCCCTTCTCGATCAATTCCCTTTTCAGGTAAGCCGCTGGGCCTGAGGATCGCTCGGCATGGAAGTGGAGATAGAAATGCAAGCCCCGGCCGTCGAAAGGTCTATCTTTGGCATCGAAATTCAAAGGAAAATCATCATCCTTGAAGGTTTTGCCCGCTTCGAGCGCGGCCACCACTTCCCGCCACCTTTCCATGCGCTGGCGATAACGATCACGGATATTCTTGTTGGTCCGGACCTCCGGTTCCTCTACCTGTATCTTGACTGGTTGTCGCCCACGATTGCCCAGAGCAAAGGCATCCGCTACAATCACCCGGCCCATCTCNAGGTACTTCTCAAAATGATAGGAAGAGAANAACTGTTGGGATCCGATGGTATCAAATGGATCAGAGGGATCGTCCTCGGGNAGGGAATCCGTACCCACCCTAAACCCAAACAAGCTCTCGATGCTGTTGACGTACTCCCGTCGGTTGAGCNTTCTCATCGCCACTTCCCGNCCCTGGTCCGAAAGTTGTCTTCTCGCATCCTTGAGCTTGTCGGTCAGCTCGGCCAGGAAGCCTGTCAGTTCTTTTTTGGTCGGTTGCTTTTCATCCTCCGGAGGCATGTCACCCGCATTGAGCGTATCGAGTACGTCTTGCCAATGAGCGGCTATGGAATCGTTAGACAACTCTAGAGACAATTCATCCAGGCGAAGCTTTCCCTTCTGTTTTTCCGGGCCATGACAACGGAAGCAGTTTTTGGCGAGGAAGGGTTTTATCGTTTTTTCAGGTAGTGAAATGACCTCTTGGGCATTCAGCCCAGGTGGCAGTGCTGTCAGTAGACAAAGCAATCCATTCAGGCGTTTCGGCATAGGGTATGAAGGTATCAACCCCCCTTATCCATGCAATTCCAGAATGAGGGTTAAAGCGGTGGTTGTTCCACGCCAATTTGCTCGAAGATGCCACGGGGAGCTCCACCAGGTATCGGTTCCGGCCGAATTTCGGTGAGACCCTTAGCGCCCACGAGGTAGAAGAAACGTTGCTTTGGAACGACTACCTTCTTCCCCGTCGCCGGGACCGCTGCAAAACCCGGCAAGTCGAGCTTTGCCGTATGGGTTCCTCTTTGCCGCCATAGGATGGAATAGGAACCTTCTCCGAGACGGACAGGCTCGCCATGGTCGTAGTGCCAATCAGGAAAGCCTGCGTACAGGGCGGCAAGAAACTCTAGTATTGCAGGCTTTGCCATCGTCTTGACAGGGGTCACGAACCTGACATCTTCGGCGAGTGATGCGCCAATTGTCGCGACATCGTGTGCCTTGAGCCCCGCCACGTAGTCTGCTAACGCCGGTTTCATAAAAACTCTCTGAATCCGCCTTGGAATAACTCATTTCTCAACAGAACACATTGGAAACGTTTCACTGTCGGGAAACCTAGTTTGCAAGCCTTTGCTTCAGCGGGAAATAGCTCGGGATCGAATCATCATTTCGCTCAAGCGATCGACTGATGCTTTGTCAGGGAAATCATTTCGGATGGCTTGCAATTCATTGATAGCTNGCTCTATCTCGAATCCAGCGCTATATGGGTTTTCGCCAAGCCATTCGGCGAAGGTAGCCGCATGAACGGCCAAACGCATGGAAACGCTTGCGTCAGCGAATGCAGGGGCATTTTTATCGTAGGTCAGCTTCCATTCGCGTAGCTTCTGGTTGCCCGTTTCCGATTCCCTGTATTGAACACGCAAAACACCCAAATCTCCTTTNCCCTNTGGGTTTAATTTCATGACGTAGAGGGCATTNGCAGCTTCATCAGAGGAAATTTCAGCGCCNCCAATTGATTTTCCATCGAAATATTGCTTTCCCAGAAGATTCTTTTCGAAACCAACATGGCGGTATAGNTCCACCCGATCAGGGTTGAATTNCACCTGTACCTTTAGTTCGGAAGCGGTGGGACGGAGGATCCCGGCAAACTGGGTCTCGAAGTTTGTGTTCGCTCCACTGAAGTAACCATAGCTTCCGTTGCTTGAGAGTGAGTCGAGCATATCATCAGCGTACTCGCTCGAGCTTAAACCAATGCAATCGAGGGAAATTCCGAAAGCTCGATGCTTATCAACCATCGTCTTCAGGGCTCGAGGAATTCGTTCACCTGAGTTGGCGGCGCCATCCGACAGCAGAAGCACTCGATTGTTTCCTTTTGGTAAAAATCGTTTGCGAGCAGTAGCGAACGCAAGGTCAAGGGCTTTTTCCAAGTTGGTGCCTTTCTTTGTGGAGAGGGTGGTGATTTTATCGAGCGAAGAGAGCAACACTCTGCTCGTTACGTTATCCAAACGAAGTTGGGCTTGATTTGCAAAGGTGACCAAACTCACACGATCGGCGCCGGTTACATGCTTGGCCAATCCTCGTAGTGCGTTTTTGACTATACCCATCGATTGCGCCCCTTTCATGGAAAGGGAATTATCNAGCGCAACAACAAGGTTGAGCGGCCTTGTATTTTTGTTTTTCAATTTGACGCAGATCAGGGAGAACCGGAGCATTTCCCGGTCCTTGACGAAGGGATGCCGAGTTCTTTCCATCTTGAATGCCATGTTTTCAGCTCCAGCAGGTTGAGGGTCGCCATAGGCAAAAGCGTTTACGAAATCCTCGCTTCGTATGGTGGGTTTGGCAGGCCATTGCCCTTGATTGATTTTGGTTTCCGCAAGACGAAAGGAAACTTTGCTTACCTTTGGATAGAAAGTGGATAAAGCTTGTTCGGTGGTGAAGATTTCAGGGTTCGATGGAGCGGGCAGGGGAGGGGGAATGGTGCCTGCATCCACTGTGGAAGCCTCAATGCCTTTTCCGGCGGCCAGTTCGGCCTTCAGCTGTTTTGCATCTATGTCACCCTCTCTTNGTNCACCGAATACTGAGCTTGCTTTCGATTCGGTCACAGTCTTTCCAACTGCCTCCCGCTGACCTTTCTTGCCTTCCTCGCCCGATCGTGAGCGAAACAAGGAAAGGCTTTCCTCGCTTTCTTTTTGACCGCTGGCCAAGAGCTTTGCTGTTGATCCGGCTCCTGAAGGTTCAGGCACTGTATCAGATTTTGGTTTTGTCAGGAAAGGAGAGGACCACCGATCGGCCAACAAACNACTTGATCCGGCGGTAGGTTCAGAGGGAGCAGGTGGCGCGGATGCAAACGTTGCAGATCTAGCGCCAAGGGAATCTCGGGTATCAAGCGCGCCTAGGTCGGCATGAGCATAGCCTTCGCTGCCATTCTTTGTGCGTTCAAAGTCATTGGATTCCGGTTGGTCGACCTCGAAGGCGCTCTTGTCGAAAGACCTTAAGTCATTGATAATTGTGATATCATCTGCGAGGCGTTTGGTGAGGATCTCATTGGAGGAATCTGCCGCTGCGTCTTCTAGGGTTGGGAGTAGTTTGTCTAGTTCTTCCGCTTGAATCAGTGACGCATGATCACTNCCCAAAGTTGCCATTTCAGGTAATTTTATNTCACTGATTGCTTCTTNCTGCTGGGCCCTTTTCCGGANAACTTGCCCGTTCATCAGATTTGTATTTTCTCTCCGCGCAGCTCTTTCTTTTGACTCTATGGTGACAAGGTTTTGCGGCGATTGCTCGTCGACGTAGGCCATTTTTTCTTCTTCTTGGTAATCCTCCAAGGCGATCCGAGCCACGAGGGCGGCTAACACGACCACGGCTGCCGCGGAAGCCAATGGGAGGAACTTGGCCCATTTTTTCGGATTCGCCTTGGTGGNTTTGTCTGTTGGAGAAAAGGGGACGACCTCGATTTTATGATCGTTTTCGCCTCGGCTTGTTTCACTGGCCAATAATTCCTCCAATTCACCTCTCCTTTCTGGATCGAGTCGTAGAGGAGAGGCATCGTATGCAGCTTTTCCTTTCACGGCTTCCTCCATGAGACCGAGCCTTTTAGCCGTAAGATCTCGGAATGTTCGAAGTTCGGTATTCTCAGCCAACAAAGCTTCCACTTCAGCTTGTTCCGAGGGATCGCTTTCTCCGAGAAGCATGGCGAGCACNCGNGCTTCGTTTTTTTCGTGGTCGTTTGGTTGNGTNGGGTCTTTAGGTTTCATATTGGCAAACCTTCACTTTCCATTTCATCAGCTAAAAATTTAATTGCATGGTGTAATTTGTATCCCACGTTGCCCACGCTTAGACCTGAACGGGCCGCCATTTCCTTGTATGAAAGTTCTTCTAAGAATTTCATTCTAACCAATACCTTCACATCTTCCTCGAGGCGATCGAGGCAGAGCATAAGCATTCCCACGGCTTCCATTCTTTCGATGCGTTCATCGGGCAGTGATTCATCGTCAACTGGCTCACGGGAATAGCCCTCGTCTTGCCCAGACGGATCAAAGGGNATGACTTTCCCGTGCTTTCTCTTATGGTTGAAAGCGAGGTTACGTACCGTGCGATAAAGCCAAGCCTTTGGTTGGCGTACATCCTTAAAGTGGCCATGTAGGCGCACAAAAGACTCTTGTACAATATCTTGTGCTTCGTTTCGATCGTTCATCAACTTGCTTGCATATCCAAGCAACGGCCCTTCCAAGTTTACAAACAACTCCGACAAGGTGGGCGAACTTTCGTTCGCTTCACTTGCCTCGTCAGTTGATTCCGGCATCCTGAGCGTTTGCGATTCCATGCGTGTTGTCGCTTGGATATTATTTTTCCATATACAAGCTACGACACGCGGGGTTTTACCTTCTTAGAAAAAATTACCTTCCTCACCATTTCATTCCGGATAATAGACGTCCGAGTCGTCAATATCTGGAATTCCCACGACAAGAACCCGCATTTGTCCTATGGCTCCATGAACCACTCCAGATGGTATGTGAACCATTGTACCGGGCCGAACTTCCTGTTCCTTGCCATCGAGCACAACTTTGCCGGACCCNTCCAAGACATAGTAAAGCTCGGTGGATAGCTTGTGATAATGTGGTTTTGCACCGTCAATGTCCACTGCATGGGCCCAAGCGGCGACATTCTCGTCGTCCTGACTAATCAGACGATAACGATGTCCGCAGGCACTGCGTTCCCTGACTACTTCATCTTCATGACGAAGGAGCAGGGCACTTGGAAGAGGCTTTGCNCTTTTGGAACTCATTTCTTTTTCAGTGGGGTTCGTTGATCGAGTAACCAAGCCGTCATATCGGCTATTTCCTGNTTGGACAAAGTGTAAGCGTAACTTGGAGGCATGCCCGAGATCTCCAGCATGGTTCGTTTTTTGATGCCCGTTTTCGCGAGGTCCCGAGGAGACCCGTCAGCCAGGAACACCTTGACCGACTTGGCGGTTTCTCCCTGCACCATGCCGAAAACCTCGCTTCCGTCCTTCATTTGGAAATGGGCCTGTTGGTACCCTTCGATAATGTCCGCGCTTGGCTCAAGGATGGCCCGCACGACGTAATCGGCCTGTGCCCTTAGGCCTAGGTCGGAGAGGTCGGGACCGAGGTTTTGTCCTTTCGCTTGGACTCGATGGCATGCCATGCAGGCTCCTTTACCAAAGAATACTTGTGACCCATGTACCTTGTCAGTCTTGCCTGATTTAAGGATGGCATGAACGGTAGGGGCATCTACCTTTCCTCCCGNGGTGGGTCGTTGNACGAGNACTTGGTACATGCTGCTGCGANCTCCTTTTCCAACGTTACCACCCAAGGTTACTGGGCCGCCCGATACGTCCAGCCTGTATAAACGGAATGGCACGTCGGAGGTATTCAAGACCAAGTTGGTGCGTTGGTATTCGGACATCCATTTTGGCTTTTTTCCCAGCCGTTCGTCATGGGCGACGTAGATGGCTGCTGGGATGTTGACCTCGAACTGAATGAGATTGTCTCCCGATGACCCTGCGTCATCATTTGCCGTTCGAATGAAAGTGAGCCCCTGCACTTCGGGAGGTATNGAGGAATAAGTGTATTCCCGGTCAATGAACACCTTGGCTCCGGGTTGCAGACCCATTTCCACGATTTCNTATTGTTGACCGGATTTAACCTTCAGATCCTGAAGGAATACACGACCNTTCCACTCGGCATCGGAAACGCGGTGGAAATTTGCTTGGGCGATCGAGCTTCTTCGTTTGCCATCACGAAATAGCGCGGCGCGCAGGGTCAGGTCTTTGGAAACATTCAAAGGTTTGCCATAGCGCGCTGATTTAATGGAGGGTTCGGCGCCGTCTAGGGTATAGCGAATTTCGTAGCCTTTGACGGTGGTTAACAGCGAAACTTCAACTGGATCACGAAAGTTGCGCCTGGGAGCCTTGATGGTGACACCGGGCAGGGCACCGCCACCATTTTTCTTGAGCCAACTTTGGGAGATTTCGGCAACGCGAGCATCGGGGTCCAAAGCCAACTCGCTGACGTCGATTTTGTCCAAGGCGTCCTCTTCCAAAAGTGAAAGTAGAGCGGCTAGGCGTACCCCGCCACGCTTGTCACTGAGAACTTTGCGGCGATCTTCAGCCTTGAGCATCGAGCGCAGAGTGTGCCATTGGGCGTAGAAGGTAACTCGATCTGTTTCGTCAGCTAGTGCTTCCAAGAGTGGTTTATCCGCTTCAGGTTTGAGTTTCTCAAGGTTACGAAGAGCGAGTGCTGCTGCGAATCGAACACGGGGCTCCTTGTCCAGGAGACGAGCCTCCACGGCCTCGAACGCTTTGGTTGACCCCGATTCACCCAAGATCCGCACGGATTGAACACGCAGATTCAAGGACGCCTTTGAACTGGGTTCAGACCATTTACCAAAATCGTGGTGCTTGCTAAGTGGTCCTCCCTGCAACCGGCTCACGGTCCATGCGGCCCAAGTCTCCTGTCCTTCCGATAGCTTTCCTGATTCAATGGCCTTGATCAGGTCGAGGCTGTGCTTGGTGCCTCTTTCAATCAGTTCGTCTTGGGCGCTTATCCGCCAAGCGGGAATTTGTTCTCCCAAGTCATGGAGAAGTTCCCCGAAAGTCCATTCGGAGTGGGGCTTGTTCCTTTTTGCCGTAAACCAGTCCTTACGCTTGAGAAGTGGTCGTTCCTTGTGGAAGAGTCTAAATACGCGACCATAGTTTTTCTTCGCTTTGGAGTCGGCTCCACCAAAGGATGCATAGATGGAACCGTAGTGCGCTCCCCAACCTGCAATGTAAAGCGCTCCACTGGGAGCTACGGCTATATCCGTGGGACGGAAAAGGGATTTGCCTTCTTTCGGTTTGTATCCGAGGTCGCCAGCTTGGGTGCGCCCTGCGTCCGCGAGGGTTTCGAAAACGTCGGAACTTTTCATGTGGGCGCCATCCCAAGTAGTGGGGAAGTGGTAGATTCTTTTGTTGGTCCAGTCTCCGATCAGAAAGGAATTTCTATATTTTTCGGGGAAATGACTATGGGTATAATAGACCACACCGACCCCGGATCCGCTTACGGTGGGAAGTTTGGAGATACTAGGAGCGGTGGGTAGATGGTCCTTGGCCATCCAGTCAAAGCTCCAAGGGTGCGACATGCCGAAATGAGCTCCTTGGAAAGGCATGAAAATGCGATCATGCTGAGGACCAGGATCGTTGTCCGTGGCTACCCAGTTGAAGCTTGTGTCCATTGCCATGTCCCAGCTGTTGCGAAGTCCACGCGTGTAAATTTCGAGGTTTTTGCCGCCAGCCTCACAACGCAGTATGCCACCTTCGGCGGAAGGCCATCCACCGATATAGGACTTCTTGTAGGTTTCGGGTGTGAATACCTGGTTTAACGGTTGGTTGTCCGGTTTGTCGGATTTTACTCCCATTAGTTTGCGGAAGGCCATAGGGGCATGGTCTTGGACACGGCTGTTGCCTTGAGTCATGTAGAGGCGTCCGTCTGGCCCCCAATTGAATCCGTGCAACCCGTGTCGAAGGTGGCCCAATCCCGTGAAAACGAGTTCGTACTCGTCGGCTACGTCGTCTCCGTCTGTATCGCGCAAAATGGTCACGTCCGGACAGTTGGCAACCCACAACTCGTCGCCTTTCCAAGCTAGGGCTTGTACGTTATTGAATCCCTTGGCGAAGGTCTTCACTTCGTCGGTTACCCCATCCTCGTCCCGATCATACAGGATCTTTATATAGTCACCGGGAGTATCCGGACTAGGCTTGCGGTATTGGGGTCCGGCGCCGACGAAGAGTCGTCCCTTCTTGTCGAAGGCGAGGGCGGCGGGATTGATGAAGTGTGGCTCCTTGGCCACGATATTGATCCCAAATCCCTCCGCTACGTCGGGCAGGGCTCCGACGTCGACATTGGAACTGTCGACTTGGGCTAAAGCTTGTGCAAGGAAACCACCCAAGGAAAAGACGACTGAGATAATACGAAAAGATTTCATGAAGGTTCCTCGTGGTATTTCTATTTTATTTAATCAACCTGCACAATCTCCTGAAGATTGCTTCTGGTTAATTAAATTCAGATATTCTGATCTGCCAAGCCTCGGTTTGCTTAAATAAACAGGGCAAGCTGTTACCAAGGAATACGAAGTTTCATTGGAGATGTCCGCGAAAATTTTGTCCGCGGCGCTCTGGTGAAATGACTACTTGATCAGCCTAGCTAGGCTAACAGTTTGTCTATCGGTTCAGCTCCCTCGACGCCTACCAACCGACGATCCAAGCCGCCATAAAAGTAGCTTAGCGCGTTGGGATCCAGCCCAAGCAAGTGCAGGATCGTGGCATGGAGTCGCTTGACGTGGAAGCGGTCGGTTACTGCGGCCGACCCCAACTCGTCAGTCTCTCCTACGCTGATTCCGCCCTTTATGCCGCCGCCGGCCAACCACATGGTGAAACCATAGGAATTATGGTCGCGGCCCGTGCCCTTTGCATATTCTGCGGTCGGCTGTCTTCCGAATTCACCGCCCCAAACGACGAGAGTGTCTTCCAGCATGCCGCGTTGCTTTAGGTCCTTGAGAAGTCCGGCAATGGGCTTGTCGGTATTACCCGCATGGTAGGTGTGGTTCTTGACGAGATCACCGTGAGCGTCCCAGTTGGCATCGTTGTGATTGCCACCCGAGTAAATTTGCACGAAGCGCACGCCCCGTTCCACCATTCTTCTAGCGAGTAGACACTTGCGCCCGAAGTCCTCGGTACGAGAACCGTCTATGCCGTAGAGTTGCTTGACGTGATCGGGTTCCTTGTCGATGTCCACTGCTTCGGGAGCGGAAGCCTGCATCTTATAGGCCAATTCGTAGGAGGCCACGCGGGCGGCCAAGTTCGTGTTGTCGTAACGTTCCGAGAGGTGTCCTTCATTGACGCTGCGCAAGTGATCCAAGATCGTCCGTTGTTCCAATCGATTCATCCCATGAGAGTTCTCTAGGTCGAGAATGGGAGAACCTTGCGAGCGCAGGACAGTGCCTTGATAACTGGCCGGCATGTATCCACTGGACCAGTTCTTGGCCCCACTGATGGGTCCGCCTGTCTTGTCCAGCATGACGACGTAACCAGGCAAGTTTTCATTCACGCTCCCAAGTCCATAATTCACCCATGATCCAAGAGAGGGATGACCGGAGAGTAGATGTCCGGCGTTCATCATGAGCATGGCGGATCCGTGAATAGGGGAATCAGCCGTCATGGAGTGTACGAAGGCGATGTCGTCCACGCAGGAGCCCACGTTCGGGAAAAGAGTGGAGACTTTCTTTCCGCATTCACCGTAATTATCGAATTTCCATTTAGGTCCGACCACTCGACTTTTGTTTCGCTTCCCGCCTCGACCGAAGGTCTTTACGTCAATGGTCTTGCCGTCGAGTGGATAGAGCTCTGGCTTGTAGTCGAAGGTATCTACGTGGCTGGGACCACCGTACATGAAGAGAAAGATGACGGATTTGGCCTTGGCCTTGTAATGAGGATCCTTGGGTGCCAGCGGATTTACGAACCCAGCCATTTCCTTGGCCATGACCTTGGACTGAAAGAAGCCGTCTTGAGCCAACATGCCGGCTAAGCCGAGGGAGGCAAATCCTCCGCCTAGGTCTTTTAGGAACTCGCGGCGATGTATTTGGCCGCAGAACGTGTTTTGTGGTTTTTTCATGGTGATTTCACTTAAAGCTTTTGGTGTTTAATCAAGATAAACGAATTCGTTCAAGTTAAGGGCTAGCAAGGCGAAGCGTTCCAAGGCGACTTCATCTGAAACCCCGGCCTTTTCTTTTATGTCCTTTATCATGGCCAGACCGGCGGCGATTTCCTTGTCAGCGGGTTTCCTTGAAAAAGCGATCCTGAACCCATGGGCGACTTGAGCGGCGGGATCGTCGCCAGCTTCGTCACGCAAACGCTTGGCAAACAGTTTGGCTGAATCGTTCATGAACTTGCCGTTGAGCATATTGAGGGACTGCGTTGGCACGGTGGTTGCAAATCTCACTGGACAGGAAGTGTCCATGTCGGCCATGTCATGATTGATGAGGATTGGCATTTGCATGGAACGTTTCACTTTGACGTAGACGCTGCGTCTGTTCGATTCCTCCGTTGAGGATTTCCCCCACCCGGCGCCGATGCGTGAGGCGGTGGCTAACACGATCCGGGGTAGGGGTGGTGTGATGCTGGGACCGCCTGGTTTCAAGTTGAGTGTCCCGCACGCACCTAAGACTGAATCACGTACTTCCTCCGCTGTCAGCCTACGCATGTCGAAACGCCAAAACAGATCGTTGATGGGATCTTTTTCGAAGTTCACTTTGTTTGGAGCCGATGAGCGCTTATAGGCTTGGGAGGTCATGATCAGTTTGTGCATTGCCTTGATATCCCAGTCCTTGGCCATGAACTCGGTAGCTAACCAGTTTAGTAGGTCAGGATGCGTGGGGTCTACTCCCTGAAAGCCGAAATCACTGGTACTTCGCACGATGCCACGGCCGAAGTGGTGTTGCCAGACACGATTCATCATGACGCGGGCCGAAACAGGATTTTCCTTGGAGGTGATCCATTCCGCGAGAACCCTGCGACGCCCTGAGGTCCGAGGGGTTTTGTAGTCATCTGGTATAACGGCTTCGGGTGGCCGTAGCACACTGGGGAAACCAGGTTGTACGACGTCCCCCTCGAGGACGGGATTGCCGCGCCTAAGCACCTTTATGACATGGTTGCCAGACTCGGCCACGGCCATGACGTCATATTTGCTGGTAGATGGTTTTTGGGCGGAATGATTGGTCAGGTCTTTCTCGATTCGGCGATAGCTTTTTACCGCTGCATCTCCCACGTATTCCTTGCCGAACTTGCGCATGAGGGAGGCGAGATCGGCGTAGTTGTCGGAAGTAGCAACTCCCACGTCGACGTATTGCCCGCCGCTGGTTTGGCGACAGTGAACGGCGATAACGTTTTTGCCAGTTTGAAGAACGTCGGCGGCTTCTCTCGATACGTCGTGGGTCTCGTATTTCGAGACATGCCCCGAAAGCTTTTTGATTAACTTTCCGTTTAGGTAGATTGAAACGTCTTCGTCATGGTGTACGTTGAGGGCCAGGTTATTCGGTACGTTGCCTAGCCGGAAACTGGTCCTTAGCCAGATTTCTGGGGTACGCCACTCTGTCCTTACGATGGAGCCAGGCGTTCCCTTGGAGCCAAAGCCTGCCTTCCCCGTTTCCCATTTGGCGTCATCGTAGGCGATTTCAAACCAATGATTCTCCGGCTTCTTGGTTGTGTAGTTCCAGTTCACCTGCCCTGTGCGGGCATCATGGAGAAGGAGGTTTTGCTTCACCTTGTTATTTTTGCCGGGTTTGCTGACTTTGATCTCAGGTTGACGCTTGGCTAATTCATCGAGGAATTTCTTTTCAATTTTCTCCAGTTGTTTGCGTAGGTCTTCCTCGCGTTTTTTCCACTGGTCGTACTGTTCCTGGAATTGACCGTTTCCACTAAAGCTTTCGACTTTCACCAAATTTGTCCCCCCCTTGCCGTGGTTGGAAACATTGGCGAAGAAGGCGAGCATTGAATAGTAGTCCTTGGTCGGAATCGGATCGATCTTGTGGTCGTGGCAACGAGCGCAACCAACTGTCATTCCCAAGAACACGTCCGTGGTGGTTCTGAGGATATCATCCAAGTAGTCATACCGGGCTAGTTTTCGATCAGCTGGTTCGTCATCCCAAATGCCGAGGCGGTGGAAACCGGTTGCAGTGATTGAATCGGCGTCCTTGTCGGGCAATTCATCTCCCGCTAGTTGTTCCTGGACGAATCGGTCGTAGGGCTTGTTTTGGTTAAAGGCTCGTATGACATAGTCTCNGTAGCGCCAAGCATTTGGTTTCTCGCTGTCGCGCTCGTACCCGTTCGTTTCGGCGTAGCGCACGAGATCCAACCAGTGACGTCCCCATTTTTCTCCGTACTGCGGGGAATCCAGTAATTCGTCGATTACTTTTTCAAAGGCGTCCGATGACTTGTTGGCCAAAAATTCCTGCACTTGGTCTGGATTGGGAGCTAGGCCAATCAAATTGTAATAAGCGCGACGCAAAAGAGCTTCCTTGGAGGCCAGCGGATTTGGTTGCAATCCTTTGGATTCCAGCTTGGAGAGTATGAAGCGATCAATTGGATGTTTGGCAGTCTTGTCTTTTGTTTCGGGCAACTCCGAGCGTTTGGGCTTAACATAGGACCAATGAGCCATGGTACGCTCGTTGACCTCTGTGTTGCTCCCTTCCGCAGTTTCTCCATGCCCGCCTTCCTTGCCATGGATTTCATCCTTGGGATCGAAAGGTAGCCCCAATTGAATCCATTTCTCAAAGATTTTTATTTCCTCCTCCTCCAGTTTTCCCAGTGGAGGCATTTCATGGTCTTCATCCTTANAAGAAATCATNTCCAAAAGGAGGCTGGCTTCCGGTTTNTCCAAGTTGACCGATGGTCCGATCTCACCTCCCTTGAGGATACCTTCGCGCGTGGTTAGGCGCAATTCGCCCTTGATGCGTTCCTTGGCTCCATGGCATTTCCAGCAGTTTTGCTGTAACAGTGGCTTAGCCTCTTTTTTCCAAAAGGCGAGCGCCTCGGGTGAGGTATGTCCATCCGCGCTAAGGGTGACAGCGCAAGCTAACCAACCGAGTCCAATGATTGTAGGAGGCAAAGTGAATTTGATAAACCTTNNAAGCGACATGCGTTCTGCTGGGTTAGTCTCGTAATCTTGCTCAGTTTTGTTGCATGGTACAACCCTCAATTAGGCGTTCCTGAATGCAATATATCGGATGGTTATTTTGTTCAAATATCAAAAAGCCGTCAAGGGGCGTACTCATTGTGAAGACTTTTTTTTCAAAGGGAGTGGCGTTCAGCCATACTTTTGGTGCATTTCCCTCAGGGGAAAATGGCGGCCTGGGCAAACGGTGTGATGCAGATCGATTTCCTTGTGTCCGGCAAATCCAGATTTCTTCTCGAGAATAAAATTATTCAGCAAGTCCATCAGTTCATGAAAAGCGGCTAGTTGCTTTGTCGTTGGCTTGCGACTCTGGAAATTTCCCACGAGGCAGATACCGATACCCGTGTCATTGACCGATGTTTTCCGAACGTGTCCTCCGCGAACCTGGTTTGTCCATCTGGATCCTATTTCAATTTCACCATCACCTGAATCCCGTCCGCAACCAATTACAAAGTGATAGGCAAGCCCTTCTCGCATACGCTTAACGTTGCGATGGTAATTATCATAAATACGAGCATTCCCTGCTTCAACTGCGCTGTGGTGGACCACAATCCATTCCCAGCGATCGGCGTCCANCTTTATGCGGCGAGTGGCTTCGGCCACCTTCTTGGCGTATTTCAATTCAGGCAGTTTAGTTGGAATGGCTAGGGTTTGGCCTATGATGATAAGATCACTGGGCAAACCATTGGCATCCTTGATTGCCTTGACCGTGGTCTTGAATCTGAGGGCGAGATGGCTCAGCGTATCTCCCCTTCTGACAACGTATTTGCGTTTCACCAAACCGGATGCCTGAGCCATTCCGGGCAATCCCAAACTGAGGGCAAAGGCACCTCGCCAAAATGCTCGGCGAGTCCATTCGGGCCCGCGCACAAGCATTCGCTCCCTCAATTTGTCATAGTCCACCTCGATCCTCCCCACTAGGATAACTGAAGGTAAGTTCCTTCCGAGCGGGGTCAATCCCCGTCTGGCTTCAAGCTCCTATTTGAGCAACTAAGAGCACCAGTCCGATGATGGCAAAGCAGGTGGCGAAGCAAAGAAGGAAGCCGAGGAAATCGAGCCTAGTTGGCCTTTGCACTTCGAGACTTGTACTAGGAAATAGCTTGTTTTGGTCGAAACGGGTGGGATCGGCGTAACTTTTCTCAAGTTCCTTTTCGTCCCTTTCGGGGTCGGGATCCACCGGTGTTTTCATTCGGACATAGAGGCGGTCGAGGGCTTTCTTGCTATTGGGTTGCGTCAACAGACTGGCAATGATCATCACGATGAAAGGAGCAATGATCTTGAAAGGAAATTCCAGTGTCTTCAGGGCTGCGTTGCTCACCGTGGTCAGGTCGATACCCAACAATTTGTCGTAAATCAACATGTCGAAACGGAAGGTGCCTTCTCCCCGCATAGGGCCAACGTTAGTTTTCACGATCTTGGTTTTCCCTTCCTCAACGATTCTCGCGAGTTCTTTGAAATTGGTTTTATCGCCTTGTTCCAAAGGTTTCAATCCATCGCTCCAGTAAATTGCCGTGCCGCCAGTTTTTTTGATATCCGTCAGGGTTTCGCCAATGGTTTGAGCTCGCCCGGCGGCAATGTCAGAGGGAGTCGCTTTTCTGAGGGTGGTGGTTTCCACGATATGGTTCACCGTGGCGAAGCTTTCGTTGGTTCTCATGTTTGGCGCAAATGCCGGGATGAGACGGGGAAGCACGAAGAAAGTTGCGATACAGAAGACCACCGTGATCCAAGCCGCCTTCGTCGTTGCCCGCCGCCAATACATACCCATCCAGAATAGGGCAGCAAAAGTCATGGGGACGATCCAAGTTTGCTTAAGAAGGGCAAACATGTCGTTAACGGCGATGGAGATCACGACTGAACCGAGCACTACCACGCCGCCGGTTACTCGTCCCAACAGCAAGCATTTCTTTTCGTCTGCCTTGGGGTTAACAAAAGGTACGTAGATATTGCGGATCACTAGGGCCGAACAGACTAACATGTAGCAATCCACGCTGCTCATGAGGGCGGCTAGCAGGCAGGCCAGCATAAGACCTACCAAGCCGATGCCTATGGGGCCAAGCAACTCCTTGGTGGCTGTTCCCCATGCCTTGTCAGGGTCAGCGATGAGTTCGGGCTGCGAGGAAAAAAGAGTGAGCACGATAAGGGCCGTGATGACCCAACCGATGGTGCAAAACCGCTTGATGAAGTTACCTGTAACCAAACCCACGCGGGCATCATATTCGCTTTTGGCGGTNCCTCCGCCCGTAACTATGAAGTGCGGAGTAAGTACAATGCCTATCATGTTCATGATCACGATCACCACGATCAGATAGAGCGGGAATTCACTGGCGGCGTCCCCGCCCAAAATCGTGAAATTGCTTGCCGGTAATTGCTCGTGCATGATGCGGAATCCATCTGTCCAGGAATCACCACTGGCCCCGAATTTGTCGACCACGGCTTGTAGTCCGAAAGGTATCAAAAGTACGGAAAGCAAAATGATGCACATTCCTTGAATCAGGTCTGTCCAGTATGCCGCCGCTATGCCTCCGAGCACACCGTACAAGGTAACCACCACGGCAACGATAGGAACCAATGCGAATTTGGTTTCCATGCCAAATAGGGTATCTCCCATCAAAGGCACTGCCACCTTGCCGATCGCTGTAAAAAGCATGGCCCCGTAGACCATGTAATAGAAGCAACCGAAGAGAGCGTAAGCCACCCCGATGCGGTTGGATTCGTAACGCTCCACGAACCAATCTCCGAGTGTTAGACAACGCATGCGCCGGTACCATACCGCGCTTATCCAGTAGAGGGGCGTAACGAATAGCCAATACATTACCGCCCACATGCCACTCATGCCGTTGGCAAAGGTGCCGCGGGCAGTGTTAACAGGATCAGCCGAGCCTGTGCCTGCCCCGAATGCGGCGAAAGTTTGGAAGAGTTTCCCGAACCGTCGGCCTCCCATGAAGTAATCCTCTTGTCCCTTGATTCGCTTCATGGCCCAAAAGCCAATGCCTGCCATACCCGCGAAGTAGGCAAAGAGAACAATATAGTCTATTGTATCCATTTATAGTTCTTGGCGCGTACTTGTAAGCAAAGTACCATACTCGTTTCCGAAACGATGCTCATGGCAACCCTAATCCACCGAAACTCCTTCCCCGGAATTATGCGAAGCGGTTTAATTTGAATATTATTCTTGCCGTTAGCTTGCCCTGCACGAAAAGTTCGATTCCTTATTTTTCAAATACATGGACAAGGTACGCATAGGTATAGTTGGTTTGGGCAACATCGGTCAGTTGCATGCCCAGAGTTTGCTCGACGGGAAAATTGCCAGAGGAGTTTTGACAGCGGTCGCCAATACCTCTGCCAGCAAACTTAAGCCCTATCAGGAACAAGGACTGAAAGTTTTTGGCAGTGGCGAGGAATTGATTGCCTCCGGCGAAATAGACGCCTTGCTCATTGCCACCCCCCATTTTCAGCATACCCCACTTGGCATCGCTGCCTTGGAGGCCGGTTTACATGTATTGGTCGAAAAGCCAATTTCAGCCCATAAGGCCGATGCCGAACGACTTATCGGTAAGGCAAAGCAACATTCTGAACTTGTCTTTGGTGGGATGTTTCAGTTGCGGGTCGAGCCTCGTTACATCAAGATGCGTGAGCTTGTTCAAGCGGGTGAACTCGGGGATTTGATGCGCGTCATCTGGATCATGACCGATTGGTTTCGTTCCGAAGTTTATTATCAAAGTGGTGGTTGGCGGGCCACTTGGAAAGGGGAGGGTGGTGGAGTTCTTCTCAACCAGTGTCTCCACCAGCTTGACGTCATGCAATGGATTCTTGGTATGCCTGCCAAGGTGCGCAGTGAAGTCGGTATTGGTAAATACCATGACATTGAGGTAGAGGATGACGTGACTTGCTACATGGAATATCCCAACGGGGCCTCTGGTGTTTTCATTACTTCAACCGGCGAGACTCCTGGCAGCAATCGTTTTGAGATTGCCGGCACCAAGGGTCGGCTCTTATTGGAGAACGACAAACTTGTCTTTACCGAGAACACCGTCCCATCCGACGAATGGTCCAAGACTTCAAAAGTTGGTTTCCAGCAACCTGAGACAACGGTCGAGGAAATTGCCATTTCGCCACCCGAGGATCCCCATTCCATTTTGATCACTAATTTCGTCGATGCCATTCTGGACGGCGTGGATTTGATTGCTTCCGGCGAAAGTGGCATTGGTTCCGTGGAATTGGCCAACGTCATGCTTTTCTCGGGCCTCATCGACGAGACGATCGAGCTTCCCATGGACGGAGCCGCCTGGGAGGCCAAACTCAATGATTTAATCGCCAATTCAACTCACGAAAAGGAAGTCGTTGAGATTTCCAGTGAGGATTTTACCGCTTCCTTTCGACGTTAGTTCCATTCTTATCCATATCTCTTATGCCCTTCAAGTTCACAGGATTCACCGACGAGGCGGAAAAGTCGCTCGAAGCTCAAATATCGACCCTTCGGGAGGTCGGTTGGTCAGCCATCGAGTTACGCCTCATCGACGGCAAGAACGTTTGCGACCAAACCACCGAAGAATGGGACTGCTCGCGTGACCTCCTGCAGGCGGAAAACATNGAAGTGGTCGGTTTCGGTGGCCAGATAGGCAACTGGGCGCGACCTATAACGACTGATTTTCAAGTCGACTTGGATGAAATTCGACGGGTCGCCCCGCGGATGCGTGAAACAGGCACCAAGTTTCTCCGCATCATGTCTTATCCCAACGACGAAACTAGTCCTCTCGCGGTTGATGCATGGAAGACCGAAGTGTTTCGGCGACTCAAGGAATTGACTACTATCGCGGAAGGCGAAGATATTATCCTGGCCCATGAAAATTGCAACGGATACGGAGCCACTGCCGAGGGTTATTTGGAAATGGTTGAAGCGGTCGATAGTCCTGCCCTGCAGCTCATTATCGATACGGGAAACAATAGCTTGCACGATAATGACGTGGAGGTGACTTGGGATTATTACAAGACTTGCCGAAAGGAAATCACGCACGTGCACGTAAAGTGTGCCAAACCTGGCGACGACGGCGCCGGTCACGTTACTTGCCACGTCGACGAAGATCCGGTCCAACGCCGCATTTTCGCTGATCTGGAAGCCACCGGGTATGATGGCTGGCTGTCCATTGAACCTCATATAAAGGCCGCCATACATGCCGGTCAAGACGTTGACGATAGCGGTGAAGCTCGTGTTGTTTGGGTTGAATTCGCGCGCCGTCTGGAGCAGCTCGTGGCTCAGATTTGAAGTGCTAATCCAAACATTCACAGATAAAGAGGAGATGGGAGCCGCGGCGGCTGCCGCCGGAATCAACAAACTAAAGGCAACTTTGGCAGAGGGTGGCACTGCTTCCATTATCGTGGCAACTGGTGTTTCCCAATTTCAAGTGTTGGACCTCCTCGCCCGTTCCGATCTTCCCTGGAACAAGATAACGGTTTTCCATCTCGACGAATACGTGGGATTGCCCATCACCCATGGAGCATCTTTCCGCAAATACCTCTGGGAAAGGTTCGTGACTAAATTGCCTCTCCCGCCGGCTGCCTTCCATTATCTGGATGGGGAAGGGGACGTGGAGGCCGAATGTGATCGAGTGAGTGAGTTGATTTCTTCCACCAGTATAGACGTTGCCTTTGTCGGGGTTGGAGAAAACGGTCATTTGGCGTTCAACGATCCTCCCGCCGATTTTGAAACCGAAAAACCTTACATTGTGGTGGACTTGGACGATGCTTGCCGAAGGCAACAACTCGGTGAAGGATGGTTTCCCGATTTTGAGTCGGTGCCCGATCGAGCAATCTCCATGTCCATCAGGCAAATCATGAAAAGCGCCAGTATTATCTGCACCGTTCCCGACGAACGAAAGGCCGAAGCAATCAAGAATGCAACCCAAGGTCCCGTCACTCCCGAGGTTCCCGCCTCGATTCTACAAAACCATTCCGATTGCCAACTGTTCCTGGATCAGGCGGCTGCTTCCCTGAGGTGAAACCCTTCGATCTGCAGGTCAACGGCTACGCAGGCGTCGATTTCTGTTCATCGAATCTCACTTCCGAAAAGTTTCATTTCGCTTGCCGGCAATTGGCAGATGATGGCGTGGATGGCATACTCGCCACCCTGATCACGGATCAAGTTGACAGTCTTGTCGCGAAACTCACCAACATGGTCCGTTTGCGCGAGCAGGATGAATTGATTCGAAATATGGTTGTCGGGTTTCATGTCGAGGGCCCCTTTCTTAACCNATCGCCAGGTTTCATTGGGGCACATGAGCCCCGATACGTCAGGCAGGCTAACCCGGAAGATGCAAAAGGCCTGTTGGATGCGGGTGCCGGGCTAGTCAAACTTTTCACCTTGGCGCCCGAACAAGATGAGGGCGGTGCCGTCACCAAATATCTTGCCGATCAAGGCGTAACTGTATCGGCCGGTCATTGCGATCCCACAATCGATGAATTGAAAACTGCCGTGGACAACGGATTGAGCATGGTGACACATTTTGGCAATGGTTGTCCGGTTGACCTTCCTCGCCACGATAACGTTTTGCAGCGCTTCCTCTCTTTTCGCGAACACCTTTGGTTTTGTTTCATTCCGGATGGAGCTCACATCGAATTCTTCGCCTTGAAGAACTATCTGGATTTTGTCGGCATCGACCGATCGATCATGACCACCGATGCGATTTCCGCCGCCCGTTTAGGATCTGGGTCACACGAGATATCGNGCATCACGNTTGAAGTGGATCAAGAAGGTGTGGCNCGCAGACCTGGTTCGCCCAATCTCGCGGGTTCGACCATCACCATGCCCGGTATCATAGAGAATCTTTCCGATCAACTTGGCCTGGATGACAACAACATACTTTCCCTTGTCGACCTGAATCCGCGGATCGCCCTCTCTCTTTGACTCATCNCCTCTCTTAAATATCAAATTTTCCGCATTCGCGGCTTGCGTCCTGACGGTTGAACGCCTCAATTAAAGTTTCCCTTTTCAACAGTTTGCCCTGAAAACCATTATGAAGCACCCCCTACTTGCCATTCTCGTTACTCTTCTTGCCTGCGGAGGCACCCTTGCCATTGCACAAGACAAGGAAGTTACGCAAATCCAAGAAGCCATGCCGGCCAAGGCCACTGTCAAGCCGAGCAAAAAGCACAAGGTGCTCGTTTACTCGAAGCCCAGTGGATTCAGGCATGGTTCCATTCCCATTGGAATAAAGGCGCTGCGCGTGATGGCGGAAAAGACAGGTGCCTTCGAAGCCACCTTTACCTTGGAGACCACCGAATTCACCACCGATGGATTGAAAAAGTACGATGCCATNATTTTTAATAATACCACGCACGTGCAAAAGGCTTTCACCGAGCAGGCTCAACGCGACGCCATACTTAATTTCATNAAGGANGGAAAGGCGTTCGCGGGCTTTCATTCNGCTTCCGATGGNGGCGTGCCNCANTGGGCTGAATACACTGACATGATCGGTGGATGCTTCGCTGGACACCCCTGGGGTGCCGGTGGCAATTGGCCTTTCGTGGTGGAAGATGCCAATCATCCCGTCACCCAGGGTTTCAAGGAGAAGGAGTTCGTTTACTCTGATGAAATCTACCAATACAAGGGATATGATCGGTCCAAGGTTCGCGTGTTGGTCGCTCTCGATGCGGTGAAATCAGGCAAAAAAGGAAACTCCAAAACCAATGACTACCCAGTTTCCTGGGTGCGCGACTATGGCAAGGGGCGTATCTTCTACTCAAATTTTGGCCACAACAAGGCTAGTTGGATGAACACTGCCATACTTCAACATTTCCTTGATGGCATACAGTGGGCCCTCGGTGATTTGGATGGGCCTTCCAAATCCTTGCCTTTGCCAAAGTAAAAATCTTTAAGTTAACTATCTTCCAACCCGAAACTGTTTATTCCCATGAAAGAAATCGAAACAAATGTCTCTCGCAGAAAATTCCTCGGTGGTGCTGCCACTGCCGCTAGCGCTGCCGCTGCCATCAGCTTCCCCGCGGTGGTCAAAGGCAAAGACGCCANGGGCGAAACTATTCGCGTCGGCTTGATTGGTTGCGGCGGTCGTGGCACGGGTGCCGCATCACAGATCATGAATTCGCCGCACAACACAAAGCTAGTTGCTGTGGCCGATGCTTTCATCGACAAGGCTCAAGGCACCGTCAATCGCCTCAAGAAGCAGTATGGCGAAAAGGTCGTTGTTGACGAAGGGTCCATGTTCGCCGGTTTCGATGCCTACAAGAAAGTAATGGAACATGGAGTGGACCTAGTGGCCATTGCCACTCCTCCTGGTTTTCGTCCATTGCATTTTGAACATGCCGTCAACAACGGCCTTCACGTTTTCATGGAAAAGCCCGTTGGTGTGGACGGTCCGGGAATTCGTCGAGTTCTTGCTGCAAATAAAATTGCCAAGGAGAAGAACCTTCTTGTCGCTGTGGGGCTGCAGCGCCGCCATCAACCGAATTATATGGAAACCATCAAGCGCCTACAAGATGGAGCCATCGGCGACATCTTGTACATGCGGGCGTTTTGGAATGGAGGCGGAGTCTGGACGCGTCCCCGACAAGCCGATCAGACTGAACTGCAGTACCAAATGCGTAACTGGTATTATTTCAACTGGCTTTGCGGTGACCATATTTGCGAGCAACACATTCACAACTTGGACGTTATCAACTGGCTGAAAAACGATTTTCCGGTGGAAGCCAATGGTCAAGGTGGTCGTGAGGTGCGGGGCAATCCACTCAATGACGCGGGTGCCCGAGACCATGGTGAAATCTTCGATCATCACTTCGTCGAATACAAATACTCCGATGGCACCCGCATGTACAGCCAATGTCGCCACATTAAAGGCTGCTTCAACAGTGTTTCCGAGCATGCCTATGGCAGTAATGGTCAATCTGAAATCAACCGCTCCACCATCATGCCTAAACAAGGTGATGCTTGGCGGTTCCGAGGTAAAAACGTCAGCGGTCACCAACAGGAGCAACTCGACCTCGTTGACGCCTTGGTCAAGAACGATATATACAACGAGGGCGATTACGGTGCCATGAGCACCCTGACATCCATCCTCGGTCGCTATGCCACCTACTCTGGCAAAACCGTGACCATGGACCAAGCATTGAACACCAAGATTCAGCTTTGTCCTGAACTCGATGAACTCACTTGGGACAGCAAAGCTCCCACAAAGCCTGATCAAGACGGATTTTACGCTGCACCAGTTCCTGGCAAGTCTAGAGTCGTCTGATTTTTCGGACCCGGTTTTACAACAATCTCAAAGGAAGGCCGACGCCGATTTTTCGGCCTTCTTTTTTGTCTTTGATGGAATCTTTTCCTCGAGGTTTTCGTTTGACGTCAAACGGTCGCGAAACATTTTCAACTGTTTGAAATGAGTGATGATCAACCCAAATTAGTTTCCCGCATTGGCCTGTTCGTGGATCTAGGCGCTACTGGCGTCTTCTTTCTCTTTATGTGGAGCGTGCTTGGATCGCACGTGCCTTCTGACGACCCAACCACCATACGTTGGGTGGCAGCTTATACTTCCCTATGCCTGACCGGGGTGTTTTGGCTAGCGGCTTGTATGTTTCGGGTTACCTTGGTCGAATACTTGCGTAACAAGGATTGATTTCCCCTTGGTTTCCGGCAGGTCGCTCTACCTTGCTCAACTGAATCAACTTTTCGCTTGGGCGGAAAGCCTTGATCAGGTCTCTTGTTCCTCTCGTTCGACAAGGTGTCTTTTTTCACGTTTCTTCTCGACTCGCCGAGAGAGTATTATCGACATTTCGAAAAGAAAATACATTGGCAAGGTGAGAAGGGCGAGAGAGACTGGATCGCCACCTGGCGTGATGAGGGCGGCCACGATCATCAATATCACGAAAACTATCCGGCGATTTTTCCTCATTTGCTTGGAGGTCAGTACTCCCAACCAAGCCAACAGAACAAGCACCAGAGGAAACTCGAAACTAGTGCCCACAGCGATTGTCATCCAAACCACCATGGTGTAATAAGGACCAGCTCCAGATTCCCACGCCATGCCGAATTCATTGCCCCACATCATTACGAAATAAAGAGATAACGGCAGTATCAGGAAATAGGTCATGCAGGCGCCTGCCATGAAGAGGAAAAAAGACGCAACGCATCCAGGGAGTAAAGTTTTCCTCTCTTTCTCAGTTAGGCCCGGTAAAACGAATTGTCCCACGAAATAAAGAATGAAGGGCAGGGAAACGCTCAAGCCACCCAAGAACAATACTTGAATAAACACAGTGATGGGGGCAAACGGTGTCAGAGCCCGAAGATATTGGTTGTCTTTGTCCTCGGGATCAAAGCAGCCGATGATTTGTCTCTGGTCGTTTGGNTTCTCGATACCCCAAGTCATTAGTTGGTNNGAATCGTTGTTCTCCGCCANGGTAGTTAAATCGACNAATCCAATCTCTTTTTCCTCNAAAACTTCAGCGTATTGGCCAAGACCTGCCTTTTGCAGTTTTTTGCCGACCTCGCCGTGACGATCGATTGCTTTGAGCAACGGTTCCCGAAGAATAGTCAGAGTATCACCCATGAAAAAACCTATGCTTAGACACCCGATCAGAAACGCCAGCACGCTTTTGATCAATACCCAGCGAAATTCCTCCAAGTGCTCGAGGAAGGACATGTTGTTAGGGTCCTTAGTGGTTTTCTGCCACCAACGCTTGACTTGCTTGATTCCGCTTTCAGAGGAATTGTCAGGGTGTTCTTCTGTGTTTGATTCGTCCATGGTAACGGTGTTCCGGAGAAGCTCCCGCAATTAAAGATGCAACCATAGATTCAACCTTTTTCAGTGCCCGCTTGCAAAACTTTTTTACCAGAATTCGACACTTCCAAAGGTAGANAGGGAGGGGCTCTTGGCCAAACTCGCGCGTTGACAATCTTGCCTGAATCTCCATCTTCACTCCCTTTCCATATATTCTTGAAAAGGGTCGTTGTGCCCCCTCACCCTTATCTTCGAATTGGGCACCCAGCACCGATTAACACGCTATAAGCATGGCCAAAAAATCTACATCGAAAGCAAAGAAAGCGAAAAAGAGCGCAATGAAGTACGTCTACGACTTCGGCAAGAAGACCGATGGCAAATCCGCCATGAAGTCTCTACTAGGAGGTAAGGGGGCGAACCTTGCTGAAATGGCTAGAATTGGGCTACCTGTGCCTCCGGGATTTACTATCACCACGGAAGTTTGCACCTATTATTACGACAACAAGCGCACCTACCCCAAGCAGCTCGAACAGGATGTCAGGGATTCCGTCGCCTTGATGGAAAAACAATTGGGCAAGAAGCTCGGAGACCTCTCCAATCCACTTCTCCTGTCGGTTCGTTCCGGTGCTCGTGATTCCATGCCCGGCATGATGGATACCATTCTCAACCTTGGCCTCAATGACGAGACTGTCTTGGCCCTTGCCGAAACTTCAGGTAATCCCCGTTTTGCCTGGGATTGCTATCGCCGTTTCATACAGATGTATGGCGATGTCGTCATGGGCGTTCAAAAACGTCCTCACGAAGACCATGATCCCTTTGAAAGTGTCATCGATGACTACAAGGCGGAACTATTTCCCAAGCAAAAGGGCGAAATCGACGACGCTCTCCTGAATGCCGACCACTATAAGGAGTTGGTTTCTCGCTTCAAGGCATTGGTCAAGAATCGAGCTGGAGAAGATTTCCCTACCTGTCCATGGGATCAACTCTGGGGTTCGGTTGGAGCAGTTTTCGGTTCTTGGATGAACGATCGAGCTATAGTCTATCGCCGAAAGTATGGCATACCCGCCGAGTGGGGTACCGCGGTGAACGTTCAAGCCATGGTCTTTGGCAACACNGGAAAAAAATCCGGTTCGGGAGTCGGGTTCACTCGCGATCCGGCCACTGGAGAAAAAGTTCTCTACGGTGAATTCCTCCTTGATGCCCAAGGTGAAGACGTGGTGGCAGGTGTTCGCACACCTGATCCTGTGGCCAAACTCAAGAAAGCTCTGCCCAAGGCTTTCAAGGATCTCGTTGCCGTTCAAAAGAAGCTCGAGAAGCACTTTACCGAAATGCAGGATTTCGAGTTCACTATCGAAGAAGGCAAACTTTTCATGTTGCAGACGCGCAATGGAAAGCGGACCGGCATCGCTGCCGTTCGCATTGCCACGGAAATGGTGAAGGAAAAACTCATAAACTGGAAGACAGCTGTTACACGGGTTCCCGCTGAACAACTCGATCAAGTTCTCTCGCCCGTTTTCGATGCCTCTGCCGTAAAGAAGGCAGTTAAGCTTGGCCAAGGACTGCCTGCCGGACCTGGTGCTGCCTCCGGCCGGATTTGTCTTAATGCTGAACGTGCAGTTGACGCTGCAAAGGATGGCCCCGTTTTGCTCACTCGCGTGGAAACTTCTCCCGAGGATCTGCGCGGAATGATTGCCGCCGCAGGCATCCTCACTTCACGAGGCGGGGTGTCCTCCCACGCAGCTCTGGTGGCTCGTCAAATGGGTAAGGTTTGTGTTTGCGGCGCCGCGGAACTGGAAATCGATTACAAGGCTCGTAAAGTCAAGGTCGCCGGCAAAACCTTCAAGGAGGGAGATTATCTTTCCATCAACGGAACCACCGGCGAGGTCTTTGCCGGGGAACTGAAAACGGCTCCTTCGGAAATCGTCAAGGTCTTGGTCGATAAGAAACTAGATCCAAAGAAGAGCCGTGATTTCAAGAATTTCTCCAAACTAATGGAGTGGTGCGAAAAGGTTACTAAAATGACCGTTCGAACCAATGCGGATTCCCCTTCGCAAGTAGCTACTGCCATTGCTTTTGGAGCCACAGGAATCGGCCTCTGCCGCACCGAACACATGTTCTTCGAGGGCAACCGCATCGACGCTATGCGTGAAATGATCCTCGCTGAAGACGAGGCTTCCAGACGCAAGGCCTTGAAGAAACTTCTCCCTTATCAGCGTCGTGACTTTGCCGGCATTTTCAAGGCATTGGATGGTTTGCCGGCGACGATTCGCCTGCTGGATCCTCCCCTCCATGAATTTTTGCCGCACGATGCTGCTTCTCAGCGAGACTTGGCGAAAAAGCTTGGTGTTTCACTTGCTTCCATCAAGAAGCGGGTGGAAGATCTTCATGAATTTAACCCCATGCTGGGACATCGTGGTTGCCGCTTGGGCATTTCTTATCCCGAAGTAACTGAAATGCAGGCCCGGGCGATTTTCGAAGCTGCCGTTCAGGTGAAGGAAAAAGGAATTGAAGTGACTCCGGAACTGATGGTTCCGCTTGTTGGTTTTTCCAATGAACTGGAGTTACAGGTAGAGGTTATTCACCGGGTGGCCAAGGAAGTCTTCGCTGCCAAGGGTACCAAGGTAAAGTATCTCGTGGGTACCATGATCGAGATTCCGCGTGCTGCCGTGACCGCTGATGAAATTGCCAAGACCGCTCAATTCTTCAGTTTTGGTACGAACGACTTGACCCAAACCGCTCTTGGCATGAGCCGTGATGATTCCGGCAGTTTTCTTCCGAATTACGTCGAGCTCGATATCCTCGCTCAGAATCCTTTCGCCAGCATCGATCAAACTGGTGTCGGGCAACTCATGGAAATTGCCGTCAAAAAAGGCAAGAAGGGTCGCCGTGGCATAAAGCTTGGTATTTGCGGGGAGCACGGTGGTGAACCGGAAAGCGTGAAGTTTTGCCACAAGATTGGTTTGAATTACGTCAGTTGTTCTCCTTATCGCGTACCCACGGCTCGCCTTGCTGCTGCTCAAGCCGCAATCGAGCGTTAGTTGGAAGCCAATTCGTCGCTTGAATCCCGTGGGTCCTCTTTGCGATCAAGCGGGTCCCTTTTTGCTACGCCAAACCATCTTGCTTGTTGCAGGGGATGGCGTTTCCCCGTAAACTGATCGATAGTGTTCGAAGTCAGGGAAAAGCCAAGGCGAGTCGAGCGAGCCTATTTGGTCTCTGTCGTGCGTCGCAGGCAAGAAGAGGACGAGGCGGATTCCTTGCTCGACGAGTTATCCGAACTAACGGCTAATTTAGGCATTAAGGTAAAAGGTCGAATCATTGCGAGAGCGAGGCGCTCCTATCCTCGTTTCAAGCTCGGTTCCGGTAAAGTCCGTGAGATCATAANCTTCGCTCAGGCAGCGGGGTGTGACGTCATTATCTTTGATAATCCTCTTTCTCCTGGCCAACAGCGGAATTGGGAGACGGAAAGCAACATGGCAGTGATCGATCGCCATGAAATCATTATCGACGTCTTTGCCGACAGGGCTCGTACAAGGGAGGCTGTCTTGCAGGTGGACTTGGCTCGAATGGAATATTCCTTGCCCCGTTTGCGTAGAGCTTGGACTCACTTGGACAGGCAGCGAGGCGGTGGCGTAACGCAGCGTGGAGAAGGAGAAGCGCAGCTCGAGTTGGACCAACGCATGCTACGAACCAAAATTGCGGCCTTGCGAAAAGAATTGGTCGAGGTCGAAAAAAGACGTGGTGTCCAACGCGCAAAAAGAGAGCGTGTCCCGGTGCCTACCGCTGCGTTGGTAGGATACACTAATGCGGGGAAATCCACTTTGTTAAATAAATTGACTGGAGCGGAGGTTTACGTTGCTGACAAGTTGTTCGCCACGCTCGACCCCACGAGTCGTCGACTGAAACTTCCTTCAGGACGCCCCTTGGTCTTAACTGACACAGTTGGTTTTGTCCGTAACCTACCACACCGGCTCGTGGATGCATTCAAGGCCACTCTGGAGGAAGCCGTGGTTGCTCAATTTCTCCTCCAAGTGATCGATTTATCGAGTTGCCAGACTGATCAGCAAATGGAGACAACCTCTAGGGTTCTCGAGGAATTGGGTGCCGGGGACAAAAAGGTATATTTGGTTTTCAACAAGGTGGATCTCGTTGAGCCTGCTCAGGTGCGAGCTTTGCGAACCCGTTGGCCAGACGCTTTCTTCGTAAGTGCCCAGAGTGGTGAAGGTTTGGATGACTTACTCGCCGAATGTGACCTTTTTCTGGATCAATGCCTCGACGAAAGGGAATATTGTATCCCTCATGACAGGTATGATCTGGTTGCTCGACTTCGCCGTGAAGGTGCGTTGCGAGACGAGGATTCCCTCGAGGATGGCGTTTACTTGCGTGCCACTCCTCCAGCTTCGATGCGGGAATTGCTTCGACCTTTCGCTCTGCGAAACGGATCAGCTGATTTGATGGATTGAGGTAAATCCGCTCAGTCGCCGTCACCCCGAAGTTTGCGACCAATTCCACCAAGAACCGAACCTTCTCCCTTTTCTTTTCCTCCTGCTGAGGGAGCGTAACGGATTATTCTATCAGCCAAGCGCGAGAAAGGAAGGCTTTGCAACCAAACCGTGCCGTTTCCACTGAGAGTAGCGAGAAACATGCCTTCACCGCCAAATATCATGGATTTCAAACCGCCGGCTCGCTTGACGTCGTAACTGATTCCGGAGGTGAAACCAACAATGCAACCTGTGTCCACCCGAAGAATTTCACCTCGTAATTCTTTTTTCACGATTGTGCCCCCAGCGTGAAGAAAAGCCATTCCGTCCCCCTTTAGCTTTTGCAAGATGAACCCTTCGCCGCCAAATAAGCCGGCCCCAAACTTCTTGGTGAATGCAATCGAAACCTCTGTTCCTAGCGCGGCGCAGAGAAAGGAATCTTTTTGGCATAGGATTTCACCATCCATTTTGGCCATGTTAAGTGCCGCGATCTTGCCTGGATAGGGAGCCGCAAAGGCAACTTTCCTCTTGATGCCGAATTCATTCGTAAAATGTGTCATGAAAATGGATTCCCCGGTGATGACCCGCTTGCCGGCATCCATTAACTTCCCGAAAAAACCTTCTTCCGGTTTGGAACCATCTCCCATCTTGGCTTCGAAGTTCACTCCATCCTCCATGTAGTTCATGGCCCCCGCTTCAGCGATTACGGTTTCTCCCGGATCCAGTTCGATTTCAACAACCTGTATGTCGTCGCCAATAACCTCATAGTCGATCTCATGGCATTTCCTGCCCGGGGGTGGACCCTTTGCTTCCACAGGAGGAACATTGCCTGATTCTCCAGGAGGCGGAGGCGCTCCACCGGTCAAAGTTGCTTCTGCAGGCAATGTGTCGGCAAGGGTTTTCCACTCCGCAGAACCGACTTCGGCTACGTAGGTGCTGTCTTGTACGGAGTTACTTTTTCGCAACTCGCGCAATTTCTGTTCTTCGACAGGCCCTTGTGTTTGGCCGGAACTATCCATGTAATAATATTGCATGACTCATCAATAATGGAGCTTTGAGACTTTCACACTCTATACGTTTGGCGATTTCTGCCTTGGCAAGTAAATACCAAAATCCACGCTTGCCAGCAGGATGTCCTGTAACCATTCTTTTTGGCATTATGAAACGTTTTGCGTCCTTGGCGAGCTTAGTAACTTTGCTTGGCGGTTGTGTCACCCCCAGCGATCAAACTTCCCGTTCAGCCATGTTACATTGGCTTGATCAAGATGGTGAAGTTTTGTTGATCGAGGAAAGTGGCGATAAAATCCCCTTTACTGGCAATGCCATCGAGGTGTTCGAGCAAAGCCCCACAAAATCGGTTTCCAATTGGAAGAACGGAAAACGAGATGGCTGGACGTACGAACATTTTTATTCAGGACGCAAAAACCGAGAGGTTCATTACCGCAATGGAGTTCGTGACGGGGTAAGTCGCCAGTTTTCGCGAACTGGAGAGAAAACGATAGAAGAAACCTATTCCAACGGGAAACTTCATGGCCCGAAAACCACTTGGTTTCCGAATGGCAACAAGGCTATTTTGACAAATTTCAAGAACGGTGAGCCTTATGGGGAGTCCAGTGAGTGGTACGCCAGTGGTCAGAAGAAGTCCACTGTCACCTATCGCAAAGGCAAAAGAGAAGGCCCGTCCACCGGATGGTATCCTGACGGCGAAAATTACTATCGGGTTTATTTTGAAAAGGACAAGTTACATGGGCTGCGAACCGTTTGGTATGAAACCGGCCAGAAGCGCATGACTGCTCGCTTCGTTGAAAACAAAAAAGATGGACATGCCAAAGGTTGGCATCCCAATGGTCAACTTGCCTTTCATTACAACTGGAAGGAAGGCAAAGAGCATGGCGTATGTATTGAGTATGATACTGATGGAACCAAACTTTCAGAGTTGCGGTTCGAGGAAGGCGAAGTTGTCGAAAACCTCATGAAGCCAGGTACCGAAAAACCTGAACTTCCCTCGATTCCCGAACCCGAACCCCCCACCAACCCGGAGACCCCGAAGCCTGAACCGGTGGATCCCGTTGATCCTGCCGAAAAACCATCTCCCCTTCCTCCGTTAACTCCTGAAAAACCAGACCCGGAGCCTGAACCACCTGCGCCAGAGCCTGTACCGGAGCCTGAACCGCCTGCGCCGTTTCCACCGGAGCCAGAGCCTGTGCCTGAGCCGCCTGCGCCTTTCCCACCTGCGCCAGAGCCCATTCCCACGCCGGAACCACCACCGTTCCCGGAACCCGAACCATTCCCGGAGCCACCACCTTTCCCACCTGAGCCAGAGCCCATTCCCGTGCCGGAACCACCACCGTTCCCAGAACCCGAACCATTCCCGGAGCCACCACCTTTCCCGCCTGAGCCTGAGCCGCCTGCGCCTTTCCCACCNGNGCCAGAGCCCATTCCCGTGCCGGAACCGCCACCGTTCCCGGAACCCGAACCATTCCCGGAGCCACCACCATTCCCACCTGAGCCTGAGCCGCCTGCGCCTTTCCCACCTGCGCCAGAGCCCATTCCCACGCCGGAACCGCCACCTTTCCCGGACCCCGAACCATTCCCGGAGCCAGTTGACCCATTCGTACCACCNGAGCCCACTCCGGACGTATTTCAGCCGCAACCGGCTCCTGTCGATCCTTTTTCACCGGAACCGGCGGCTCCCGAACCCCCGGTTGAAGCGATTGATCGCTCCAAAGTCACACCCGCTCAAATGCAATCATTGATCGGAGCGCCTTTGGCTGATCTTCGGAAATTACTTGGACAACCCGATGCCAAGAAAGCTGAAGCTGGTAATGAGGTTTGGACATACCAAGGATTGAGGCAATCAGACGAGGGTGCCAAGCTAGACCAGAATTTCCTCATCGAGAAAGGGGTTATTCTTTTCGAGTGGCAGGAAGAACCCAAGTAATTCCAATTTCTTGGCGGTCAAAAGGCCAAAAAGAAAAAAGGCACCTTTTGCATTGGCAGCCCGGCAGGGATTCGAACCCCGACTAGATGGACCAAAACCATCTGTGCTACCATTACACCACCGGGCTTAAATGGGCTAGGCATACTGGAAAAATGAGCTTTCGAAGTCAAGTTGGGAAAGGGCCTTGATTACTCAATAGCTTGCGTTTGTCTCGTTGATTCTACATCCCTCCCTAAAAAGAAATCTTCAGCCAACTTCATCTTCAGTCATGTCCAACGAACCTAGTGCCCGGAAAGCTTCCTCCAGCAATCGTTTCAAGCGCATCATCTTGAAAATTAGCGGGGAGGTTCTTGGTAACAAGGAAACAGGCGAACCAATTTGCGCCCAATCACTTAATCGGATCAGCTCAGCCATCAAGGAGGTTTCCGATGACGGTGTTGAAGTCGGGGTCGTCGTGGGTGGCGGCAATATTTTTCGTGGCCTGAACGGTTCGGAATCGCGTGGCATCGATCGCACCACGGGCGACTCAATGGGAATGCTGGCAACCGTGATCAATGGATTGGCCTTAATGGATTGCTTGGAGAAAATGGGTGGCGTTGTGCGTGTGCAGACGGCCATCCCTATGGAAAAACTTGCCGAACCTTTCATTCAGCGTCGCGCAATTCGCCATCTCGAGCGTGGGCGTGTAGTCATTTTTGTCGCTGGCACCGGCAACCCTTATTTTTCCACTGACACCACGGCTGCTCTTAGAGCAAGTGAGATTGGGGCCGAGATCATTATGAAGGCTACCAAGGTAGATGGAGTTTATGACAAGGATCCCAAAAAGCACGATGACGCCGTGAAATACGATTCATTAAGCTACATGGAGGCTTTGGAAAAACGCTTAACCGTAATGGATTCAACGGCGTTCTCTCTTTGCATGGACAATAAAATGCCCATCATGGTTTTTGATTTGGAGCAAGATGGCTCTATTCTTCAAGCGGTGCGAGGCGAGTCCATAGGGACTCTCGTCAAGTAAGCTAAAAAGAACTTTGCCCTCGTTCTCGTTCAACGGTTTATTTCTCTCTTTCACTCCAAACTNAAAATCCAATCAAAGCCATGGAACTCGATGATATTTTTACCAAGCTCAAGGAAGACATGCGTAATCCCGTCGAACATGTTTTGCAGGAATTCTCCAAGCTTCATACTGGCAAAGCCAGTCCTGCCATGGTCGAAGGCCTGGAGGTAGAGGCTTATGGCTCGACCATGAAATTGCGAGACATGGCAGCCATTACCACCCCCGATGCGCGTACGATTCAAATCCAACCTTGGGACAAGTCCGTAGCATCGGAAATCGAGCAAGCCTTGCTTACTTCGAATATCGGCATTACTCCCTTGGTCGCCGGCGAGGTTATTCGCCTGCCTATGCCCGACCTTAGCGGTGAACGTCGTGAGGAACTTTGCAAGGTGGCTCAGGGAATCGCAGAGCAAGGTCGCGTGGGGGTTCGTAGTGTCCGCAAGGAAGCTCTGGATAATCTCAAGGAAGCCCAAAAGGATGGTTTGCCGGAAGATGACTTCAAGAGAGCGGAGAAGGACGTGCAGGAGGAGACCGATTCACACGTTGGCCGCATCAATGATAGCTTGGCCGCCAAGGAGGCTGAACTCCGGCAAGTCTGAGGATTTCCTTTTGAATGGCGGTTTGTTGCCGCTGCTTTCATTCCATGAGCTCATCTACCAAGAAGGCTACCGATGGCAAAATCAGCTGTGTCGTGGTCAAGCTAGGCACGCGTTTGCTCACCACTGGTCCCGGTCAGATCGATTCGACTCGTCTCTCTAAGATGGGAACGGCTGTCCGCAAGTTGCGCGATCAATCCGTGGAGGTTGTCTTGGTTAGTTCCGGGGCCGTAGGGCTTGGCATGGGGGAACTCGGACTCACCGAGCGACCTTCCGATGCCGCTGCCCTCCGTGCATGTGCTGCAATTGGGCAAAGCCTGCTCATGAATCTATGGCGTGATGCCCTCGAGCCTCATGGGTTGGTCCCGGCTCAAATTCTCCTTACTCGCGAAGATTTTAGAAGTCGGATCAGTTCCAGGAATGTGGAGGACACACTTCGAAACCTTTTGAATCTAGGTGTAATTCCGATTGTCAATGAGAATGATTCCGTCAGTGACGAGGAGATTCGTTTCGGCGACAATGACGTGCTGTCCGCTTTGCTTGCTTCTCTTTGCAAGGCGGATTTGCTTATCCTGCTCTCGACGGCAGAGGGATTGATCGACCGCGAGGGGGGAGGGGAGGTACTTTCCTTCGTTGAGGAAATCACACCCGAAATCGAGGCCATGGCTGGCGGGTCGGAGAGCCAGACTTCGGTTGGAGGCATGATTACGAAGCTGGAAGCAGCCAAGATCACCGCCAAATCAGGTTGTGCTTGCTTCGTCGGAAGTGGCGATGATCCCTCTATCTTGGATCGAGTGTTGGAAGGTGAGGCAAAAGGAACTTTTTTTGCTCCTGCGGGCCTACCCTTGAAATCCCGTAAACGTTGGTTGGCCTTTTTTCCAAAAACGCGAGGTGTGCTTGTTGTCGACGAAGGGGCTTGCCGAGCAGTTGTCCAAGAGGGCAAGAGTTTGCTCGCCAAGGGATTGAGTTCCTTTCGAGGTGAATTTTCCAAAGGAGACGTCGTGGCGATCGAAACCGAAGAGGGAGAAATAGTGGGGCAGGGCGTTTCCACTTTTTCATCTGAGGAATTGCCTCTTGTTCAGGGAAGAGATGGTGACGATATTCTTTCTGATTTCCCGGATCGGAAGCGTCCGGAATTGATTCATCGCGATCATCTTGCCGTTCTTGTGTAACTTAAGGCGCAAAACCCTTGCCCCCGATGACGAACTACCGTTGTTAGGTACCGATGGATGAGGATGTCGAGGCAATATTCGGACCGGGTTCGGCGGAGAAAGAATCAAAATTTTCCCCGATCGATTTCCGTGGTGAACTTAATGACGATCAATTTGCGGCAGTGACTGCCCCTGATGGCCCCGCTCTTGTCTTGGCAGGCGCAGGCTCCGGCAAGACTCGAACACTTACTTACCGCGTCGCATACTTGCTTACTGAACGTCATTTGCAACCTCATGACATACTGCTGCTAACTTTCACCAACAAGGCAGCCAACGAAATGCTTTCACGGGTCGAAGCCCTAACCGGCATGCCATCTACTAAATTTCTTGGAGGTACCTTTCACCGCGTTGGCCAAAATGCTCTCAGGCACCATGGCGAAAGCGTTGGCTTGTCTCCCAATTTCACTATTCTTGACGATGGTGATTCCGACTCTCTTTTGAACGAAGTCATTCGTGATATCGACCCATCTTTTTTCAAGGATAAGAACAACCCAAAGGCCAAACCTCTGAAATCCGCCATCAGTTTTGCCCGAAATGCCCAACTGCCGGTTGCCGAAATAGTGGATCAACGATATGGTGATTCAGCTTCCGGACTCGGGGTTCGTTTGGAACAATTTTATGCGGCTTATCGACAGAGCAAACTGGATCGTGGCCTNGTTGACTTTGATGATCTTCTGGAGCTTTGGCTCGATATTCTTGAGAACAACGATCGAGCCAGGTCCTATTACCAAGACCGATTCAAGCACGTCCTCGTCGACGAATACCAGGACGTTAATCGACTACAGGCGCGAATCATAGATAAAATCGCTAGTCATGGACAAGTTATGGCGGTTGGCGACGATGCACAGTGTATATATACTTGGCGCGGCGCGGACCTTGATCAGATTCTTGGTTTTCCAAAGCGTTACCCGGGAGCCAAGATTTACAAAATAGAAATCAATTACCGGAGCTCTCCTGAAATTCTCAGATTAGCCAATGGCATCCTTGACTCCCAACCGGAGGAACATGGTTACCAAAAGATTTTGCGAGCTTCGCGGCCCTCCCGAAGTCGCCCTGTCTTCGCACCCTTGCTCGATGCTTATCAACAGGCTGATTTCGTTATCGAGCGTATTTTGGAATTACGGGATGCCGGTGTGAAAATGGATGATATAGCTGTTCTTTATCGAGCGCATTATCATGCCATGAATTTGCAACTGGAGATGACTCGTCAGGATATGCCCTTTATAATTACGAGTGGGGTTCGTTTCTTTGAGCAGGCCCATGTGAAGGATTTGGTTGCCCAATTACGTTTCGTGGCCAATCCGTCTGACTTGGTGGCTTTTTATCGATTCGCTTGTCTTTTGCCCAAGATAGGAGAAAAAACGGCTGCCCGGCTCTATCGGCTTGCAGGAGAGATTGCTTCCCAAAACAAGATTTCCCTCCCCCGAGCTCTTGAAGCAGATGCCTTTTTGGAAAAAGTGCCCCGCGATGCAGTCGAGGATTGGAAGGAACTCGCCAACACCTTGATTGAGATTGAGGACGCCTCTCGTTCCTCCACCCCAGCCAAGACCGTCGAAGTCGCTGTTAGCGGTTGGTATTCAGGTTTTCTTAGGCAGACTTTTGATAATTGGAGTCGCCGTGAAGAGGACCTGGAAAGCCTTGGCCAGTTTGCCTCCCGCTTCGAGGACCTTTCGGACATGCTTGCTCAACTTATATTGCTTAGCTCCGAGACTGGTGATCGTGTCATGCGTTCCGGACAGCAGCANGTTCGATTGTCCAGCATTCACCAAGCAAAGGGCTTGGAGTATCGTTACGTATTTGTCATCGGTTTGGCTGAAGGGCTTTTCCCGACACGGCGGTCAATTGAAGGAGACGGTGACTTGGAGGAAGAAAGACGCCTCTTTTACGTGGCTGTGACCAGAGCCCGGGAAGGGCTCTACCTAACCTATCCCATGCTTAGTGATCAAAAGGGTACACCCGTCCGCATGCAACCCAGCCGCTTTGTCCGTGAATTACCTGATGAACAACTCGAAGTGCATCGCCAACCCCCTTCCTCAAGGTCTTTCCATGGTGGTTCTGGTTATGGGAGAGCAGGCGGTTATGGGAATCGACGCCGTTATTGAGCTCCCCGGATCACTTCTTTTTGACGCTCGCGCTTTGTTAGCTTAATGCAGCCGTCATGATTTTATCCGATTGNGCAATTTTAGATGCGATCGAAGCGGGCGATATCGTGATCGACCCCTTCGATAGATCTTGTTTGGGAACCAATAGCTATGACGTTCATTTGGGGAAACACCTCGCTTGTTACGTCGATGATGTCCTTGATGCCCGACAACATAACGAAGTCGAGCGGTTCGAGATCGAGGATCAGGGAATTGAGCTGCACCCGGGGAAAACCTATCTTGGCGTGACCGAGGAGTATACCGAGACGCGGCGATTCGTCCCTTTTCTCGAGGGAAAATCGAGTGTGGGCCGCCTTGGCATAGATATTCATGCCACCGCAGGAAAGGGAGACGTTGGGTTTTGCAATCACTGGACACTTGAAATTTCCGTTGCCCAACCCGTCCGGGTATATGCGAGCATGCCTATCGGCCAACTGATCTACTTTTGTGTCCAAGGCGAGGTTCAGGTAGATTACTCCACCAAGTCATCGGCCAAATATAATCAACGTACTCCCCACCCAGTCGAATCCATGATGTGGAAAAATTCGTTCTGAATGGTAAGACTCTTTTTTAGTCTTCCGCCTTTCCGAACAACCGATCCAACATTCTTCTTCTTCGCTTGGTTGGACGCCCNGCGCCTTTCGGTNGACGAAAGCCTAGGTCACGGCTCCTTTCACGTGCCGTTTCGTATACTTCCGGCGGTGTCAGGTCTTCGAGGTATTCGGACACAAGCTTGGCTCCCACACGTTTATCCAAGGGCGCTAATACCTTTACCGTCCTAACAACCCCATCATTGCGGGTTGTCAGGATATCACCTGCCATCACCATGCGGGATGGTTTCACCTTGATTTCTTTTATCTTCACTTTGCCTGCCCTGCAGGCAGCGGAGGCAATTGTGCGGGTTTTGTACAAACGAGTGGCCCAGAGCCATTTGTCTATGCGACAGTTTTCCACAGGCGATGGGTTACCGTTTTTGTCTGGCAGTGGATTCCGGGGATTTTTCATCTCTATTCTTCCCCCAAACGGAGGCTTCCTTTTTCTCGGTTTGCCTGCTGGAACCCTTTTTCGCAGCCTCCTTTTTGGATTCCCTTTTCTTGGTCAACTCTTCGCTAGCCACAGCCATCCACGAGTTTTGACCAAAGTGGAAGAAAACTCTATGTTGAGCCATGATGCCTTTGTAGTATGCCCAAGATCTCGACTTGTTGGAGTAAACAAAAGGATAGACCTTCGAGTCAGTCCAAAACCATCCGAGAAAATCCTTCGAATAAAACCAAACGCCTCCAGAGGCATTTTGCTTGGCGTACAACCAGCCGAGTTCGGAATGGTAGACCCAATTGTTTTCCGTTGGATAGACATCTCCCAACCATTCGGAATGCACCCATCCATTTCCTATTGATTTGGTTTGCGTCCACGGTCCATTGTCCGAATTTGTTGTAGTGAATCGTTGCAGAGCCCCGTAACTCGCTCCCTCACCATTGATCGCATAGGTTCTAAAATAATAAGTGGTTTCCGGTTCCAGGCCAATCATCAATATATCAAACTTTTGCGATACCTTGTTTGCCGGTTTGATCACGGTGCCTTCATCGTCCAATTTGACACTTTGTTGTTTGCTGATCACTGCTCCAATCTCGTTGATGGGGGAATATCCGTTCGCCAAGATCTCACCATTGATTTTGACCCGTTGGGCTTTTATTCCAGTAGCAACCNCTGTTCTTACAATCGGAACGAATGCGTTTTTCACCTGAACGACAAAATCTTTTTCCACCGACAAACCGTCTTTGTCAGTTGCCCTGACTCGAATGGAGTAAGAGTTCTGGGTTTCGTAGTCNAGGACTTGGGTGGTTGTTAATCGTCCATTGTGATCGATCGTGAACCATCCGCCACCANAATCCTTTTCGCCTAGAGATTCCATCCTCCCCTCGTTGTTGGAATTGCCGCTTGTTTCTTTTTCACCGTTACTTGAATTTGATTTGGATGTAGTTTTACTGGATGTGTTTTTTGAAGAATCCTCTTTCTTTCCTGAATCCTCTCTCCCAGTTGACTTTTGCCCATCATCATAATCGTAATCATCGCCAATTCCTTCACTTAAACCGCCCAACTTCCTCTCATCCGCCACTTCTTTGCTTTTGGCGGAATCCTCTTTCTCATTGGATGAGCTTGCCCGTCCAACTCTTCGAACAGATGAATTGTAGGTTATCAATTCGATGACATAAGCATCTTTGCGATCTGGATCATCGTCATCCACAACATGAAATTTCCCCACGATACTACCTACTGCCTGTCCCTCGTAGATGGAATTCTTNGTTAGAGTGATGTTACGAGGTGCTTGGTTCGATGAATTGAAGCTTTCTTGTTCTCCACCCGATTCGGATTCCTTGCCATTCTTGTGATTTGAGGATTTTTTTCCATCGGCTTCAGTTGAACTTTCGTCTTTGTCCTCCTCTTTTCCATCTCCGTTTCCTCTTCCTGATTGCGATGAGGATGCGTCACTATCTGCCAAATGGGTGCCTTCATCATCGTTTTGCTTGGAAGTATCTTCGGAGTCCTTGTCATCTTGTTCAGGGTTAAGGTCATTGGAACCTTTCCCGTCATCATCTTTGAGAGCGCTTTCTTCAGCCGAATCGTTCCTAGAGTCTGATGCTTCAAAAGAGAAATCTGATTCACCTGGCGACGATGTTTCATCTCGGTTTACCGTGGCTGAATTCTCTCTTGTTGACTGGGTGTCTTGCGAATAAGATTCCGTTGGGTTGTCATCGGAATCTTTGCCATCTCCAGCTGCACCTGATTCCCCGGAACCAAAGGTCTTGGCATTTCCCTTACTTTCATTGCTTTCAGTCCCTTCACTAGCATTCTTGGAATCATCGTTTTTTTCATCCTCCCCATTTNCCGAAGGNGATCCATTTGACTTGGCGGAGTCATCGTTTTCGGTTTTTGATTCGCTTCCGCCCCCATCCTTGTTGTCGTTATCGGAGGTATTTGTGTTCTCGGAACCTCTGCCACTGCTTGAATCTTCTTGGGAGGAATTAGCACCGATTCCGTACAGAGTTCGGATCTCCGATTCTTCCAAGCTTCGAGAATATATCCGCACGTCATCCAACGCTCCCTTGAACAATTGGTTGGTTTTCGGATCCGCCCCAATGTAAAGCTTCTTTTTGTTGTCACCGGGGTTTGGCGTATCCTCGAAACTTCCCCTTGATTGACCATCTATGTAAAAGCTTACCTTCCTGTCTGAATTGTTTCGGGTAACTGCAACATGATAGATTTCACCCGACGCTAGACCATCCCCGTTTGCTTGGTAGGACATATTTTCGGCAAGCCTTTGGCTTGAGGCGGCTTTCTCGTAGGCCAAAGTCAATTTGTTCTCCGTACTCAGGTAGAGAGCAAAGGGGACGTCGGTGGAGTTGACGCCATCGTCAAATTTCCCTTTTACCAGAATGGGCCTGACTTGACTACCCCGGGAAACGCCGACCCACGCCGTCAAGGTATAGGTTTTCAAGTTGAAGTCACCGTTGTGCGGAACAGTGACGTAATCATCCGTTCCATCGAAGCTCAGTGCACCCCCTATTTTACCCGTCGTCCAAGGACTGCTTTTCGAATCATATCCCTCCAAAGTGCCATCATGGTTTTTATCCGACGAATCCTTGGCGGTGGTTCCGGTTTCATCATCAAACTCATAGTGGGCAATCAAGTTCGCCGTGATGTCCCCGAAGGCAGTGCAAACGGGCAAGAGAATCCCAACAAAGAGTTTTAAGCACTTCGCCAGGGACAAACTCCAATTTGATGCAATTCTTGCGCGGGACATAAATTACCTTGATAAGGTATTAGCCAAAAACCGCTATATCTTACTTTTATTTTTCATCAAAACAACNATGAAACACAGANNCTNTTGTTCTTCAGTGGTTTATGGAGGAATTAAATTTCACTTCTCACTCAGCGGGATGATGGTCAGGTATCCTTTTCCTCAAATTCGAGATTAACCCTTATTTTTTGGTTGGAAGACAGGGTGATTTCGACGCCGGAAGGGACTTTTGAGCCATAGGGTTGAAGCAAGCTGCATGAATCGATCTCCAAAGGTGTTATCCCATTGGATTTCAGGAAGTAAGGAACGAGGTTAAATAAAATGGGCTCATAATCCTCAAAATCTGGTAACGCGTAATCCCGTCGAGATAGGGCAAGTCCTTGCAACATGAAATCCACAGCTCGGTGCTCGGGCATTCCAAGGCCTTCTGCAATTTTGCGAATGGTCTTAACTCCAGCTACCCGAGTGGCATTCTCCAGGTCGTTCACTATGGCTACCGAGATACCTGCCTTTTTAGCTAAAATGGCTTGGCTAAGCCCTGCCTTCGCCCGTTCGTATTTCAGAAGAAGACCAAATGCTTTTTGCTTGTTTAACATAACATGTAACATGTTGGTGGATTGGAGAAAAACAAGAGAAAACTCTTTGTAACTGCATGTTCACAAACTCTATTTAAGGGTAANTTAAATTACATAAATATAATNTGTAAAGATATATACAAAATGTTAATAACTATATTAACATGCATGTTGGTAACATACATATTTAAGGTGTTTATTAATCACCTCATTTTTTCGCTTTCTCTAACAAAGCTTACTTGTAGAGAGAATCTATTGCGATGCTTCAACTATGCGCTTTTTGATTTCCGGAATGGGAAGGCTTTGCAACAGAGCGGGTGAGAGTCTGTTGGCCGGTAATTCCGGAAGCTTGGCTAATTTTTCATGAAGAACGAGGTTGCGATTTGCATTCACTTCATCCACGCGATCGACAGGGGTGAAATAGGGCGCTTGGGCAATGATGGCTGGTTTTTCTTCTACGATTGAGTGTATTGCCATGACGGCTTCCGCGAAACGATCNAGTTCGGATTTNGTATAGCTTTCGGTTGGCTCGATCATAAGACCGAATATTTCAGGAAAAGCCACTGTGGGGGCGTGAAAACCGAAATCCAGGAACAATTTTCCGATTTGAGGAATAACTTGGCTTTTGGGGATTCCGGCCGTTTCGGCCTTCTCAAAGGTGTGTTCCTCGAGGGTGAGAATAAACTCATGCATCCTGGGAATTTTCGAAGCTCCCGCGGGTAGGGTGGGGTATGTGGAACGCAGCCGTTCGTAAAGGTAGCGGGCGGCAAGCACGGCGATTGCCGACATGCGAGGTATTCCCTCTCGTCCAAGGCGAAGCAAGTAGGTGTAAGCGCGGACCTTGTGCGCAAAATTACCCCAATGGCGATGAAAGGAACCTATCGACTTGATTGGTTTTTCGGGGCGAATGAGGTTATCTCCGCCTCGTACAAATTGATGTCCGGGAAGAAAATCGACCAGAGGCTTGGACACGGCCACTATGGCGTCACCTGGGCCGCCTCCNCCGTGAGGGATGGTCCAAGTCTTGTGCAGGTTGTTGTGCACCGCGTCCACACCCATGGCACCAAGGTCAACCCATCCCGCGATGGCATTCATATTGGCTCCGTCCATGTAAACGAGTCCGCCGGCAGCGTGAACTTTGTCGGCGATGGCCTTGAAATCAGTCTCCAGAACCCCGGAGGTATTTGGGTTGGTGATCATGATACCGCACAAACGCTCGCCGTGCTCGGCTAGCTTTGCATCGAGAAAATCAGGGTCGATCCGTCCGTCAGGGAGGGCCTCTAGATGAACAATGCCACCTGAAGCCGAGAAGCCAGCAGTCACGGCGGTGGCGAAATTTGTTCCGTGAGCAGATTTGGGAATAAATATGACGTTACGCTCATTATCCCCGCGATCACGGTGATAGGCTTGGAATAGCTTGATTCCAACAAGTTCACCCTGAGCTCCGGCAACGGGTTGTGTGGTGACGGCTGCCAATCCCGTAATCTTTCTTAACCATTCCTGGATTTCGTAAAGGACTTCCATGCATCCTTGTGAATCCTCTATGGGAGCTTGCGGATGCATTTCCGTGAAGCCCGGCAATGAAGCCGCCCAGTCATTCACAAAGGGGTTGTATTTCATTGTGCAGGAGCCCAGAGGATAGCACCCGGAGTCGGGGCTCACGTTGAGTGTGCCGAGGCGTTCGTAATAACTTCTAATTTCCTGCTCCGGAAGATCGGGCAACCCGACTGGGGTTTGCCTTTGGAAATCTTCTTTTAGCTCGGGAATTGATCCTGTAGCACCTGCGACAAAATGATCCTCGAAGAAAGATATTACTTTTTGACAGTTCTCGAGGCTGCTTTTGTCACTGAAAGATATTTTCAGAAGGTGCTTGTTTCCCGGAACTCGGTCGGACACGTCGATGCCCAAGTGCAAACCCGTTTTCCTAGCCTTGGCAATGAGGTCACCAGAGGAAATATTGGTTTCCAAGACAATTTCATTGAAGAACGGTGTGTCCGGGAAGGCCAGGGACACGCCGTCTCTTGCCAGAAGCTTTTCGCTGGTGTCAACTGCGGCTTTTCGGGCGGTCCGGACGCCTTTTTCAAGACCCTTTTCTCCCCGGGCCAAAATGGCTGCGCCTGCAATAGTAGCGAGGAATGCCTGATTGGAGCAAACGTTGGAAGTGGCCCTTTCCTTACGAATGTGTTGCTCGCGGGTGGACAACACCATGACATGACAGTCACGACCGGCTTGATCGGCGGCCTTGCCAACGTACCGGCCGGGTGTGGCACGTATGTCGTTGCGAACCTTTTCGTTATGTCGTACTCCGAAAACACCCAATCCCGGTCCGCCGAAATTAGGACCAATGGCCAAGTGTTGACCTTCTCCAACAATAAGGTCAGCCCCCGTTTCCCCAAAGACCGCAGGTGGTTTCAATCCACCGCCGGCCAACAGCATCGGGTCAACGCAAGCGATAGCCTTCGCTCCCAAGGCATGAGTCAGGTCTGTCAAGGCGTCGACTTCTTCCAGCAAACCCAAAGAGTTAACTTGGGGGAAGGCAATGGCAGCAAGATCGTCACCTATCTCTTCGGCTTGAGCTCGCAAGGCATCTGGTTCGAGGCGACCGGTTTCAGGATCGAAGGGAACGAAAACCACTTGTATCTTGGTTTCCTCCAAGTGGGTGCGGAGAACAGCCAAATCAGAGGGGAAAATCGATTCCGCCACGATCACGGTGTTTCGCCCCCTGTTCAATCGCAGACTACAGCAAATCGCTTCGAAAAGGGCGGTTGATCGATCATAAAGGGATGAGTTTATGGCCTCGAAACCGGTCAATGCAGTCATTGCGCATTGGTAGATCCAATGTGTCANAAGNGTNCCTTGGCTGCGTTCGGGTTGATAGGGTGTGTAGGAGGTGGTCAGTGGACGTATCCCGCAGACGAACGAGGCAATGGGATGGACTTTCCAGTCCGGCATGCCATCGCCCAGAAAGGAGGTAAACCTTTGGTTCTTGGATGCCACTTCGGCAAGGCGTTCCTGCAAGGCCTCGTAGGAAAGTTCGTCGGGAAGGTCAAGAGACTCTGTAAAACGAATGTCTTTGGGTACTTGATCAAACAAGTCATCGATATTTTCCGCTCCGACCAATTCCAGCATTTCCGCCAAGTCTTGGTCGGATGCGGACACGTAGTGGCGCATCAANTCACGNGNGTTGCTCTNTGGATCGAAATCCAAAGGAGGAACCTTTTCTTTTTCGAGAGCTGCGTCGGGAGCGATAGACATGGTTTTGTTAAAAAGATAATTAATGTGAAAGGCGGTTTAGCTAAAGATCAGATGCCTCGAACGAAACAACAAATTATTCACAATTTACCATAATGCCAATTTACTAGCCCCCGCCTATCGTAGTATTTGATGCTTGTCAGGGCCATTCCCTGCGATAAATTTCTTTCCTTTAATCCTTAGGTTTTCCCTAACCAACTACCGCCATGCAAATTTACATTAACAAGGACGGCCAACAATACGGTCCCTATACCTTGGAGCAATTGCAACAATACGTGCAAGAAGGCCATTTCACTGCTCAGGACTATGCTTGCCACGATGGCCAAAACTGGATCACCGTCGGGCAAGTCCCCGGATTTGCCGGAGGAGGTCAAACCGCCGCAGCGCAACCTCAGGCACAAGCATCTCAGCAACAGGCCCAACAGGCTGCCCGGCAACCAGCAGGAGCTCAAGCTCGGGCAACTGCCCAGCCACAACAAGCGGCTGCCGCAGTCACTGTGGATACCGCGTCCAAGAAAAAGAAAATCATTCTGTGGTCCAGCATAAGTGTGGCCGCTACCTTGGCAGTTGCCGGCATAGTGATCCTAATGTCCGGTGACGATGAGGCAGAGGACAAGGAAGTGGCTGCCAAGACAGAGGACAAGCCCACCGGGACCGCGCCTGCGGACCCCAATCCATCTGATCCTGCTCCAACCAACCCCGATCCAGACAATTCATCTTCCAATAATTCGAACACGGGTTCGGGACATGCCGCCTTGCAGTTGGTTCCCCTGATTGAGCGCATTCCCGACAATGCCTTGGGCGTGGCCACGCTTCCCCTAGACAAAGCTATTCAAAAGGCAGGATCCAAGGTCGCTTCGCTTATACCTGCAGATTCTTCGGATCAGTCCCGTTTCTTCCGGGGTATTTTGAATCCTTCTTCCATAGGTTTGGACGTATCTGAGCCTGTCCGAGCTTATTTCCTGCCTCACCCGACTGAACCGGATGAGGACCCCACCATCGCTTTTGCCGCCAAGTTAAACGATTCCGCCAAAGCGAAGCAACTTCTCAAATCGATGAAGGCTCCTCCTCCTACAGCGACTAAGGATGGCTATGATATGTGGGAGGCGGGAGAAACCTTTCTCGCGCTATCGGATGGAATTTTCTTCCTTATCGTAAATGAAGATAGGCGAGCGCGCGGTCATCAATCTCTTTTGCAGGAATTGGAACGATTCATGACCACGGACGGTTCAAACTCGTTGGTAGAGGCTCATCCAGCAATCCTTGATCAGGAAAGCAAGGGCTATGACTTGGGTGTTTGGGTCAACCTCGAGAAGGTGGGTTCCTTGGCCGAAGGGGAAGCTCCCGATGAATTGCTGGGCCTTGTCGAGGCCGGTACGCTTTCCGGTGGTCTCCGCTTTGACAAGGGAGAGGTACTTTTGGAATTCAACGGAGCTTCCAAGGGATTAGGCAAGGCCTTTGGTGGTGGTGGCATATCGTCCGAATTGGCCAACTTCCTTGGTTCGGATGCGGCCATGTTGGCTTCCATTTCGATGAGCTTGGACGGCTTGGTTGGTTTCTTCGAGGATACGCTGGCGGATCAGGTGGAGGAGACTGGGCTGGTCGTCACCGACTTGGACAAGCCGATCCCGGAGTTTGGCATCGCTCCCCGTGAAGTACTGGATGTTTTTCAGGGCGGATTTGCCTTGTCTATGTACCAGTTTCCCGGAGGTGAAACAGCCACTGAAAACAAAATTTCCCCTAGCGGAATCCAAGAGGAACAAAGCGGCTCAACTGCCCCCGATCCCTTTTCCCCTGGTGGTGAGTTCGGAGACAAGGGAGACTCCGGGATCGATCACAATCCATTTGGCGGTCCTCCCGCAAAGCCAAATCCTTTTGGCGGAAACACTGCCCCGGGCAAACCAGAGATCGCGATCGATCCACCCGCTGGCGGCAATCCTTTTGATGGTTCCCGTCCTGGTGGATTCGGCGAAGGCCCTCCAGGCGGTCCTCCGAACGGTGGATTCGGCGGGCCTCCTCCGGGTGGTCCTGGTGGTTTGCCCAAGGAGTTCGACATGGTCTTGGCGGCATCGATTGACGATGCCAAGTGGAATGCCGTCATGCAAAAATCACCCCAATTGGCAGGAATCCTAGGTATGGGGGCCTTGATAGGTATTACGGTCAAGGCGGAAAACGGTGTGCTTGCGGTGTCCACACCTCAGCGGGCAGCTGCTGTAGCCGGAGGCGGTTTGCCCAATGCTGTCAGCGGAAGCGACAAGAGCCTCTTCACGGGTCATGATTTTGCGATCAAGATCAACCCTAGTTCCATGCCTGAGAGTATGAAGCAATCCTTTCGCTCGGAATTTGGTCCCTTGCTAAAGGATATCGACTCCTTGACCGTCACCGCCGATGCTCGATCGGATGGAGGTGGTTTGGCCGTACGGCTTGGCTTGACTGACAAACGAAGCAACAGCTTGCCCGCCTTGATCGATATGGGGATGAAGTTCCTGATGTATGAAGAATCCCATCGACCCGATGATCATCACGGGCATGGTCACGAGCATGACAAGCACGAGACCGAGGATATCGAACGTTTTTAAACAAGCTTTATCGAGCCTGATCCGAGACTGTCTGCTACGCTCAGTTTTTCTCTGGCTGAGGAATGATCTGCTCCTCGATTAGCTTCCCATTCTCGTAGCGATTGCGTTCCATCACCTTGCCGTCGTCACCCCAAAGAATCTCCTCACCGTGCAGGAGTCCGTTGACCACCGTTACTTGACCGCGCTTGGCTCCATCATCCAACACAATGGTGATGACCCCTGCGAAGGCTTCGCCGGTATCTTTCAAATGTAGGGCCGATACTTCGCCGCGGTCACGGGACTCGAAATAGGCTTCTGCTTGCTCTTGCGTACCTTTCCAGTTTTCGACAACTGGTTGCTTCGGTTGTTCCACGGGCGTGGGTTCGGGTTCCGGAGTTTTAACTGGTGTTACAGGCTCAACGGGTTCTCCCGGCAGGGGGGGCAAGTTATCACTCGGCAACGTGGAAACGACCTCGGTTGGCGGTTCCGGTTGTTCGGGTTGCGGGGCAACCGGTGGTTCCGTTTCCGGTGGGGTGGGGGATTCCGGAACGGTAGCGACCGGCTCGCTCGAAACAGGTGAATTATCTTCTTCGTTGGTGGAAGGTTTGGTTTCGGTGGAGGTCTCGGGCTTTAGTATTCCTCGAGACCATTTCCCGGTAATGCGCTTACCGTCTGGATAAGTAAGTACACCGTGGCCTTCTTCTTCATCATCTCTCCACCAACCATCGTAGCGGGTGCCATCCGCTGCGACAAAAGTTCCGCGACCATGTCGCTTGCCGAAAGTATACTGTCCGTCGTAGCGAGCTCCGTTGGTCCATTGATAGGATCCACGGCCATGTCGCTTGCCATTGCGATATTCCCCTTTGAAGGTGTCACCGTTGGCCCATACGAAATCTCCCTTGCCATGCCGTTTGCCAAAGCGGAATTGACCTTCGTATCTATCACCATTGTTCCAGTCATAGATACCTTCGCCGTGCCGCTGGCCATCACCGTTTAAATCTCCATCGTAGCGACCGTCGCCAAAATCAACGACCCTGTTGCGCCAAGAGCAACCCGATAACAGAATGATGATGGTGAACAACAAACAATGTTTTGCGTAAGGCATGATTTCANGATGCCAAACGATTTGAAGAGCAAGGGCAAGCCGGTAGTTTGCTTCGGGATCTCAATAAAACCTTGGTCGAACGCTGTTCTTTGAGATTGCCAGAGNTTCGACATTGGCGCTTGGTGATCGATCTGTCTCGTGCCGGAGAGGTGGCAGAGTGGTCGAATGTGCCCGATTCGAAATCGGGTGTGCCGCAAGGTACCGGGGGTTCGAATCCCTCCCTCTCCGCCAATTTTCGTTTATCTCTTTTGGTTCAGGAGTTCCCGGCGTAATAGGCGTCGATCTTGGCCGAGACGTCGCGGAAGGAGATATCGGCCGCGTAAACCTCCTTGTATTCTTCGATGGCTTCCTCCTGTTGCCCTTTTGCCTCATGGCATTGGCCAAGTTCGTAAATGGCCTCCTTCTTCCGGTCGTCGAGCACGGGAATTTCATTTTTAACAGTGGCAAATTGCTGGATGGCCAAATCATGGAACTGCTTTTCCTTGTAGGCTTTTCCAAGGTAAATCAGAGCATCAAGCCGAACGTTCGGGTTTCGTTGGGCAAGTTGGAATTGGGCTATGGCTTCGTCGTACTGGCTATCGTCAAATAGAATTTCGCCGTATTGAAAACGATAATTGTAGTCATTGGGATATCGTTCGACCAATGAAGCCAATTGTTCATGTCGGTAGGCTTTTCGATTTTCTATCGCTTCATCAACTTCACTTTGCAGTTGGGCGTTTTCAGGATCTGCGGCGAGGGCCTCCTGACATTGCTCCACTCCTTGGTCGAAGTATTCGAGTATCAACCCATGTTCCCTCTGCTCTAGTGCTACGTCTGTTTTGCCATTGGGTAGTTCGCGAGCTTTTTGAATCCATGCGATGGATGTCTCCAAGTCATTGGCGCGTTGGTACAGTTCGCTGATGTCCCGATAGTTGTTAATGTCTTCCGGGTTTGCTTCGATCAGTGAGTACGCTTTTTGAATGAGGGTCTCGAGTCCGCGAGCATCAGTGACTGCTCGATTGGCTTGCTCGATGGCCAGTGCTTCGTCCTGATCCTTTAGCTTTTCACGATAATCGTCCGATTCCTCCCATTTGCCTTCGTCCAAGGCAACGGTGACCGAGGCTTGCTTGAGCAGTTCTTGGGCTTCCCCGTCACCAGGCTTTTTCTTGAGAATTTGACTGCCTACGCGAATGGCATTTTCAGTATCTCCGTTGACCAGATAGGCTTGTCCCAGCGCATAGAGATTGTTCAAGTTTTCAGGGTCGGCATCACGAATGGTTTCCCGGGCAAAGACTGCTGTGCCATGGAAACCGGCGGCAGAGGCAGCTTCGGCCAGGAGATTACCGGCCACTGCATTGGTGGGATTGGATGAAAGAGCTTTCTCAGCTTCCTCCATGGCTTTCATGGGGTCTTTGTCTATCTTCCCTTTGCCGGTGATTCGAAAAGGTGCAGTGGTGACTTTACCCAGAAAACTGGAAAGTGTGTTGCTGGACGAACCGGCTTTCTTGATTTGGGCCCCCCTTAGTTTCTTGCGTAACTCCAAGCNACCTGGTTGCTGTTTCAAGATGTTTGCGTAAACTTGGATCGCGTAATCGAGATCCTTGATTTCCATCTCGGATGCTCGATCGATTTGCTTGCGGATTTGCTCCGGTAGCTCGCCTATTGCAATTTCTGACATTACTTTGCCATCAAAGGCAGGATAAAGGGAATCATGAAATAATTTTGAATACGAAATGCCCAAAAGNGACAATCCCTAGAGGAATTTCAATTCTTTTCGCAAAATCCTTTCGGTGGCATCGAAAGCTTTCCTGGCGAGATCCTCTTTCTTCGCCTCAACCAACAATCGAATTTTCGGTTCTGTACCCGAGTAACGTACAAAGACTCTCCCTGCATCACCCAATTGTTCATTTTGTAGTTTAATTTGCCCGCTCACATCCTCCAAATCCTCGAGGGGAATTTTTTCAGCTACGGGGAAGGCTTGCGAGAAGGTGGGGGATAGATCGACGCAACTTTTGATTTCGGAAAGAGAATTTCCACTTTCCAGCAGTATTCGGGCAACGTTCAGCGCCGCCATGGGACCATCCCCAACCGGGGACCACTCACTCAAGATCAAATGACCGGAAGGTTCGCCACCTACTGCTGCTCCTATTTCTCGCATGCGAGCAGCAACACATCGGTCTCCCACTCCGCTACGCTCCACGGTGATTCCCTTTGAGGCCAAGCTTTGGTTCAGTCCGAAGTTGGCGTAATCCGTGGTCACCAAGGTGCCGCACCCAGGAACTGAACGTCTTTTGGCATCAAGGGCTAAAATTCCCAGGATGCAGTCACCTTCCACGACATCGCCATTTTCGTCGCAAAAAATCACCCGGTCACCGTCACCGTCATGGGCGATGCCTAATCGGGCATTGGTTTCCCGGACTAGCATGGACAACCCTTGAGGGTTTTCGCTGCCGACACACTCATTTATCAATTGGTTGCCTGAGGCATCTCCTATTTGTTTCACCATTGCGCCAAGCCGTTCCAGGACAACACGACTGATCTTTGCTGTTGCTCCGTTGGCTGTATCAAGGGCTATAGTCCAGTTTTTCAGACTACCTTGGGGCAGGGCAGTAGCCAGATGTTCGAGATAGGCGTCCATCGAATTCAAGTCATCGACTTTCGCCATTGGATTGTCAGGGATATTGTCCGGAAGGGCGCTTTCGATAAAACCTTCATCTTCCGGTGAGAGCTTGTGTCCAAGATGATTGAATAGCTTGAAGCCGTTATCCGAGGNTGGATTATGGGAGGCCGTTATCATGATTCCAAGACAGGCATTTTCACGAGACACTGCCAGTGCAAGAGCTGGCGTGGGCAAAATGCCAAGCGAGCGAACCTCGAGTCCGTCAGCCAAAAGGCCTGATGCCAAGCCGGCCAACAGTTCAGGTCCCGAATGGCGAGGGTCTCGTCCAACGAGAACTAGTCGACTCTTCGAGTAATTTCTCTTGGCCCAATTTCCCGCTGCCCCACCTAACCGAGATGCAAAAAGCGGGTTTACGGTGTCTCCGCCGCTTGGGCCACGTATTCCATCGGTGCCGAAATGGTTAAGTTTCACTGGCATCGGCATAGAAGGCTTTTGCTCGTTCTAACCATGACTTCACTTGGCCTCCCAAGAGCAAATCCTTGGCCATGGCAACCCCTTGCTTCACCTCAGTTGTTCGTTCGGCGATCCATAGAGCCGTTCCTGCGTTCAGGCAAACGCTGTCCATTAGCCCGGAAGGAGCTTCCCCCGAGAAGAGAGTGTCGAGAAGCCGAAGGTTTTCTTGCACGTTTCCACCCGCTATATCCGTATACGGATGGCATGGGAGCCCGAAGTCTTCTGGTGTCCAGTCCCCTTTCGTCTCCGATAGGCCGCCGACTCCTGAAACCAAGTTTTTGCCACAGCAACTCAATTCATCCAATCCGCCAGCTCCCGAGAGCGAACAGTGAGCGACTAGGGCTCTTCGCAAATCCAGTGCCTCGAGGCAAGATGCTAGCCTTGAAACGAAGTCTGGAGAAAATACCCCGAGGAGCTGGTAAGCGGGTCGACCAGGATTAATCAGTGGTCCAAGTATGTTGAAGACGGTGCGATGCCCCTTCTCAGCGAGGCTTTTGCGAACCGGAACGATTTCCTTGAATGCAGGATGATAGACAGGGGCAAAGAAGAAGGCAAAGTGAAGCTCCTCGAGTGATGATCGAATCAGAGCAGGCTTTGCCTCCAAGGGTATGCCCACCGCCTCCAGTAGGTCGGCGCTTCCGCATTTTGAGGTGATGGACCTGTTCCCGTGCTTGAATACAGTCACTCCCGCTGCCGCCAAGATGAACGCAACTGTGGTCGATACGTTAAAACTACCTGATTTGTCCCCGCCTGTACCACAGACGTCGATCGCGGAGTGGGCTAGGTCGTCGACCATTGGATCAATGGCGAACTCTCTGAAACAAGAGGCGAAAGCCGCGATTTCCTGAGCGGACTCCCCTTTGTCCGCAAAGGAGACGAGGAAACTTTCCTTGTCTTCGACCGAAGCGTCGGCGGCAGTCAATTGATTCGCGGCAACTCGAATCTCGGATTCATCGAGATCATTACCTGATGCAGTCTTTTCAGCAAGATATGCGAGTGTAGTTTCGCTCATGGGCGACTAAGGGTGGAGTTGCTTTGATCAGTCGCAAGCAAAACCTTGCTCAAAAATGAAAACAGATGGGTTTGATTTTCCTTCTTGCCACTTTGCCCTCCAGGAGGCTTGTCTCGTTAAAGATGGGGATTTTGAGTAGAGCGGGATGTTTTCTGTTTTTTGTGGGATGCTTGTTTTGTGGATCCTTGCTTGGAGAGGAAGCCAAGGAATCCGCATCAGACCCTCAACCACTCATGGATTATACCGATGCTGTTGTCTATGGATTGGTCGAGGGAGTGACTGAGTTTTTGCCTGTTTCCTCGACCGGGCACTTGATTTTAACCAAGGAATGGCTGTCGGACAAAGGAGGGGCCGAAGCCGAAGTCGCCTTGAACGCTTATCTCATAGTCATTCAATTTGGTGCCATTCTCGCTGTCGGGGTGTTGTATTGGAGAGAGATTTGGGCAGTTCTTCTGGGAGTTGTTGGCTTGGATCCGAGAGGTCGTTCCTTGGGCCTTAATTTGCTTTTTGCCTTTTTGCCTGCCGCTGCCTTGGGTCCTTTGCTTGACGAATTCATAGAGGAAACGCTCTTTGGAGCCAAACCAGTGGCCGTGGCCCTCATTCTGGGGGCATTGCTCATGTTCTGGGCTGAACGCATGAGGACAAAGCGTGAAAATGGTGGACCCGCGGGAAAGTCCGCTGACTTGGCTCATTTGAGTTTACCTTCAGCTTTTTTCATCGGTCTGATGCAATGTGTGGCCATGTGTCCCGGCACCAGTCGTTCCATGATGACGATCGTTGGTGGATACTTTGTGGGATTGCGTCCTGCCAAGGCTGCTGAATTTAGTTTTTTGCTTGGGTTGGTGACTCTTTCCGCGGCCGCTGGTTACAAGGTTGTGACCAAGGGAGAAGAAATGAGCGCCCATCTGGACTTCGGTCCGGTGTTGGTCGGCTGTTTGCTGGCGGGAGTCTCGGCGGCTTTTGCGGTTCGCTGGCTAGTTACTTACCTGTCTCAGCGAGGCTTGGGTTTGTTTGCATGGTACCGTCTTGGCTTGGCGGCGATTGTCTTGGCATTGGCCTGACATACTGATTCGAGCAGCTTCTACCTTGGGTGTTTTCCTGCGGTGTCTGCTTGACTGCATGCCTCTAAATGTCTTTTTTTATGTTTCAACTAATTGAAAAGCCTACGGGCAAGATANATCCATTTGCAGGAGAATTACCATGGGACAACCAAAGAGGAAACATTCCAAGCAGCGCAGCCGGAAACGCCGCGGCGCGAATCGATATGCCTTGCCTCAATTGGCCAAGGATGAGGACGGTTCGAAGTTTCGGCCCCACCGCGTTCATCCCGCTACCGGGACTTATCGAGGGCGTCCAGTTCAAGACGTCGAATTGTAATTCTGGTCGATTTTACTTTCGCGATAGGGTTTCGGTTCCGCTCCCATGTCGTCATCCGAGGTTCAGGTCAGATTAGCCATCGACGCGATGGGTGGTGACAATGGACCGCAGGAGGTAGTGGATGGGTTGGCTGCGGCCATCGAAGACTCTTCATCAGGGGTGCAGTATATCTTGGTTGGAGACGAAGGGGAACTCACTCCTCTCGTAAAGGGACATGCCTCTCTTTCCCAAGGCCCAGTTCGCATTCACCATGCTTCCCAAGTAATTGGGATGGATGAAAAACCCGTTGCCAGCCTGAAATCGAAAAAGGATTCCTCGCTCGTGAAGGCTTTGGAATTAGTCAAGGAGGATGATGCAGACGCCATGTTAAGTTGCGGAAACACCGGTAGTCTCATGGCTGGTGGCACCATCAAACTCCGTACTTTGGAAGGAATTGATCGTCCTGCTTTGGGCACTATTTGGCCTGGCATCAAACGTTATTTTGTCTTGCTTGACGCTGGTGCCAATCCCGAGGCAAAACCTATCCATCTCTTGCATAACGCAATCTTGGGAACCAATTATGCTCGGGTGATCCTTGGCATAGATCAACCTCGAGTTGGCTTACTTTCGATTGGCACCGAGGAAAGCAAGGGCAACGAACTGATTCAAGAGTCCCACCACTTGCTTAAACAGATGCGCGGCTTGTTGGATTACCAAGGTTTGTTAGAAGGTTTTCAGATGTTTGAAAATCAAGTGGACGTCGTAGTTTGTGATGGTTTTGTGGGTAACATTGTGCTCAAGACCTGTGAATCACTTTGCAAGATGATTGGATCTTTTCTGGACGAGGAATTGCGCCGAAACACTTTGCGAAAAACAGGTGCATTACTTTCTAAGGGTGCTTTCAAGGGACTGAAGGAACGCATTAATCCCGAGCATTTGGGTGGCGCCCCCCTGTTGGGATTACGAAAACCTGTCGTCAAGGCTCACGGATCATCCAACCGGCACCAAATTCAAGGAGCCATTCGGATTACCCTTGATGCAGTTCGCAAGGATATGATCGGTCGTATCCTTGCAGATGCTCGTGAGGCTAGTGAATTGCTCCTTCCAATAGAACTCGCGGTTGGCGCGAATAGATGAGTGGAAATCCTCAAGCCGCTAGTTTGACGACTCGCCTCGTTGGCTTGGGTTCCTATGCTCCGGAGCGGATTGTCACTAATGATGACCTATGCGAAATTGTGGACACGTCGGACCAATGGATTATGACGCGTACCGGTATTCGCGAACGTCGCTTTGCCAAGGATTCGGAATTTACTAGCGACATGGCTGCGGAAGCTTCTCGCCGAGCTATGAAAACTGCTGGCATTGGCCCCGAGGAAATCGACTTGTTGGTCGTCGCCACTATTACTCCGGATATGGCATTTCCCTCCACCGCCTGCCTAACGCAAGCTAAGCTCGGTTTGGGCAAGGTGTGTAGTTTTGACGTGGAAGCGGCTTGCTCAGGGTTTCTTTATGCCTTGGACGTTGCGGACGCACTTGTTCGAGCTAGAGACTATCGTTATGCTCTCGTTATCGGATCCGAGAAACTTTCCACTATAATGGATTGGGAAGATCGTTCGACTTGTGTTCTCTTCGGGGATGGCGCAGGTGCGGTCATTGTAGGTAAAGGCTCTGGAGCGGGAGGCGAACTCATGGGATTTTTCTCTGAGGCCGATGGGAGCAACCCTTCGCTTTTGTGCCAACCAGGAGGCGGTTCGGCCCAACCAGCCTCCGAGGATTCACTCCAGAAACGACAGCATTTTCTGAAAATGAATGGACGGGAGATTTTCAAGGTTGCGGTTCGACTCATGGAGCGCGCTGCACGAAAATTATTGGAAAAGCATGGCTTGACCCCAGCGGACATCGCTTGCGTAATTCCACATCAAGCAAACGCTCGGATTGTGGAAAGTCTTGCACAAAGGTTGGAACTTCCTATTGACCGATTCTTTTGCAATTTGGATCGTTATGGAAACACATCGGCTGCATCTATACCAATTGCTTTGAAAGAAGCTTATGAAGAATGGGATTTCAACAATGGCGATCATATATTAATGGTATCTTTCGGAGCAGGTCTCACATGGTCTTCCGGTTTAATACGATGGACAAAATGAAGAAACTTAATTTTTGCGGATGGTTCGTCCTCGGCACGATCTTTTCACTCAATTCCCTCGAAGCAAAGATTGTCTTCGATGGTGAAAAAGGCTTGCGCCTCGAAGGTGGCTTTTTATCTCGCTTCTTTGGTGGGTTTGAATCGGATGGAGAGCAAGCTCAGGCACTGCTTGAGAAAGCCGAAAGTGAATTGGCCGAGAATGATTTCCGTGGAGCGCTCTCCACTTACAAGAAAATCGCAAAACGCTTCCCCATCGAGAAAGTGGAAACCTCGGATGGTCGGAAAGTTTATGCTGCCGCTGAGGCACTCTATCAATCGGCGCTCGTCCGTGAACGTTACTCCCAGTGGGGGAAGGCATTCGATGCCCTTCAGCAAGTGGTTGAAAAATACCCGTCCTATGATTTCGACAAGGTCATTGTTGCCCAGTCGCGAATAGCTGCCAAACTCGGTGCAGGTGCCCGAACCAAAGTTTTTCGCTTTATTCCCGGTTTCAAGAACTATGGCCAAGCTCTTGAATTTCACCAAAAAATTGCTGAGAACGCTCGTGGTCCGGAGCATGCCCCAGTTGCGCTCATGGCATCTGCTGATATTGCTCGCAGAGATAAAAAAGAGGTCGAGGCCATTGATTCTCTTGAGCGATTGATAAACCTTTACCCCGAGGACAGCTTGAGTGAAAAAGCATATTTCGATTTGGCTGTCATTCATGAATCGATGGTCAAGGGTCCACTTTATGACCAAGGAGCGACACTCAAGGCAGTGAACTTTTATGAGGACTACTTGATTCTTTTTGAGGCTCTTGCAAAAGCCCCCCGAGAAACCGATGACGATTTCGCTAAGCGTCGAGAAGCTTGGAAACTACGCTTACAAGAAGCAGAAAAAGGTTTGGGTCGCATGCGTGATATGCTTGCTCGCAGCAAACTGGAAATTGGTCAGTTTTATCACCGACATGGGCACAAGTTTGCTCCCAGATCATCAGTCGAGAAGCCCGCAATTCAGTATTATAACGAGGCAATTACTTTGGCTCCTGATTCTGACTCCGCTCGTTCGGCAACCGAGCTTCTCAAGGAATTCGAGAAGACCGAAAGCCAACCGTGAGCACTGGTCCAAGAGGATTCGCTTTCATTCTGGCGTTGTTCGCTCTTTTTGGCGTCACCCTGTTTTGTGGGTGCAGCCGTTATGCTTTCGGGCCCATCGGCGAGCCCCCTTTTCGTACGCTTTATGTTGAGGCGGTGGTGAATGAATCCCTTGCTCCGCAAGCTGCGTCTTTGGCTTCCATGACTCTTCGCGAAGCTTTTCTTCGCGATGGTCGAGTCAAGCTCGTTGACTCACCGGACGGAGCCGAAGCCACTTTGTCCATCCGGTTGACCAATTACAGGCGGCAGGCAGCCTCTTTTCGTAGCGATGACACTGCTCGTGCCAATGCTTTCCAGATTACCTTGGATGGGGAGGTTAACCTATCTGAAAATGGAGCCGGTGGCAAAACGCTCTTTCAGGGGCGTACTGTTCGTGGCGTGGCTCATTTGGTTTGGGATGACCCAACCACTTCACCCGATGGTCGTCAACCGATGGCTGCTGCGATTAATGATCTAAGCAGGGAAACCGTTTCCCTGGCCTTGGATTCTTGGTAGACTTTTTCTTCAATCATGACCAACGAGAGATATCCAATTCTTGCTCCTTCTCTTTTGGCTTTCGATCATGCCGACCTTGGAGCAGCAGCCAACCAAGTGGAGTCCGATGGTCGAGAGTGGTTGCACGTTGACGTCATGGATGGTCACTTCGTCCCCAATGTCACATTCGGCCCTCAGACTGTGGCTGATTTACGTTCCAAGTGCGACCTGTTTCTGGATGTCCATCTCATGGTTACTAATCCAGCCTCTCTGGTGGAATCATTTGCCAAGGCAGGAGCTGATCTAATTAGTGCTCACGTTGAGATTGGAGAGACTATTGGTTTCACCTTGGAAGCTATTCGCAAACTTGATTGTCAGGTCGGAATCGCAATCAATCCGGATACCCCGGCCGAAGAGATTCGCCCTTATTTGGGAGCGGTCGATTTGGTCCTTGTGATGACTGTGGTGCCTGGCTTTGGCGGCCAAGCTTTCCGGGATGACATGGTGGAAAAAATCAACGTGGTTCATCGATGGCGTGACATAGGGCGCCATGACTTCCGAGTTGAGGTGGACGGCGGCGTGAATCCGGACACAGGTCAATTGTGTCAGGAAGCAGGTGCCGATGTCTTTGTGGCTGGAACTGCCTATCGAAAGCTAGATGTGAATGGGCGAGCAGCGTTTGCCCGCGGATTAAGATCTCCTTGAGGTAATCCGCTATTCCTCAAAGCAATGGTGCTAGGACCAAGGATACCACGGACATCAGCTTGAGCAAGATATTGAGAGAGGGGCCGGAGGTGTCTTTCAAAGGGTCGCCTACGGTGTCACCTACCACGGCTGCCTTATGTACTTCGGATCCCTTGCCATAGGTTTCCCCTGCTACCTCATAGCCTTCCTCAACCATTTTCTTGGCATTGTCCCATGCCCCGCCGGCGTTGGATTGAAACAAAGCCAACAACACACCGGAAGCAGTTACTCCGGCGAGCAACCCACCAAGCATTTCGGCTCCTCCGAGGAAGCCGACTGCCACTGGAGTGATGACTGCGAGCAATCCAGGTCGAACCATCTCCTTGATTGCTGCATTGGTGGAAATGGCCACACATTCGCCATATTCCGCGGCGGATGTGCCACCTTCAAATGCATCTCGATCTTCCTCAGACCAATCAGCTTCCTCTTTACCCTCATTTTTTTGCATTACCGCAAGAGCTTTCTTTAGGGCGGGGATTTCGCGGAATTGACGCCTGACCTCTTGGATCATCGCCATTGCGGCTCGTCCCACTGCGTTCATGGCTAGGGCACTGAAAAGGAACGGAAGCATTGCTCCGAGAAAAAGNCCTGCCATTACCATCGGCGCGGAAACGTCGATTACTTCAATCTTGGCTGTTTGCTTGAATGCGGCGAACAAAGCTAGCGCGGTCAATGCTGCTGAGCCAATGGCGAATCCCTTGCCGATGGCGGCGGTGGTGTTTCCTACGGCATCCAGCTTATCCGTGCGTTGACGCACTTCCTTGGGTAGTTCGGCCATTTCTGCTATCCCTCCCGCGTTGTCGGAGATTGGTCCGTATGCATCGACTGCTAGCTGAATCCCCGTGTTCGAGAGCATCCCTACCGCTGCTATTGCAATGCCATACAGGCCGGCCATTTCGTGAGCCGCTATAACCGAGGCAGAAAGAATGATTATTGGAAAGGCGGTGGATATCATGCCCACTCCTAGCCCGGCGATAATATTGGTGGCGGATCCAGTTATGGATTGCTCCACAATGGCTCGCACCGGCTTTTTATTCGTTCCGGTGTAATGTTCGGTAACCAGTCCGATGGCCAAGCCCGCGACCAAGCCAACTATGGTTGCCCAAAAAACTCCCATGGCGGTGAATTCGCGACCTGCAAATTCCCATTGCTCGGGCAAAATGGCTTTGATTAGGAAATAGGTGGCGATTACCATCACGATGGATGAACCGAATTCACCGCGATTTAATGCCTTTTGCGGGTCCCCGCCTTCCTTCACACGCACCCAAAAGGTACCTAGAATTGAGGTTCCGATACCGATTGCCCCTAGAAGCAATGGCAGGAAAACAGGTGCCAATCCTCCCATCGGATCGTCGTAACCAGTGGTCGTGAAAAAGGCAGCGCCCAAGACCATCGTGGCTATCATCGAGCCGACGTATGACTCGAAGAGATCTGCTCCCATCCCGGCAACGTCACCCACGTTGTCGCCCACGTTGTCAGCGATGGTTGCCGGATTAAGGGGATGATCTTCAGGTATTCCCGCTTCAACCTTGCCAACCAAGTCAGCGCCTACGTCAGCGGCTTTGGTGTATATCCCGCCGCCGACGCGGGCAAAAAGAGCTATGGAGGATGCTCCGAATGAAAAGCCGGTCACAATGGTCAGCGTTCGGTTGAGAGCATCCCCTTGGCCTACGTCAAAGGCACCTAGATCATTACCGAAGTACATAAAAAGGCCACCCAGTCCGAGAATGCCCAAACCTACCACGCTCAAACCCATTACGGCCCCGCCCGAAAAGGCGATTTCCAAGGCTTTTCCCAATCCGTCTTGGGCTGCGTTGGTTGTGCGTACATTTGCCTTGGTGGCGATTTTCATGCCCAGAAAACCGGCTAGACCAGAACACAGTGCCCCGACCACGAAGGAGAGTCCAACCAAAGGGTGTGACGCGGGATTTTGACTCCCGCTCCATGCAAGCAAAGCTGCCACAATGATGACAAAAACAGTCAGGACCCGGTATTCCGCCTTGAGGAAAGCCATTGCACCTTCCTGAATGCTAGCGGAAATCCGCTGCATTGTATCATTACCAACTTCAGCTTTGGAAACCTGTGAAGTTTTCCAAAAAGTGAACAACAAAGCCACTAGCCCCGTTGCGGGAATCAAATATATGAGTTCGTTCATCAAGTATATCCAGTGAGTCGTGAAAAATTATAATTACCTCAACCACATGAAAATCGGCTTTAAAATTCAGNTGCGCTGATTCCCTAAGTTGGGTAAAGTTGCACCGTGTAATGAAATGTGTTCTCCAATTCAATCAAATTCACGCGGAACGGAACCCGCTTGCCTTTTCGCGCGAGATTCCTAAAAGGTACATAGTCATGAAAATGCCAANACAGTTTCTTTTGCTTGTAACACTTGCTCTTTTGCTAGGCTCTTGCCAAAGCGGAACAGTTTCATCGGTTAGCTGGCAGCCAACCGGTGGAGCTGGTGAAAACATCGAGATAAGAGCCGATCAGTATGACCAAGCTTTCCAATACCGATATGGCTTGCTGTATCAAGCTATGGCAACTGCTCCGTTTACCGGTAGAATTGTGATCGTGGACTCAGTCGAAGGAACCCTTTATGTTTCAAACGAGGAATTTTGGTACGGAGGCCGTCGCCATGGCAGATCGACGCATTGGGCTTCCAGTGGACAGAAGGTATGGGAGCGCAATTACAAAGAGGGTCGTTGGCATGGGCTTGTTACTCGTTGGTGGCCCAATGGGCAAAAGATGTATGTTCGTGTTTACACTGACGGTACCCGCCAAGACCAAGAAATGACTTGGCGTTCCGATGGTTCCCGATTTGATGCCGGAGCTTCTTCAACCGCGCCTGTCTCCATTCCCGCAACTACTTCGACAGATCCCCTCACTCCGTTGCCCGGAGGTTCTTCCGAGGTTCCAGTCTCCACTGATCCAGTCACGGAGACACCTGCCGAAACTGGTTTTGGTTCTTCAATTACTCCCGCGGAACCGACCCAGCCTTCACCGCTTCCAGAAGAACCGATTTTGCCCGACCCAGTTATTCCCGCAGTTACCGAACCAATAGAACCCGCCTTTCCTGACCCAGTGATTCCCGCAGTTACCGACCCAGTCTTGCCTGATATCGGTACTCCGNTAGACCCCCTTGCGCCGGTAGACCCNCTTGCGCCNGTAGANCCNCTTGCGCCGGTAGANCCTCTTGCGCCNGTAGATCCTCTTGCGCCGGTNGATCCGACCGANGTTTCATTTCCNGATGAGTCANCTGGNGCNANCCCCATCGATCCAACTTCTGTTTTTGGTTCGGATCCCGTGCCTGTNGACCCCTTGGCTCCCGTGCCNGTNGACCCCTTGGCTCCNGCGCCTGTCGANCCCTTGGCTCCNGCGCCTGTNGANCCCTTGGCTCCNGCGCCTGTGGANCCCTTGGCTCCTCCNGCGCCTGTNGANCCCTTGGCTCCGGCGCCTGTGCCCGGTGAACCGATTCCTTTGCCACCCATTGATGGCGGGGCACCGTTACCTCCACCGTTGGACGACGATCTGCCTTTCTGATTTCGACAACTTTGACAGGGTCAATTCAACTCGCCAAAAGTTCTGGCTTGTAGGTGTCCCATTAGCTCTATTTTTCCCCTGTCCTCTAACTGCGTTTACTGCGAGTCGCTCAACGCTTCGCATATGCTCTCAACCAGTTTACCTTTATGATTGCAAAGGAAGAAATATGTGAAGATCAAGCTCGGCGTGGATTTTTTGCGAAGGTCTCCGTTGCTTTGGGTGCTTTGCTTGCTCTTTTCCCTCTTGGAGCTGGGATTGGGATTCTTTTTGATCCTGTCCGTCGTAAGAGTGGACGTGGTGACTGGATCGCGATTGCCCCTCTCAGTGCATTGCCCGAAGATGGTTCTCCTGTTCGATTCCCCGTTATATTGAAGGAGTCGATTGATGCTTGGACTAAAAAAAAGGACGTTCCCATAGGAGCCGTTTATTTGAAGCGTGTTAATGGTGGTGATGTGGTTGCATTCAACGTGACTTGCCCGCATCTAGGTTGCGCCATTGATTTCCGATCCGCTGAGCGAGACTACTTTTGCCCTTGTCACAACAGTTCGTTCGGGCTTGATGGTTCCATTTCCAATCCCGATAGTCCAAGCCCACGTCCTATGGATTCTCTCCAGACCAAAGTGGAAAAGGGTGAGATCAAAGTGAAGTACCTCGACTTTAGGGCCGGTATTAAGGATAAAATCCCTATAGCATGAGGCGAATCCTCGATTGGTTCGAAGACCGCACCGGCTATAGAGGTCTACTAAAGGAAGTCCTCTATGAGAATGTTCCTGGTGGAGCTCGTTGGCGGTATGTTTGGGGGAGTTGTCTAACCTTTGCATTTTTTATCCAAATAATTACAGGAATTCTCCTTTGGACCGCCTATAGCCCCAGTGCCCAAACTGCATGGGAAAGCGTTTACTTCATTCAGGAACACATGACCGCAGGTTGGTTCTTGCGGGGCGTGCATCACTTTATGGCTCAAGCCATGATCGTCTTGTTGGCCCTTCACCTCATGCAGGTGGTTATTGACGGGGCTTATCGCGCTCCCCGCGAGGTTAATTTCTGGTTTGGGATCATTTTGCTTATGATTACCTTGGCGTTGTCTCTGACCGGCTATTTGTTGCCTTGGGATCAAAAGGGTTATTGGGCCACCAAGGTCGCCACGAACCTGTTGGCCATGGTTCCTTTTATTGGATCGGATTTACAGAAACTCGTTGTGGGTGGGGCAGAGTATGGGCATCACACGCTGACTCGATTTTTTGCTCTCCATGCCGGCGTTTTGCCTGGTCTTATGATTGCTTTCATAGTAGGGCATGTTTACCTCTTTCGCAAACATGGTGTAAAGGCCAAGAAACCACATCGTTCCAAGGACGCTTCCTTTTGGCCTGATCAAGTTTTCAAGGATGCCGTTGCCTGCCTTGCAGTTTTGCTAACGGTGGTTTTTCTCACCATTTGGTTTCACGGTGCTCCGCTTGCTGATCCGGCTGATCCTTCCGACCCCTATGCGGCTGCTCGACCTGAGTGGTATTTCCTCTTCCTGTTCCAGTTGTTGAAATATTTTCCCGGACAATGGACCATCGTGGGCTCACTTGTTATTCCTGGAATCGTCGTGCTTTGGATGTTTGCCAAACCTTTCATCGCAAAGGAAAAAAAGGGGCACCGTTTCAATGTCTGGGCTCTTTGGGGCTTGATCCTTGGCGTTGTTTCACTCACTTGGCTTGCTATCCAGGAAGATCGTTCTAAGCTTATGTTCCAAGCTTCGGTTTCCGAATCGGAACGAAGGTCTGAACGCGTCAAGGAATTGGCCAAAATAAAAGGAATTCCCGCCCAAGGAGCAGTTGCCTTACTTCGTGAAGACCCCAAGACGCAAGGGCCTCGCATCTTTGCCTCCCATTGCTCTAGTTGTCATCGCTACGATGGGCACGATGGACGAGGCAACTTGGTTGCCGAGTATTCATCCGCTCCCGATCTTGCTGGTTTTGCCAGTCGCGAGTGGGTGGAAAAACTCCTCGATCATCAGCATTTCGTCAGCGAATCCTTCTTTGGCAACACTGAGTTCGTAAATGGTAAAATGGCCAAGCAATTGGCTAAATATGACGAGGCGGAAAAGGCACTTGTGCCCAAGGTCGCCGCCTTGCTTTCTGACTTAGCCGAACTTCCTTACCAGAAAAAGCTGAGCGATGACGAACGTGAAGCTGGATTCGATGTTTTCTTCGACGAACTCGCCTGCATTGATTGTCATGACATTGAGAATGAGGACGAAGGTTCGGCACCAGATCTCACGGGCTATGGTTCTCGTGAATGGCTTCTCGCTTTCATCGGCGATCCTTCCCATGAACGTTTCTATGGTTCCAAGAACGATCGGATGCCTTCATTTGGGCGCGACAATAAAATCTCAGCCCGAGAGATCGAAATGTTGGTCGATTGGTTGAGAAAAGATTGGATAAGTCTCATGGGCAAGGACGACGAATAACCAAAATATCGTAACAATTACGTGACTGGACGGAAATTTGGCTGTATAAATGTTAGGTGAAGGGGCTTTCTCTAGGTCTTGCAAATCTCTCGATTTTTGATTTTTTGATTTCTTGTTTCTCATCCAAAAAAGATGGAGGTTTACCTATTTAAAGATGGTCAGCGCTTTGGTCCTTATTCAATGGATCAGGTGAAGGAATATTTGGCCTCTGGAGATTTTGCGGAAACGGACTTGGCCTACTTCGAGGGTCGCGATGGTTGGGTGCCTATTACGAAAGTTCCGGGCGTTATGCCACAGGATGATGATTTTGATGATCCTGAAGTGGATTTGGATCGTCAGCGTGAATTGGCCGAAATGTTTCCTGATCCAGATGATGATTTCGGCGAAGATGAGGAGGAAGTGGTCGACCTTCCAACGGAAGCGGCAGCTTCGGTTGAACCGAACCTTGTCCATGAGGAATCGCCTCAGCCCCAAGTGGAGACTCAATCCCAAACGGAGCCTCAACCAGCAA
>PAZC01000022.1 GCA_002716045.1 Opitutia bacterium
AAAGCTGGACCACTCGGACACCTTTCTCAATGAGGCGGCGGGCGAGGATACAGTTCTTCGCGTACTCGCGCTTGAGGTCGCTGCCATCACCCGTGCCATATTCACTGTGGATGGCTTCGGGTTCGCCGGAGACGTCCATTACTTCGGGCACCGAAGTCTGCATGCGTCCGGCCAACTCGTAACTGGCGATGCGGGCGGCCAAGTTAGCGTCACCGGGATAGGATTTCAAATGGCGATCGTTCAGACGTTTCAAAAGATCCACCGTGGAGCGGTCGTCAGCCGGGGTATAGGACGCGGGGCGGGCCAAGTTGGCAGGAGGATTCTTGGCATTGAAATCAGTGCCTTGAAAAGCAGCTGGCAAGAATCCGTTGCCAAAGTTGTTTTTCCCGGAACGAGCGAGACCGCGTGGGTCGTTGATGGCAACGAAGGCGGGCAGCTCGGCATTTTCCGAACCGAGTGCATAGGTAACCCAAGCTCCGAAAGAAGGAAAGCCTTCCATGGTGAACCCGGTGTTGAAGAAGTTCTCCCCTTGCGGATGAGCGCTCGTTTGGGTGTGGAGGCCATGAAGAAAACAAAAGTCGTCGGCCAAAGCCCCGAGGTTGGGTAACAACTCGGAGGTCATCTTGCCACTGGCTCCACGTGGCTTGAATTCCCAAAACGGCTTCGCTATGTTACCGGAAGGGCCCTCGAAGGTGACGGCGGGGATACCAGGAGGTTTCTGGCCATGAAACTTGGCCAGGTCAGGCTTGTAGTCGAAAGTATCGACGTGGCTGACGGCGCCGGGACAATAGATGACCAATACCTGCTTGGCCGGAGCGGGAAAGTGAGGCGACCGGGGCGCATAGGGGTTATCAGGATCAATGTCGGGACGAATCGGCGTCTTGCCACTGAAGTTGGCTGGATCGTCGGAAGCCAAGAGCCCGTCTTGGGCAAGCAGGCCGGCAAGGCCGAAGCCACCGAGGGCAGCTCCCGTGTTACGCAGAAAATTGCGGCGGTTCAGGAGCCCGCGGCCGATGGGTGAAAGTTCTTCTGAAGCAGGCATGTCGAAAATCAGGGAAGAAAGGCAAATTCATTGGAATTGATGAGGGCGCGACAAACAACGGCCAATCCCCTTTGCTTGGCCACTTCGAGGCAAGCCTTCAGCTCGGCCCCATTCGGCTGGCGCGACAACAAGAGTTCGAAGCAGCGGCGAACTTGCTCGGCCAACCCTTTGCCAACGGCTTCCTTCTCCGCCCTTTCCGCCAACAAGGTGGACTGTCCGATGACAAAGTTACTGTTCATCAAGTTAAGGGCTTGCAAAGGAGTGGTGGAAACAGGTCGCTTGGCCCGCACTTGGCCACAGTCAGGAAAATCAAAGGCCGTGAAAATACGGTCATCCACTCGTCTCATGCGCTCTTGGTAGATCATCCGTCGCCAAGTTTCGGGACCATGATTGTTAACCACCTGCCATTGGGCATAGGTTTTCTTTACGTTGTGTATGCGATAACTCCTTCCGCCCAAATCCCGATTGAGTTTGCCGGAAGCCAGAAGTATACCATCACGAATTACCTCGGCCTCCATTCGGCGAGGAGGAAAACGCCAAAGAAGGGACGAGGTAGCATCCTTTTTCATGCTTTGGGATGTTGGTCGACTGGATCGGCGAAAGGCATCGGAAGTAACAAGCAAGCGAATGAATTCCTTCATCGACCAAGCAGTACCACCGGGACGTTTGGGTTGGGCGAACTCAGCCGCAATCCAGTCCAATAGTTCGGGATGACTGGGTGAGGCGCCCGCTCGTCCAAAGTCTCCCCCGGTTACCACCAATCCGGCGCCAAATACATGTTGCCAAATGCGATTGGCCATGACCCGGGCAGTGAGCGGATTGGAGGTATCGGTCACCCATTGGGCAAAACGAGAACGACGGGCGAGTCCGCTGGCATCATTGTCGATCTCAAGTTCGCCCGCAAGAATCTTGGGAGCGCCGGGAAGCACGACGTCACGCGGATTCTCCGGGCTGCCACGATGGAACACATGGGTTACCACGGGCTTGATGAAGCTTCCCACGAAACTGGGGCGGGGGCCTTCCTCGGAAAACCGATAGGTCAGCTTGGAAATCTCTCCTGCCGCATCCGCAACCACCTTGTTGCCTTCCATCAATTTCCTGAACTTGGAAATGGAGCCAACTTCCTTCCATGTGCCGTCGGGCAACTTCACGCTCAGGAGGAATCGATCAAAGTTAAACTTGTTCTTTTGTTGGAGGTAATCGGTTTCAAAATAATATTCCCGGTTTGAACTCAAGCGCATGCGACCAACCGTAACTGGTTTCCTGAAACTAAACTCAAGCCAAGGCTGCTGCTTCTTCTGCTTAAGGTAACTGGCTTGCCAACGCTGGGTGCCGAACTTGCCGTCAATCACTCGTTGAACAGGGAAACGGCCTCCCTGCTGGGCGAAGGCGGTGTCCGTCCAGACCTTTGTACCCTGAGACTGATGAGCCAAGTTAACGTTCTCGGTGGGAAGCCCGAAAATCTCGAGTTCGTCCAACCCGACGTAACCGGACCTGAAGTTCACCCGAAGACCAATTGCCTCGATCGGCTTCCAATGAACTTCCTTGTACGCTCCCCAGTCTTCCTCCCACACGTTTGTCTGTGCCCGAATTTTATTTCGGTTCTTGGAGATTTCCTTCCAAATCGCTTGGGCGTTTTGCCGGCGGGGGTGGTCCTTGGAAAACTCGGGGAAGCGACTACCAAACTCGATGTCCTGGAAGACGGCGGTCATAGAATAATAGTCCTGAATGGAAACCGGGTCGAACTTGTGGTTGTGGCAACGGGCGCAACTGATCGACACGCCCATGAGGGATGCTCCCACGGTCTGCATAATCTCATCCATGCGGTCGGCTCGGGCCTGCCGTATGGCGGAAGGTTCCTGCCCGACCGTGGCGGCCGGCACGTGAGGGCCGGCCACGAGGAAGCCAAGTGCCTCGCCCGTGCCCATGCCATCCCCGGCCAATTGCTCGGTCACGAAGCGGTCGTAAGGCAGATCCTGATTGAAGGCGCGGATAACATAGTCACGATAGACCCAAGCCAGCTTTCGGTAGAGATTGGATTCCGAACCATTGGTTTCCGCCCAACGGATAACGTCGAGCCAATGCTGAGCCCAGCGCTCCCCAAAATGGGGGGAATTCAACAATTCATCGACCAATTCAAGATAGGCCCGATCTTGGTCCTTGGAAAAATCAGTTAGAAACTTCTTCACCCGGGCGGGTTCGGGAGGAAGACCGGTGAGGACAATCGATGCTCGCCGAATCAAGGACAAACCGTCTGCCGGAGCATTAGGTTCAACCCCCTCCGCAGCCATTCGATCATTGAGGAAAGCGTCCACCGGATGCTTGACCCCTTGAGGAACCTTGGGTCGCTTAACGGGCAGAAATGCCCAATGGTCCGTCTTCAGCTCTAACTTGGCATCCATTTGCCCCGGCCATACGGCACCGTCAGCAATCCACTTTTCAAGCAAAGCAATTTCCTTGTCGCTCAAGGGGGCCGCTTTTCTAGGCATTCTTTCGTCAGGATCTTTTGATTTCAGCAACTCAATGAGGTGACTTTTTTCGGGGGAACCGGGAATGATCGCGGGGGATCCACTGTCGCCTCCCTGGAGAAGAACGGGGCGTTGATCGACACGCAGGCGGGCCTTGGGCTTGTCGGCCCCATGACAATCGATGCAGTGAGCCTCCAGCAAAGGGCGTATCTGCTTCTCGTAATCCACCGAGAAGAGCGGAGATGCAAAGGTCAGGAAACCTGCCGCGAAAAGGCTCAAGTGTTTCATAAAGGGCCAAGAAAGGGAAATTGAAGGTTGCATGCTAAAGATTGATTGGAAGGAGTCAATCAGCGGAAGCCGACCAAACACGCACCTTGTCGAACTCCACCTGCTCCCCCTTGACCGTGAAACCAAAGTCCGACTTGGTCGGGTGTCCGATGCCAGGTGAACGCAGCAGGCCGATTCCCTTTCCGTCCACAGTGAGCCGCATCTCATCGCCGATCATTGATACCTTCATCCTGTACCATTGGTTTACCTTTAACTTGAAGGGAACGTTTTGGGAGCGTCCAACCAACAGGGAAGCGGCTTCCTTCTTCCGCTCTGGGTCACGCCGCATGGCAAAAATATCCTTTCTCATGACACCTTCCTTGTCATCGCCGAGGCGAAACCCCTTCATCGAGACGGCCACTCGGCAGATGTGGCCGGCATGCACAGTCTTGCAAGCCTTGTCGTTGACCACAAAATTAAAGGCTCTTCCTCGCACGATGCGAAAAGAAAACTCGATGATGGCATTGGAAAAAGCAACCGGCGCCTGAATGACGGCTCCATGACCATCCTCCGGTTTCTCCGTGCCCACCAAGACACCGTCTTGGATGGCAAAGGAACCGATGCGGGGACGCCATTGCTCACCCAACTCCTTCCGTTCGAAGTCATCCTCCAGTAGCAATGCGACCGTTTTCGGCTTAGCCCCCGACAGGGAAACCGCTAACAAGATGAGCAAAGGAACTGGAGGCCATCCAACCATAAGAAACCGCTTAATCTGTCGATTGCAGGGCATCTTCTTCCTACCAAAAATGCATCAAGGAGAATTTTCCAAACCGAACTTCCGGCGGGTCCAGTCGAAGGCGAGTTTGTAATGAACTGCCCCGACGCCGTGTTTCGCCTTGGGATAAACACGGTATTCCTTGGGACCCTTTGCATAGTTGAAAGGAGCGAAGTTGGTCGCAGGCGGACAGATACCGTCTTGCAAACCGACCCCCATGAAAACCGGACACTTTATCCAGGGAGCCAAATTCATGGTGTCGAAATAACTAAGGGTACGGAGTGTGCTCTTCCAAGTACGTGACTCCTTGGCAGCGATCCACTTGTTCATTTCGGGCCAGTTGGTGGTCTTGAAATATTTCTCCCAATCAGCCAAGAAGGGAACGTCGGGCACACACAAGCTGACCCGTTGGTCCAAGGCGGCGGAGGCAAAACTGAATCCACCGCCTTGGCTGCTGCCACCTACTGCAATGCGCTTGCGGTCAACCTCTTTGCGGGAAAACAAAAAATCCACGGCTCGCACGCAGTCCATGTAAGCCCCTTGGTAGAAATATCCCTCCTTGTCGTCGAGTCCTCGAATCCAGTAATTCCCCGGCTTGCCCTTTACGTCCTCCTGGCTGTTGCCGTGCCCGCGGACGTTAAATGAGAAAACAATCATATCCTGTCGATCCAAAGGCATCACTGCTCGAGTATTCTTGAAACGCCCCACGGGACGCATGTTTTGCCCATATCCCGGCACTCGCAGCAGAACCGGATGAGGCCCCGGTTTCTTAGGCACCTCGTACCATCCCCGAACGCGAACCTCCCCCAAGCTGAACATCTCCACTTCGTAGACCTGCACGGGGTCATCCGCCTTGGTCGGTTGCGGCACGACTTTGTAGCGGGGTTCCACCTTGGCCAACTCTGCCAGAGAATGGTCCCAAAAGGCACGGAGGTCGGGTTGGGCGGTCAGTGGGGACCGGAGTTGTTGCGGAGCATATCCCACCTGCATGGAGCTTGAGGCTTTGCCATCTTCCCAAGAGCAGGTAGCGGTAACCCAATAGAAACCGGGCTCAGAAAGCTTTCGCTCAAAGGTTACCCTGATCTCCTCTCCGGCTCGGAGTACTTTTTCTTGAGCATGGGCAGCCATCGGTTGTTTTTCATCTGTCTCCAATTGCCAGTCAATTTTCACCTTGGCATCGACTTTCATTCGATTCTCCAAAGAGAGGCCCAGTTCAGCTTTTTGTCCCTGGGGGAAGATACCGTCGGCAAACGAGCCGGTGTCGATGCCCATTTTGATTTCTTCCGCTCCGATCAAGAGAGTCGGAAACAACAAGCAGCCGAGCAAAGCCTTGAAAAAAGGGTTCAGTTTCATGGAGATTGATTGAAAGCCTAGAGGGAGGCTTATTCCTGAAAATCGTAGACCACGATTTTTTCGACCAGCGGAAGCAAGGTCTCTTGCTTGGCTTTTTGATGAATCGGATGCTCCAGATATTCGGTCAGGCATTTGGCATCAGGCACAAGGATAAGTATGCCAACGTCGAAACTGTCGTCGACGATGTCACGGTCACTCGGCATCACTTCACCAGCCCGAGCAGCGAGCACACCGGGAATTTGCCGAAAGGACTCCGTTACCTCCACGATCTGCTTTCTGTGCTCCGCATTGCCCGGCTCCTTCAGCCAACAGAGGACGACGTGATGGATGACCTTTTGCTCAGGAGGAGTTCCTATCCGGATGGAAATGCAACCGGAAAGCAAAAGCAAAGGAATCAGGACAAGCAGTCTCATGGAGTCGGCGGATTGTTTTGAGGAATCAGCTTGATCATGTCCTTGAGCGGCCGCCAAGGGGCGCCTCCTCCGTTGAAACCGGTGCCAACCTCCAGTGAACCATCCTTCCCTTCACGGATCTCAAAACGATTGTTGTAGGTGGAATAAAGCAGATCTCCATCCAAAAAGAACAGAAAACGAGTCTGTCCCCGATTCGTGATGACACGCAGGGGAGTGACCCGCGCAACTTTGCCAGCCGCAGCGTACCCACGCACCCTGACTGGGGGAACAACCTTGGCCCCTTTATTGTCACGAGGCGCTTTGTAGACGGTGTTTACCTTGATTTCGGCAAAGCCCTCTTTGGTGAACTTGACGATGGTCGCATCCAAGATCATGGGGATGGCCGGATTGCGAATGGCCTGTTCCAGACCGGGCGGCAATTCATCCGCAATGACCTTATGTCCCAATGCGGCGGCAAACAAGGAACTAAGTGAAAGGAATAATCGTAGTGGCTTCATCGGATTGAGATGGGGTGGTGGTGAAAGGGAGGGCTAGACTAACTTGATCGGCTCGAACTTACGTCCGAGGACGGGGGCGCTGTCAGTTTTGAGCCACTGCTCCAGAACCGCGGCATACACGGAACGAAAGTCAATCGAGTGCCCCAGGTCACCACGGGTCAAGTCGCCGGGAGCCAAACTGGGATATTCACCTAGCAGGCCGGCATTGATCTTCTTGCCTATGGTAAACAAGAGAGAGCCTGCCCCGTGGTCGGTGCCGCCACTAGCATTCTCCTGCAACCGACGGCCAAACTCACTGAAAGTCATCACCATGACGCGGTCGAAGTTACCCTGTGCCTTGAGATCCGCGACAAAGGCCTTGAGGCCTCCACTTAATTCTCGCAAAAGGCGTTCGTGCGTCTGGGCTTGGTTTACGTGGGTGTCGTATCCTCCCTGATTCAAATAAAAGACACGGGGCGAGAGACCACCGCCAATGAGGCGAGCCACCATGCGCAGAGAGTTTGACAAGGCGGATTGCGGATAATCCACCAAGTTGCGGGCTTTTTCACTGATCTTGAGGATTTCATCAGAGCTGACTTGCGCATCCAGAGCCGTGCGTTCCAAAAAGTCGAGTGGCGAGCCCTGCAGCATGGTTTTGCCCGCGATGCCTCCAATGGTGTCTCCGGACACAAGATCCAAGGAGCCGTCGTCCTCGTCCGGTTGGTTCAAGGCGCGGAGCGACTTGTCAGCTGCCATCATGTCCTTCTGCGATCCACGAATGGGATCAATGAATCGATAAGTGGAAGGGTTCTGCACGGTGACGCCCAAGGGATCCTTGCTCGCGAATGCCTGCGGGTTCTGGCGTCCGACGTTGATGCCAACGGTGGGATCCGCTCCTTTGCAGGCATGGTCGAAATAGCGACCGATCCAGCCAAGCGTCTCGAACTTGTTGGAGTCACTCGCGGTCTGCCAAATCTCAGTGGAGCGGAAATGGGAGCGATTGGGGTTCGGGTAACCCACTCCTTGCACAATTCCCAACTCCCCGTCGTCGTACAATTGCTTGAATCCTGTCATGCCAGCATGCAAGGCGAGGTCATCGTCAAGCTTGAGCAAATTGGCGCGACCCAAGTTGAGGTGCCTGCGGGCACGATGGTAATGGTCATTGGCGTAGGGCACCAAGGTATTGACGCCATCGTTGCCACCAGCCATCTGCAAAACAACCAGTATGGTGGAGTCCTTGCCCTTGCGAGCGTTGGTGCCTTTTTCCTCTGCCTCTGCCTGCAAAGCCCCCATGGTGTTGACGAAAAAAGCGGGTGCCGTCGAACTGAGCGCTCCTCCCAATGCACTTGATCGCAGGAATTCTCGACGGGTCCGAAATTGCGTGTTCATGGTGTTGTTTAGGTTAATTGGTATTGCGGTGTGGACATGATCAGGCGGACAAGTTGCAAGACATCTTCCCGATCGAGCTTGTCCTTGCCCTTGAGGAATTCGTTGAGCGACCCGCGTTGCTGCTCCTTGAGCTTGTCCTGCAAAAGGCGCTTCTCGAGTGTGGCCACGAGCTTCGCATGGTTGCCGAGATCCTTGCGGTCTATCAGTTTCTCGATGTCCAGAGCAGTGATGGTGCGAATCACTTGATCCATCCGCTGTTGCATCATCATGCGGGCGTTGTCGGGAAAGCGTTGGGGCACCAGGCCTTGGGCGTCTGCCTTGCCACTGACGAGGAAGCCAGCGAGGTTGTAGCGGCTCATCAAGGTGTTGGTGTTTATCCAGGCGGTGCCACCGTCCCAGCCCTTGACGTTGGGCGGAGCAAAGAGGTCCTGCCCGAGAGAAGCGAGCATGCGGGACCCCACCTCACCAGGAGGCACCTCGGCTTCCAGCATGCGGGCGCTGCCGACCAGCCACTGCACCGGGCTCTTGATTTGGGTGCGGAGATTGTCCTTTGCATAGAATTCCTCGCACCGAAACATGGTTTGCAGGAGGGCGCGGAAACTACCACCTGCCTTGCGAAATTCCACGGTCAAGGCATCCACCACCTCGGGCTTCACGTTTTCATTTGCGAAAAAGCTCCAAATCTTGGTCACGATGAAAGGAGCCGATTTCGGGTGATTCGCAATGATCCTTATGACGTCACTCGGGTTATGCCGGCCAGTCTCGCCTAACAAGGTCTTGGTGCCAGGGTCATGCAGAACCGAACGGTAGACCGGTTCCTGCTTGGCTCGATCGATGGTCAAGCCGGTCAAGCCGCGGGCAGCTTCCAAAATGTCTCGTTCCGAATAATTACCTTCTCCGAGGGCAAATAACTCCATTACCTCTCGGGCATAGTTCTCGTTCGGCTTTCGTCGGTTGCTCTGGGCTTGGTCGAGCCAGAACAGCATGGCGGGATCCTTGGTGACGTCTTCCAACATGGTCTGCCAATCGCCAAGGGAATTGGTCCGAAATGTCTCGTTCTGCAACCACATGAAATAAGGGTCGCGCACTTTCTGGGCGCTGGTGGCGAAATGCCCGTGCCAAAACAGCGTGAGCTTTTCCTGCAGAGGGCGGGGAGTGATCGCCATGCGTCGAATCCACCAACCACGCAATTCAGTTGTTTTCTCAATCTGACTGCGTCGCACCCGCTGTCTCGCACGACGACCTTCGCGTTCCATGCGCTCCAGCAGTTCCTCCCTCTCCTTTTCGGGCAAATCCCGGGCATCGCGACGGGCCTCGATCTGCTTGCGTCGCATGGCGGTGAACTGCTCGTAGTCACTGGGATCGGGATCCGCCCACAAGGGCCTTGGGTAGTCTTCGGGTATCTTGTCGAAATCAACGAAGGAGTTGACCGCCTTGGCCGGCCCCATCTGGACCAACTTCTCAATCTCGGCGGGAGTGCCGCCGAACCCAGCCCGGTTAAGCAAATGAGCCGCCGTCGAATAGTTCCAACGAGAAGATGGCAGCGGCTTAAGCATGGCCTTACTCTGGTTTCGGCTCGCGAGGAGGGCGTTGCGGAACGCGATCTCGGGGCGGACGATCGCCGCCACCACTGTCTCCGCGCTTGATCAAATCATCCAAAGAGCGTCGCTCGGAGGGAGGGCGCTGCGGGCGGTCAGGGCGATCCGGGGAGGGTCGACCTCCGGGCTGAGGACGCGTTTGCTGCGGACGCCCCTGCGGGCGCCGCGGCGGTTGCTTCAGCTTTTCCATTTGTTCCTTGCTCAAGGGAGGCTTTATGGCAGCGATCATATCGGCACGCATGATGGCGATTTCGGATTCCATCTTGGCCAATTCCTTGAATGCCGTCCGAATAGCCTTCTTGTCGGCCGGCTGGGCCAAGATGAGACCCATCATACCACGACGCCTATCGAGGATTTTCTGGCCCAATTCGCCCATCGCTTCGCGAGAGGCCTCTATGTTTTCACGTAATGACGCACCTTGCTCCTCGGTAAGAATTCCACGAAAGCGCATCATGAAATAATCTCCGCGTGGTGGTCCTCCTTGTGGGCGAGCTTGGCCGGACGGCCGATCTCCCTGGGGCCTGTCATCTGGCCGCGGGCGCGGCCTGTCTTCGCGATCCTGGGCATTGGCCAAAGCAGGCAACAGGAAAATGGCCGTCAACAAGGCGGTGAAAAAGGATAATGGGCAGGTAAACTTCATTCGTTTCATGAGCTTCAAGTGTTTTGGTTTTTCAGTATATCAAAGGCTGAAAGCCAACCATGCGAACTAATAATGCATACAATAAGAGTAACGCGGGCAAGGGACAAAAGTTGCGCCGAGAGGGCAAACCCTAGACTCATACAGACAAGGACCGCTTCCGGGCGCGGACCTCCCAGGTGTCTTCACTGACCCGGCCATCCATCACCAGATGGGCATGGTCATGCAGGGCAACGGTGGGACAAACGTGCCAGGGGATGGCGAGGAGGGCATCACCTACGGAGAACTCGCCCGCATTCGGGGCATCCAGGACGAAATGTTCCTCGCTTTGCAGGAAAGGTTTGGCCTCGGGCAGTTCGGGAAACCACGCTCGCTTGTCAATCGTTCGTTCGGCGGCCACCGCCTTGTGTCCCAAGTCCAGGCAAAGCCGCCCGTCCGGCTTGCTGATCACGCGCGTAAGCAACATGGCGGCGCAAGCGAACTCCAAGTCGGCAAAGGCATGGCCATAACCGGCATCCCAAAACAGGGTGGTTCCCGGACTGCATTGCCAGTTTTCCATTTGGGCGAAGAGCCCGAAGGTAGGGCTTCCGCCAACCACGATGGCAGGGGGAGCAATGCCGTCCGCGTCCAAGCCATGCAACGACTCGGCCCACGACTCGATAGCGGCGGCATGGGCTTCGGTTCGCTCGGACAAGTCGGTTTGGTGCAAATGGCCGTCATAGGCATGCAGGCCGGCAAACTCCAAGTGGCTTGAATCGGCAATTAGTCGGCACAAGGCAAAAGCTTCTTCACCAGGGGAAATTCCGGTGCGATGCATTCCACAATCAAGATCAACGAACAGACGGGCCGCCCTGCCCTTTTCTTCAAACGCAGCCACCATCTCCGGGGAATCCACGAGGGCAGAGAAAGCAACCTCGGGAAAACGCTCTTGCAACTGTAGGAAACGAGCGAGATTAGGCCCGACCGGTTGGTGGGCCAGCAAAACGTCTAGTCCACCGGACTCCGCCGTCATCTCAGCCTCGGCAATTGTGGCGCACTTGAACTGGGTGATGCCCTTCGCCACCTGCAATTGCACCACTTCCGCCATCTTGTGCGTTTTAACATGCGGGCGCAGGCGCGAAACATCGCCATTGACCATCTGGATCATGAGGGCGAGGTTAGCCTCTACCCGACTTGGAAAAACCAACAAGGCAGGAGATGGAATTGTTTCCAAGCCACTGAGCTCCGCAGTCCGGACTGGATTCATCGAAGCAAGGGCAGACAGGCTGCTTTTCAATCGACCGGGTGGTCCTTGCCAGGCCAGGCATTCCACCACGAGGCAAACAGCTCCAATTGCTCCTCGGTATATTGTTTCTGTTCAGGGCTGAGCTCGTCCGTCTCGTTGAAATGCAACTCGTAGGCGGAGTCGCCCTTCAAGTGGAGGAGGTACTTGTAGTGCAGCACCAAGTCGGGTCCCTCGTCAAAGGTGGACAAGACGAGCAACGCTTCCTCCAGCTCCTTGGCAAACTTCCGAGCCTCCTCGTCACCATTGGCGGCCTTTCGGCAGAGCCCGACGAAATGAATGATCTCGTCCGGAAACACGTTCCCCACCCCGGTGATGGCTCCCACGGCGCCGCAGTTGACTACACCATGAAAGACTTGGGTATCCACTCCAGCCAAAAGAGCCAAGCTGTCATCTTTGCTAATGATATGCTCAGCAGCATAAGTGAGTGAATCAGCTCCGCCAAATTCCTTGAAACCCACCAAGTGCGGATACTCGGCGCGCAGTTCGAAGAAGAGATCCGCCTTGGTCTCGAAACCGTAATACGGACTGTTATAGATAACGGAAGGCAAGTCTCGGGCAGCTTCCAATATGCCAGCGAAGTGATGGCGCTGAGCCGCTGGCGAAGTGCCTCGCGACAGCACACGGGGAATGACCATCAACCCGCTTGCACCAACTTGCCTGGCATGGGCCGCATGAGCCGCGGCTTGCTTGGAGTTTTGAGCCCCTGTACCCACGATGACCGGCACGCCGGCGGCTACTAGCAGGGACACACCGATCTGGCGCTGCTCGTCAGTTAGCAAGGGCCAGTCCCCCATGGAACCGCAATACACCACCGCTGACATGCCTCGTTCCATCATTTCGCAACCTTTGTCGACCAAGGCCTCGTAATTGGGCTCGCGAGACAACATGCACGGGGTCATCAACGCAGGAATCACGCCGTTGTAGATATCTAGATTCATGACAAAAAGATTTCCTTATCCTCTTTTCCACAAGAGGTGTCGAGGCATCAATCCAAGTTGGCCGTGATATCCTCGTCAGTCAATTTGGACGAAGGCACGCCATCCTCAGGGATATCCACCTTGGCCGTCCACAATATGGCGTTCAACATGATCGTGCGGTAGTTGTCATCCTTCCAGTTCTTGTGCTCGTGTCCACCAGTGAAACCAAAGCCTCGGCCACCATCCTTCCGTTCGTAGGCCCATGCCACGTGCTGGCTCTCGCCATTGGCCACCGCCTTGCGCACGGCCGGGTTTCCACTGCGGGCTCCATCCCTGCGCCGGAGGGTCTCCGGAGGCGGAAGGTCAGTCAAGATGGGAGTGACTCCCTTGAGCTTGTCCACAAAGCGCATATGATAATACCATTCGTCATTCAGGGAGAATGGTTTCACCCCATTCCAAATGGGATGCTTCACCGCTTTGAAGCTAGGTGTCCAGTGAGGATTCACGGACCAGTTCAAGTCACAGAACCCACCCATCCACTGGAGGAACCTGTTGCCGGGCTCCCCTTTCACGGCCTCCGTCGCCCAATGGATCATGACCACACCGACACCTTTCTTCATGAGGGCATCGAATTCCTTGAGCTTGGGATTGAGGACGTGACCACCATGGCCGGTGCAGAAAATCACCACCGTGGAGGCACCTTCAAAAACAGATTCGTCCTTGGGGTAACCATAGTGTGGCACAAGAACGCACTCCACCTTCAACTTCGATTCGTTGAGGGCCTTGGCCAATATCATGTTGCCAGCGCGATGCTCGTGTTTCATGCGACCGTGACTGGGCTTGCCCGAAATGAAAACAACCTTCGCCTTGTCGGCCGCCTCGAGATGAAATCCAAAGACCGGAAGAACAAACAATAAGCTAGTGATAATTGAACGGATCATGCTTTAACTGGGTGATGGAGGTTCGTTGGAAGCTTCCGAAGTCTGCTCGGAAACAACTTCTTTCTTGGAGAGCAATTTATCAATGTCGTGGCGGATGCGAGCGTATTCGGACTCGGGGTCATGGAAAAAGTCAATGCTCCAAAGACGCAAGACGTCCCAACCCTTGGCCTCGAGAATGGCTTGGCGCTGAACGTCCCGGTCCCTTGCTCCCGGGGCCTCGTAATAGGATTCTCCGTCCAGTTCGATACCGCAGAGGTAATCCCCTTTTCGTTCGGGATGCCTGACACCAAGGTTTACCCGCCAACCGCTGACTCCAACACGAAGATCCACCTCGAAGCCATCTGCTTCCATACGATCGCGCAACCACTTGCCCCAAGGAGAGTCAATGCCATCCTCGGAATGAATCGAAGCAGTTGGAATGTCACCTGTGGCAGCGTAGGCAAGATAGCGACTCAAGACTTGAGGCCCTTCCTTTTGGAGAGAGATATCCGTGGGATCGAGTGAAGTGCATACGATGAGGCGCTTCTTGGCTCGCGTGATGAGAACGTTGATGCGGTTTTCGCCTAGGCCTTGGCTGATGGGACCGAATCGTTGATAAACTTTGCCTTCGGTATTCCGGCCAAAGACCGTGGCAATCAAGATAACGTCGCGCTCGTCACCCTGGACGTTCTCCAGATTCTTGATGAAAAAATACTCAGGGGTTGCCTGCCAGCGATTAAGGAAATCGAGCAGGGAAGAATCCTGTGCCACTCGTTCCTCGAAGAGTTCCTCTATGCGCGTGGCTTGCCGCAAATTGAGCACTGCCACGCCCAGGGAACGATCAGGAAACTCACGCGCATGCTCGATGATGAGCTCGACAACACGCTCGGCCTCAATCGGATTAGGATTACGGGAAGATCCGCCCTTGCCACTCTCGTAGATCCCATTGACCCGATCCAGATATACTCCCATGGAGGAATCTTCTCTCAGATTGGGTATGGTAAGCAATTCGCCGTCATAGAACTCATGATTGGAGAAAGCAATCAGGGCCTCATCCTCCGAACGATAGTGATAAAGAAGGCGGCGTTTGGAAGAAAGGGCCAAGCTGGCTCGCTCCAATATCGACTCGTCCTTGTCCTCGTCGTCAGGCACCTCCAAGGTCGACACCATATATCGTGTGGGCGGCATTTGCTGACGGTCTCCAACCACGACGAGTTGCTTGCTACGCAAGACGGAACCAGCCGCTTCCTCGACCAACATCTGGGACGCTTCGTCAATGAGCAGAAGATCAAAGGTGTGATCTGAAGGCAAGTAATCGGCCACCGAGGAGGGTGTCATTAGGAAACAGGGACAGAACTCGTTGAGCGCATCCCCGGCTCGATGAATCAGTTCGCGGGTGGTGACACGGGCCTTGGTTTTCTCCCCGACGTGCCGGAGCAAGGCGAGACCGCGCTTGTCTCCAACCCGACGGGCATTGACGGAAGGTACCTTCTCGGGATCGGGCGTCATGGAGGCAATCAATTTACAATAGGCGTCGCGAACCTCCTCCATGAGTTGGCCAAGTTCCTCGCGCAAATTCTCGACGTTCTCTCCACGGTACTCAAGGAAATCAGGTTCTTGGCGACAGAGTTCCCGGCAAAGCTCGCGAAGAAGACGCTTGGCGAAAACCTCGGCCAAGGGATAGCCCGCAGACAAGGCGGTGCGAGCAAAGCGGTCACAATGAAAAATGGAATTCAATTCGGCGAGCTGACCATTGAATGAGCAAAGGTTGGATAGGTGGCGCTTGTTCTCGACAAGCAGTCTGAGGTTGGCCCGGAAAGCCTCCGCGGTGAGATTCTCGTCTATGAGGAAATCGCCGCCACCCAAGCTTTCGATGACTTCCTTTACGTGAGTCGAGGCATTCGCGGTAGCATCGATTTGCTCGACCAATTCGGCAGCGGAAAGTTGCTCGAAGCGAGTCTCCTTGATCAATGCAGCCAAACGATTTCTTTCCCTCAGCAATTCTTTAAGTCTGTCACCCAGCTTGCGTAGTTCGCCGAAACCGGGACCCTCCTGCGCAACTAACTTTAGCATGGAAGACTTGGCCGCCCGAATGGGCGAAATGAAGAAGGCGGAGAAGGCACTTCCTTTCCAGAGAGTCGCCACAATTTCCTCCACCTGCTCGAGGGTCAATCCCTCGGTGTCACGATAATCCGCGGACAGCTCAGATTCAATGTCGTCCAACTTCATTCTTTGCTTGTGGGCAACCCGCATACGCTCCAATTCAGCGTCCAGTTCAGGCAGGGAAGTCGTGGCGAATTTCCCCTGGATGGGTTCCAGAGTGGAAATACCATTTTGGGCAAGGGCGGCGAACTCATCCAAATCAAAGGGAGAGAAAGCCGTGGTACGACGAAAGAAGCTCAGTTTCTCGGGAAGATCTGCATCCAGACGACTGGCAAGTTCGGAGATCCTGTCACATGTGGCGCGAGCATCCTCCAGCAAACCCTTTGTCACACGCTCAGGAAGAACCAATTCATCCTTCAGGTGATCCGGCGTATCGACAAGCAATCCATGTCCGACGACCGCCTCATGGGCAGTGAACAAATCATCGCCCTCCGAAGGTATCTCTGCTCCCGAACGAAGTTTCAGTCCAAGCAGGGAAGAATAGCGATTCAGCTTGGCAATGCACTCGTCGCGGCGTTTGCAAAGCCTCTTGAATTCAGCTTCCGCAGACTTACCCTTGCCCTCGGCCACGATACGCTTGCCCACTTCCTCGAAGAGAGCTGCCTTGGAAGCATGCTCTGAGTGAAGGGCAAGGCACTTTCCACCTAAGCCGATTTTCTCCAATCGATGTCGGACCACTTCGAGGGCTGCTGTCTTCTGAGCGAGGAAAAGGACTTTCTTGCCATGGTATATGGCGTTGGCAATGAGGTTGACGATGCTCTGCGACTTCCCCGTGCCAGGCGGACCCTCGATGACCAAGTTCATGCCGGAAGCAACGTCTATGACCGCGGAATGCTGGGAACTGTCCGCCGGCAGGGCAAAGGCAGGTGCGAGGTCACGATATTTTTCGGAATCGACGTTTCGCAAAGGGAGACGTTCCTGAACACCGTCTTCTCCCACCACCCAGTTGCCCAGACGATTGATGGCTTCGTCGTTGAAACGTTCGGGAATCAACTCGGAGGGAGGTATGCCAGTGGAACGGAAAATGCCTCCCGCCATGCGCCGACGAAGCAACCATTCCGGGCGACCTTTCTCGGCAATGAAACGATTGATTTCATCAAAGTAGGCATCGAGATCAAATGATTCATCTTCCTCGCCATCGGAAATGGGCAGGAAAGGAGGCGGGGCACCCGTAACTTCCTGCACGGCGTAGACGAGATCTTCGTTGAGCCGTAGATCTCCCCCGGATTGCGTCAAAGTTGCCTTGGCTCCATTATAATCCATCCGTAGCGGAAGGAGCAGAATGGGGGAATTGAACTCGTAAAATTCCTCCGAGTTGGGCTTCTTGCGAGTCCACTCCAGGAAACCAATGCCAAGGAAAAAGGTGATTAGGCCCTTCTCGCGTTCAAACATCAACCGCCGCTTGACGATCCGCATAAGGGTGCGGGCAAAGACTTTCTCGGGAACGTCAGTCTGCAAACGATAGTCGCGATGTTGTTTCTCGGTCTCAGTGGATGCGGCCGGGGTACGAGGCAAGTCAACCGAGTGGTCGGGCAGTATGTCCTCGAGCGGAGGCAAGCCGATGTTTTCGCGAACCCGATCCTTGAAAATCCGATCCTCCTCCTCGTCCAATGTCTCAAACTCTCGCCCTTCGGCTTCCAACAGTATACGCAAGGCCTTCTTGAATTGTTCGGTCTCCTCGTCCTTGAGAACTTCCTCCATGTTGGGAAAGGAAATCAACTCAAAGGCTTTGCCCGCCAAGAGACGATCCAGGACGCGCTGAGGAACTTCGTCCAATATGTTGAAAGTGTCCCCGCCTCCAGCGCTTCGCAAGCTCTTGCGAATGCGGTCATTACCCGAAAGACGCACCAATCGCAGGGAAAGGTCGCGGATCAAGTCCTTTGCTTCTAGGACACTCATCGAACAACCACTCTTTGGCTTGACCGATACCAGTCAAGCCAATCACTCGGGTAAAGCCATCAGGTGGTTCGCCCGTGGATGCGTGAAAAATGCCCTCAGGGGCATAAAGCCAACGAAAACAACCGTCTTGGAGAGATTGCAATGCAAGCAACCGAAGAAGATATTTCTTGGGAGAGAGGTACCCTTAGCCCAAAAGGGCATCGATTGGCTTGCCTCGCCCACCCACAAAAGATGGACGACCAGCGCCTTTGGGATGATAGCGCTTCTCCACGTCCATGCCGAGAGCCGTTGCGATAGTGGCATGCAAGTCCTTGGGCAAATACGCCGGATCAGGATTGCGTCCCTTGGAATCGGTAATTCCTATCGCCTGTCCACCTTTTATGCCGCCACCGGCGAGGGCGCAGGAAAACCCATTGGGATGATGATCACGACCTCCGTTCGCCTTTACCTTAGAAGTGCGACCGAACTCGGTTGCGACCACAACCATGGTACGTTCCAACATGCCGCGTTCACTCAAGTCGGCAAGCAAGGTGGACATGGTGCCATCCAGTTCGCTGGCAAGGGCAGGAAGCTGACCTGCTCCACCATGCATGGAATCCCAACTACGGCGGGGTTTCACCTCCACGTAACGCACCCCACGCTCAACCAAACGCCGAGCCAAGAGGCAACCCTGACCAAAGGGACTGTTGCCATATCTGCCCCGCACGCTGCCAGGTTCCTTGCTGATATCAAAGGGCTCGGCTGCTTCGCCAGAGAAGAACTTCACAGTTTGGTCATAAAAATCGGAGTAAGCCTTCACCTCGTCATGAGGAAAATAGTACTGAAAAGTGGAAGCGAACTGACGGGACAACTTCACCCGCTTGTCCATCCGCTTCTGGTCGATTTTAGGCAGCAAGTCCTTTATCCCTTTTTGAGGATCGCCGATCGGCAGCGGGCTGAATTCAGGAGGCAGAAAGCCGGGACCAGGATTCCCTCCGGAAATCACCACGCTGGAAGGAAGCACCTCATGAGATTTGCCGAGAAAATGCTGGGCCCATGAACCAAGTTGGGGATGTGTCATCCCGGGACGCTCCTTGTAGCCAGTGTGCATGGCATAAGTAGCTTGCGAATGGGACCCTGTGCGCTGAGTCATGGAACGAATGACAGCTATGTCATTGGCCAATTCTCCCAACTTCGGCAAAGTATCGGCGAACTGAAGACCATCCGCGGCCGTGTTCATTGGCTCGGTGGACCCCTTGATCTCAGGATCCGTCTTGGGATCAAAGGTATCCACTTGGCTCATCCCCCCGCGCATGTAGAGAAAGATGACGTTGTCGCAAAGCGCTTTCCTCCCCATGACCGCCCCGGCAGGTTTGCCTGCGCCGAGAGCGGTCTGGAGGAAGTTGGGGAGGAGTGTCACGCCGAGAGCGGACTTGGCCGCATGAGCGAGAAAAGAACGGCGCGAGGAATCGTCTAGTTGGCGGGCGATGTCATGCATGGCTATGAGGAGTTGGAAGGTAGGTTTACTTGATAAAGAAAAATTCAGGTGTGGTCAGCAGTGCCCAGATGAGGTCCGCCATGTCTTTGTCATCCCCTCGGCTAAGTTGCTCGAGGAGTAGTTTGCGCTCCATCTCGGTGGTGGTGCGGCTAAGGATGCTGAGAAATACCACTTCCGCCCGCTTGGCGGGATTCTTCTCGTACTTCATCTTGCGGAAAATAAGTGAATCCGGCTGAGTAAGAGCTTCCGTGGCAAAACCATTCATCAGCTCCATGACTTGAGGAACGGACCCGGTGAGGCTGGAGGCACCGACAACAAAGTTGCGCTCGCTTTGTCCGAACTTCCGAAGAAAATGACCGGGAGGAGCAGGTTGCTCCAACTCGGATGCGCGAGCCAAGACCAATCTCTTCTTGCCACTGCCAGTGGTCACCCGCTGCATGGACGGAGTTTCGGAGGATTTCACCGACTCGTTTCCGCGAAGAACCGTTTGCCCGGTCTCGGAGTCAAGCAAGACCAATTGGCCTTTCTTGTTCTTCCCCTTGCCAGACTGAGCTGCCAATGACTCGACGAAATTGAGAGCGTTTTCCTTGTTGCTGACGTCAGCCAAGGTGAGACCGCCCGAAGTCCTGTAGCGGAGGGGGTTCTCGACCATCAGGGTGACGAAGGAATCCCACACCTGCTCGGCCGACATGCGACGCAAGAGAGGTCCCGGAAAGTAATAATCTTGCTTGAGGGGAACGTTCGCCTGAGTGGCCAAGCGGTTATAGGCTTCGGTATTGACGAGAACCCAAGAGAAAGCCTTGAGGTCGTAATCCAAATCCTGCATGACCTCGGTGATCGTCTGCAGGAGATGTGGATCGGCGGCATTGTCGACTTCCACGTTGTGCAAGGGCTCGACCACTCCCCGACCGAAAAAGCGGGCCCACATGCGATTCGCTATGGTGAGGGCAAACCAACGATTTTGAGGATTGGCAAGCCAATGAGCCAACTGCGCCCGCTTTGGCTTGGAGCGTGAAACACGATAAGGAGTACCAAGCAGCACGCGAGGCTTCACCTCGTCACCTGGCTTGCCATCTTCGTACTGGTAGTCATCAGGTAATTCAAGGGCTGCGTCTCGATTATCGCGAACGTTGTAACGCTGGTCCTTCATCATGTTCTCGAAATTCGCGCGTAATTCGCGGGCCTTCTTTTGAACCTTGGCCTTCTCCCGGGTGTAACTCACGCCCTCACGTTCCGCCAGAGCCACCTCGAAACCCCAACTCGTTAGGAAACGACGCAACTTTACCTGCGCGGGTGTATAGGAAACCCGCATGGTCTTTTGCTTGTTTCCTCTCTTGGAGGATTTGGAATTTGCCTTCGTTTCCATTTCACCGAGGAAGGAAGCGAGCGAATAGAAATCCATTTGCGTCCACTCCTCGAAGGGGTGGTCGTGACACTGGGCGCAAGAGATGTCCTTGGAGAGAAAGATCTTTGCCATGAAGGAAGTGTGGTCCAACTTCATTCCAATGTCGCGCAGATGGTAACCTACGGCAGGATTTTCCTGCATCCTGCCTGTGGCTGATATCATGTCGTAGACGATGCGGTTATAAGGGCTATTGGAGCGCAGTTCATCCTTCAACCAAGTGGAAAAAGCATCCGTTCGCAGGTTCTCCCCGGGTATATTTGACTGAATGCGCAACATGTCCGCGAAATAGTTGTAGCTGTGACTCACGAATCCTTCCGATGCCAGCAATTCGTTGGCAAGCCGCATTCGCTTGTAGGGATCCTTGCTGCCAACGAAGGACTGCACCTGGTCGTAAGAGGGAATGGTTCCAGTTAAATCCACGTAAAGCCGACGAACGTAGATATAGTCATTCATCGGCACGTTGTAGGCTTTGCCTTTCTCAGCCAGTTTCCTCTCGATGACTCGATTGATACGATTCACCGACTCCTGCATAAGCGGCAGTTTCTGGGGAGAATAAGACACTAAGCCAGTTTTCTGGGCCAGTGAATAAACGCTCATCGAGGCCAAGAGAAGCGTCGGCAAAAGAAACCAGATAAACCCTTTTTTTATCATGACTGAATGCAACTTGATGTATTTATACTAAATATGCAAGTGTTTTATTTAATCTTTTGCATCAGCGTGGTTCGTAATCCTCTACGCACACCGAGTAGGAAGGGTAAAAGAATACCAGCGGGATGGTTGTAGCCTGCCCTTGCTTGAAAGGGCAGTTCACGAACCAGGCCCGGTTTGACACGAGATGTGAAAATAGCAGAAGAACAGATAAATAATGGAAGGCTTGTCATTACTTGGTGTAATGACGCGCAAAATCTGAATTTCTTAGGTTCGCCGAGAGTTTTTGCATGCAATGTATTGCAAAAACAAAGAACTCACGGGATGAGTTTGGTGACGGATAATGATAGCCAAAGGCAGTGCAAACTCTGGCCGGACAAATAGGCTAAGCTGTCTTTACTTCTTTTTGCCCTTTTTTTTCTCCGTCTCGGCGTAGGTCCGCACTCGTTCGAATACATCGTCGTAACCTGATCCGGGAATGGCGTTTCCTCCGGGTGAAAATTCACCATAAGGGTGCTTGGGAAAGCGTTTAAGCTCAGCCTTGAGGCTAGACTTCATGGACTCGAGGGTAGCAGTGTGACTTTTCTTGTAAGCGAGGTTGTTTCGGGTCTCTGGGTCATTCTGCAAATCATAAAGTTGGTCATAGGTAAGGGCGTTTTCATTTGCCATCAGTGCACGAGACACACCACCGCTCAAACCCGAGACTTCCCGCAGGTATTTGCGTTGGTTTTCGCGAACACCGGCAACCTGATCCTTGGTATAGCGAAGCGCCAAGTAACTGAAACGCTTCGTCTTGACGGAGCGAGCGGCTCCTATCTCGGAATAGACGTATGGGCGAACAGGCTCCTTGAATTTCTTGAAGAGCGGCTTCAAGGAAACACCATCGATTTGGTATTCCTTCGGAGGCTTGATACCGGAGATATCAAACCAAGTGGGGACGAAATCGGTGTTTTGCAAGAGCTCCTCGCAGCGCACTCCCTTCCTCATGCCTGCGGGCCAACGCATAATGCAAGGCACCTCTGTTCCACGATCCTTGTAGAGTGATCCCTTGTTGCCGGATCCATGATCAGCGGTGAAGAGGACCAGAGTGTTATCGGCGATCCCCAGTTCGTCCAACTTGTCCAGGAGAACGCCAAGAGAATCATCCATCCACAAGTATCCGGCCTCGTTCTCGGTCAAGCCTGCCTTGCGAATGCGCTCCATGACGGTCTTGCGTGGCGGCATGACACCTAGTTCTTTTTCGATCATCCCCTCCCCCGTCACCTTGGGAAAGTCGAGTGACTTGAACCATTGGCCATTGGGCCCATGCAGGAGGGTTGTGCAATAATGGAGATAAAAGGGCTTGTCCTTGTGTTCCTCCAGAAAATCAACGGCGGCCGCAATGGTCCATTCAGGGTTATGCATTTGGAAGGGCGCCTTGGTGTTGTTCCAGTAGATATTCTTGGCCCAAGTGAAACCTCGTTGCTTGATCATCTTGCGGGCGATCTTCTCGTTCTCGAACTTCAAGCGGTTCACTTCTTCGGAGAAAGGAACGTTTTTGGGATCCTCCCTCAGTCCGGCCTCGCGCGCTGCCTCGTCTCCGGGGTCAGGTCCGACGTGATATTTGCCGACGTAACCGGCAGCATATCCATTCTTCGCAAACACTGCTCCAACGTTCATGTTGTCCTCTTCCAACTCGACGTTGAAACCGGGCAAGGCCTGCTTACCCTCGGGGAACAGTTCACTATACTCCTCGCAATAAGACGAACCTGCGTAGCGTCCTGTGAGAAAAGTATAGCGCGAGGGCGTGCAAACAGTACTGGTCACGTGAGCGTTGAGAAAAGTCATGCCCTCCCGGGCCAAGCGGTCCAAGTTAGGGGTCAGGACCTTGCCACCGTACACGCTGGTCTCGCACTTGTCGTAGTCGTCAACCAGGAAAACGATTACGTTGGGTTTCTTGGCGGCAACCCAAGACCAAGAGCCTAATGTAAAGGCTAGCAGAAAAACTATCCTCATTTTTTCTCCTTCTTGCGCTTTTTGCCAGAGCCAGGGCTCTTGCGGAAATTCAACTGCTTCAGCTTGTCGCCTGCCGGAGCGAGCCTCCTGCCATTCTGGCGGCAAACCTCTTCGGCGATGCGAAACCATTCCTTGGCCATGGCTTTCACTCGTTCGGGATGCTTGGACGAGAGATCGTTGGTCTCGGTGCGGTCCTTGCCCAAGTCAAATAATTCCCAACGACCCAACTTGGCAGACACCAATTTCCAGTCACCTTGGCGCAAGGCCCTGTCGGTACCAAAATTAAAGTACAAGGTATCATGGGGTTCGCGTGTCTTTCCCGCAAATACGGGGGCAAGGGATTTGCCCTGCAACGGATCGATCTTCCGCTCTCCAACCTGCTTGGGGTATTTAGCTTCCCCCAAGTCGACGAAGGTCGCCATGAAATCGATCAGGTGGCCTGGCTGGCGCGTAATGGATCCGGGCTTGGACTTGAGTCCCTTGGGCCAATGGACGATCAGCGGGGAAGATATGCCCCCCTCGTGTTGGTTCTGCTTGTAGAGGCGGAAGGGCGTATTCCCGACATGCGCCCAAGAAGCGTCATAGGTCCAGTAAGACTTTGGGTCCCAAGGCTTGAGCTCGCGCCCCCTGGTGCGCTCGAAAGGACAAGCCCCGTTATCGGCGCAAAAGAGTATGAGGGTATCATCGAGAAGGTCTTTCTTCTTCAGGTAATCGACCAGACGGCCCACGTTTTCATCCAACAAATCAACCATGGCGGCAAAGACTTCCATCCGGTCGGCCTCCCACTGCTGCTCCTTCGCAGAAAGCGACTTCCATGTTGGTATGTGAGCAGGGCGCTGGCTCAACTTGTACTTGGCGGGCATCAGGCCGGATTTGAGCTGCCTCTGATATCGTTCGACTCGCAGCTTGTCCCAACCGGCATCATAGCGCCCGTCGTACTTCTTGACGTCCTTCTCCGGAGCGTGAAGTGGATAGTGCGGCGCATTGAAGGCAACGTAGAGAAGAAACGGGTCATCCTCGCGGGTGGCCTCGTCGAGGAACTCGAGTCCATAGTCCATGATCGCATGAGTGACGTAGAAAGGTTTGCCGTTGAGGGTGGCGGGCACTTTCCAGTTTTCTCCATTGAGGCGAAAGGTATTGTCACCAGTAAAGAAATTCGTCGCGCCGGAAAGGTGTCCCCAGTAACGATCAAAACCAAAATCGGTGGGCTGCTTGCTCAGGTGCCACTTACCCACCATGTTGGTGGAATATCCGGCCGAGCCCAAAACCTCGGCTATGGTGGCGCCCCGGCTCAAGCTGTTGCTGCCCGCTTGGTTGCAATAGAGCCCGGTAAGCAAGGAAACTCGGGAGGAATGGCACTTCGCGGTATTGTAGAACTGGGTGAAGCGCAAGCCATTGGCCGCCAATGCATCGAGATTAGGAGTCTCAATCTCGGAACCATAGCAACCAAGGTCGGCGAACCCCAAGTCATCTGCCATNATGAGGACGACGTTAGGACGCTTGGCGAAAAGCGCACTCGTCAGGCATACAAAAACAAGAGTGAGGAGGTGACGGAATACTTTCATGCTTCGACTAGGTAATTGAACAAGGTAAAGTTGAGGATGGAAATCTTCAACGGTAGCTGAAGAAAGGAAATTTGCACTCAATCGCCGAGATTGAGGTAAGGGAATTTCATTCGAGAAAAATCAAGGAAACGAGAACGCTGGGAATTTTGACCAAAACAAGGCCAGGCACTGGGTGCAGGACCCGAACTGTCGCAACGCAAGGCATACAGCTTCTTGTCCGAGGAACCCACGTACAACACGCCGTTCTGGCCAAGCACGGGGGAGGAATCAATTTTTCCGGCAGCTTGGTAACTCCAAAGCAATTTACCAGTAACGCCAGACACAGCATACAACTTCTTGTCGTCCGACCCAAAGTAAACCGCGCCATCCGCACCGATGGCCGGTGTGCCACGGACCGCAAGCTTGGCCTGAAAACTCCAACGCTTAGCCCCGGTTTGACCATCCACGGCAAAAAGCGCCTTGCTTTCGGATCCGATGAAAACGGTTCCATCTGACCCGATTGAAGGAGAGGACTCGACGTCGCCACCGGTGGCGAACGCCCATTTCTTTTTGCCAGACCTACTGTCAATGGCATGTAAAGAGTCATCGTCTGAACCGACCAAGACGATGCCATCAAGACTGATCGCTGGAGAAGAGCCAATCCTCCCTGCGGTGCCGAATTCCCACTTCTTTTTACCCGTGGTGCCATCGAGGGCGTAGAGTTTATTGTTCAAGGAACCGATGAACACCGTGCCATCCCGGGCCACCGCCGGAGAAGACCCGATGTCGCCTCCGAGGGAAAACTCCCATTTTTTTTCACCGCTAAAACCGTCCAAGGCATAGACCTTTTCATCCATGGAACCGAAATAGACCCAACCAAATTTGCCAATGGCAGGAGATGAAAAAATACGATCGCCAGTCGCAAACTCCCACTTCTTTTTACCCGTCTTGGTGTCCAAGGCATAGAGCTTCTTATCCTCCGATCCAACGTACAAGGTATCATTTGTACCCAGTGAGGGAGACGACAGGACATCCCCTCCACTAAGAAATTCCCATTTCTTTTTACCCGTCTTGCCGTCCAAGGCGTACACCTTGTGGTCGGTAGAACCGACGTAGACCGTGCCATCTGCGCCCACCGAAGGAGAAGAACGCACCATGCCTCCGGTTTCAAAAGACCACAGCAAGCGGCCAACCGGCTTTTCCCCGTTAGCAGCGACAGATGCAAAGGCCAAAAGGACAGGTAGAAAATAGCGCGTGGCAATCATTGAAAAGGCGAAACTTAATTAATCGAGGTGGCTGGCTCAAGTTGCAAGACTCGATCTGCGTCGCAACAGATGGAGATTCACTTATTACCTCTTTGTAGAGCCAGACTTGATCCAACCGACGTCTGGCCACAAGGGAGTATCGTTGGATTGCTTGGGACCTGGAGTGGAGCGGCCCGAAAGAACGATGCGCGTGATACTTTCGGTAAGACGTTTGACGATCTCGGGATGGGTCTGGGCGAGATCCTTCTTTTCGGATGGGTCGGTCGATAAGTCATAGAGCTCAACTCGATTNTTGGCATGTGGCATGACGAGCTTCCATTGGCCGTCACGGATGGCGAAACGTCCATTGGAGGAATGATGGATCATGGGCAAGCGGGCGAGCCCGCTTTTGCGACCAAGCAATTCACTGTAGAAACTATCACTATCCTCACCTGCCTCTGGAGGGAGCTTGGCTCCCACCATTTCCGCGAAAGTGGCTAGCAAATCAGTTTGGCACACAGGTTCGTTCCAAGTGGATCCAGCCTTCACCTTGGCTGGCCAGCGAATAAAGAAAGGCACGCGATGACCACCTTCGTAGATGGAGCGTTTCCCTTCGCGATAAATACCATTGGACTGGTGCTGATGGAGATCGATTCGCTTGGTCCATGTCTTCTCGGGTCCATTGTCGCTGGTGAAGATCACCATCGTGTTTTCAGCCAGTTTCTCTTCATCAAGAAACTTGAGAATGCGCCCGACGTGCCAATCGGTTTCCATCATGAAATCGCCATAGGCGCCGGCCTTGGACTTGCCCAGAAACTTCTTGATCGGGATTACCGGTTTGTGCGGAGAAGTGTAAGGCAAATAAAGAAAGAAAGGCTTCCCCTTACGGGCGGCTTCGGCTTTGCCTTTCATCCACTCGATGGATTTCGTGGTAAAACGATCGAGGCATTCCACGTCGACAAAATCAGGAGCCACCTCAAGCCCCTTCGACTTCGAGCTCATTTTCCTCCCATCGGATTCCTCTGGATCGGGCGCNTCCTTGGCGGTTTTTTGGTAGGGAGGCATGATGCGATAATCCTGTATCGCTATNTTGCTTGGCTTCTTCGAAGTATAGAGANTCGGAGGAACCTTTGCGNAACGACCCTCGAACCAAGCCAACACCCCGTAGTTCATGGAAGCTGGAATGCCCCAAAAATAATCGAACCCCTTGTCCAGCGGCATATCCTTGACCGGCTGAGTCCAGTCGCGCTCCCCCTTGGTACCGGGAAAATCCATCCCAAGATGCCACTTCCCCACCATCGCCGTGTGATAATCATTTTGGCTCAACAAGGAGGCAAGAGTGACACGCCCATCCTTGATCAAACATTCCTTTTCGGCGCCATACACTCCTCTCTTCAAGGTAGTGCGCCAAGAGTAACGACCGGTCAGCAAACCATAACGGGAAGGCGTGCACACGGTGTCAGAACAATGCCCGTNGGTGAAGGTCATTCCCTCGCGGGCCAACCGATCGAGATGTGGTGTCTTGAACTTCGAATCGGGATTGAGGCAGGAAGCATCGCCGTAGCCTTGATCATCGGTGTANATCAAGATAACGTTGGGTCGTTCGGCGGCATGAACCGCAGAAAAGAAAAGTGAGAAGAGTAAGACTTTCCTCATGAAGCCTAACCTATTTGACGACGAGAACGCCCTTCATGATAGTCCAATGACCAGGAAAACTGCAAAGGTACGGATACCTGCCTGGCTTGCGCGGCGCCTTGAAGCGCAAGGTTTCCTTTTCGCCCTGTTTGAGCATCCTCGAATGAACGATAATCTTCTTAGACTTAGGAATGAATTGGCCGCTCTTGGCCGCTTCCGGATCCTTGGCCATCTCATTGGCAGCCAAACCGACTTCCTCGAGGCAACCGGGCTGGACCAAGACGATGTTATGGGGCGTGGCATCCGGATTATCGAATTCAATTCGGATCGGTTGATTCGGCTTGGCTGGAATCTCTCCGGACGAAGATTTTTTGTACTCTCCCAAGTTGGGTTTCAGCATGTATGCGGTGGAGAAAAGCATCCTTTCCTTGACGCAGGAAACCTTTACCTTGAGCAGATTTTTCTGGCGGTCGAACTTCTTGTCTCGCTGCGTCTTCTCGGCCCTCTGGTCCGCTGCCTTTTGCTTAAAGAGAAACCCGTACACTTGCGGATTCGTCTTTTCCACGGTGTCCTTGTCCCAGAATTTCCTCATCGGAGCAGAGCCCAAAGAAGTCTTGATGGCATAAGCCAAATGCCTGTCACTAGGCAATTCGGTGACGTCCGCCAAGATCGCGAAGGCTTCCTTCGTGCCGACGTAACTGCAGGCGATGGCCGCCTCCATTCGCACGAGGCCGTTTTCATCCGCTCCCGCCTTTGCAAGTAGCTTGTCTCCATCTTTGGCCAAACCGTGCCAGTGACGCAACTGGCGGGCGGCCGCCGCCCGGGCATTATGATTGTCGCAGGCAAGTACTTCGCGCAAAAGCGGCAAATTCGCTTGCTCGACGTTACGGTACGCCCAGATGGCCTCTACTTGGTGGTGACGGAATCTTTCGCCCTTGTGATCAAGCTTGGCCACCCACTTGTCGAGGGCAACCTTGACCTCGGCAGGATCCTTTTCCCGCAGTTCGCGCTTGGCCCAGTAACGATAGCGATACTCGCGTCGCTTGAGGATATCCAAGAGCTCGGCAATACTGGCTCCGGCGATCTTGGGTGGATCTTGAGGCTTTGCCCCCTTCGGGAAAATTCTCCAGATTCTGCCNGACTTCCGGTCGCGGCGCTCGTCACGGAGTGAGTACTGGGCGTGTCCCTTGACCGGGTTGTACCAATCGCAAACGTACATGGCTCCACGAGGACCATAACGCAGGTCAACCGGAATGAAACTCAGGTTGCTGGAAAATATGATGTCGCTGACGTACTTCTCATCGTAGCCAAAGTCTCCTTCGTTCCATTGTAGAAACTCCACCCGGTTAGTCGACTTGTAACGTACTTTCACCATGCCGCCCTGCAGTTCCTTGGGCCAATTAGGAAAGTCAACGAACTCCTGTCCGCAAACTCCCGAGTAGGCCTGCAGTCCGGATGGGCGCGGGTGCTGCTCGGGATAAGGGGGATCAAGGGCATGATGGGCCGAGGCGAAGATCGGGTAACTCGCCACGTGTTGCCCCCAGTCATCAAAAGTCACACCCCACGGATTGGTGCTGGCATGGGTCCCGAAGGCGGTCAAGCGATGCAGTTTGGGCTCCCAGGCAAACCATCCGCTGTTCTGTTGGCGAACAGGTCCGTAGGGAGTCTCCACCTGAGTGTGATGAAAGATCGATTCGCGAAAGATGAGATCGCCGTCAGGGGTCCAAGCAAAGTCATGGAGGGCATGGTGTGAATCCTCGCAACCGAAACCGGTCAAGACAGTCTCCCGATGATCGGCCTTGCCGTCGCCATCGGTGTCCTTGAGGAATGTCATGTGGGGCTCCTCGGAAACGTAGACTCCGCCATCGCCGAACTCGAAGGAGAGCGGCACGTTCAGGTCATCCGCCCAGACAGTGGACTTGTCCGCCTTGCCATCGCCATCCAGGTCCTCGAGGATAACGATCTTGTCGTTGGGCGAACGGCCCGNATAAACGTGGGGGTAGGTGGTGGAGCAACTGACCCACATGCGGCCGAGCGAGTCCCAACGCATTTGAATCGGACAAGCAATGTCGGGAAACTGTTCCTCGCTGGCGAACAAGGTGACCTCAAATCGAGGATCCACCTTGAATGCCTCGCGCTCCTTCTCCGGCGACATCCACTTGTTGGCCCCGCGGGACTGCGGTGTCTTGGGCATTGCCGGAACGTTGGAATCGTCGATCCGTGCAGGCACTTTCTTGCCTTGGGCAAGGGCATGAATGCGATCATCGCGATTCGCCGTCATGATGTCGAAGTTCTTCATCGCCGGCAAGAAGTCCAGATAACCATAGCTGCGGTTGCGACCTCCCGTGTAATAGAAAGTATTGAGGGGACGATAGCGAAAGAAGTGCTGGCGATTCTTCTCCACCACGGCAGCCCGNACTTTCTCATNCAGCTTGGGAGCCTCCTTGCCAAAGAGTTGCTCGAANACGGTGGAAGCAAAAACCTGATACCCCTTTTCATTCAGGTGAGCGCCGTTCATGGTGAAATCGGTACCCGGCGACACCATGGCCTTCCTGGTCGCAGTGAAGGCATCAACGAATCCCACCTTTTGCTTGGCCGCCACTTCCTTCATCACCTTGATATAGGCTTNTATGTTAGCATTGTTACGATCAGCCGCCGCCACTCCCTTGACGTTTTCGTTCGCAATGGGTGAAACAAGCACGATCCGAGCCGCGGTCTTTCCGTTATAGGCCTTCGCCTTGACTCCTTCCAAGTATTTCGTGAGTCGCTCGCGAAAGGCAGGCAAACCCTCATTGCCGGCAAAGGATTCGTTGTAACCGAAAGCAGCCAGCACAACATCCGCCTTCATGGCGGTGAGATGTTGCTCGGTGTCGGCGAAATTGGCTGGTCGAGGTTGCAGNTCCACTTCGTCCGCAGCCCATGACAAATTGCGNACAACAAGTTCNTTGCCGGGATGGGCCTGCTGGATGAGCGTCTCCAGATGACCGAACTCATGCATGCGGTCAAACAATGTATTGCCGACCAAGCCAATGCGGATCTCGCTCTCTAGCTTCAGCGGAAGTTCGGTGACGACAGGATCGGCGGCTTCGGCCCGCTTGGCCGTTTTCTGGAACATGGCGTATTTGCCGAACTCGTTGTTCTGGGCAAAGGTGAACATGGAAGCGACCAAGGTCGCAAACAACGGAAGGGATTTTGCATTCATGCGAGTAAGGGAAGGAGAGCAATTAAAAGAAAAAGGCTATCTTGAAAACAGCGTCAAGGTCTAGAGTCGAACAGTAGAAATTTGCAAAAAATAAAACCGCGCTCAGCGCTGCGGGCGACCGCCGCCGGGGCCACGACCACCACCGCCAGGACCGCGACCGCCACGTCCCCAGTCTCTTCGAGAGGGATTAGTAACAGCTTTCTGTTCCTCCTCGGACAAGCCGCTTTCGGGAAGCCATTCCTTGATGGTCTCTGCATCCTGACGATACCAGGTACGAGCGACCTCGATGGTGCTTCGCTTGCGAAATTCCTCGTCCTGAATGGATTGAGCCCACTCGAAGGCAGTCTTCGGGTCATCCCGAGAAAGCACTTGAGCGAAAACGTGAACGGCTGGATCATGAGACTCAGTCAATTCGACCCCATTCAGCCATTCGCCCGCGGCCCCGAGATCCTCACGACTCCAACGCTCCACCGCAGAGGCCAAACTTCTCTTGCGAACCTCATCCTCCTCCAAGCCAGAAGCCCACTCTAATGCGGCCTTCGGATCCTTCTCGGCCCATTCGCGGCTAACAGTGATCAAGGCATCCATGCGGATATCATTTTCCTCCATGAACTTACCCACCCATTCAGCTGCGGCAACCGGATCCTGCTGAGCCCATTCGCGTGTCACCTCGGAAATAGCTTCCCCGTCCATTCGTTCGTCCGTCAAATGCTTTTCCACCCATGCCGCCGCCGCCAAGGGATCGTCATCCGCCAAACGGTTGGCCAAGGTACGGAAAGCTCCTTTGTCGAGCAATTCGGAATCCATGTTTTGCTCCATCCAGGCGAGCGCTTCCTGCGGATNCNTGCGGGCCGTCTCACGGACAACGCGTGAAACAAGGTTGGAGGCAAATTCGACGCCCTCCTCNGACCCGGAGGAACTCTTGGCCCATTCCATGGCTTCGTTCAAGCCACGTTGCTCGACGAACTCACGAGCAAGGAGTTCNAGGAAATGGCCCTGTTCCCTNCCTTGNTCCATNCCTTGNACNAANTCNCTGGCACCCTTCAAGTCATAATCNGCCCAACCTCGCACCAANCCNTCCAACATGGAACGCTTGCTTCGNTCCTCNCCNTCGATNGAATCGTANTATGCCTTNGCAGCGGCAGGNTCCTGCCNGCCCCANTCGGCCATNGCNATGNNGCCNCCATAGGAAACCTTGCGTACGTCTTCCGTGAAATAGGCATATTCCACGGCAGCCTGCGGATCAATTTTGGCCCAGGCATGCATGAATAGACGGAAATAGTCATCGCTGCGATAGCCACGCGGAGAGTCCTGAAAGGCAGCCAAGGCAGCTTGCACGTTACCTGCATTCAAGTTCGCCAACAGTTCGGCCACCTGCAAGTTGCGGGCAAGCATGTCATCATTGCGAAGGGCGGAGGCGAGTGCTTCACCATAAGAAGTGATCTCCTGCCCATTGAGTTTTTCCTCTAGCTGTCCATCCGAGCCGGTTTGTTCAACGGATGGGCGAGACCACTTGCGGGCGATTTTGCCTTGGTCGCCTCCTCCGGTCACCACAATGGTTTCATTTGAGCTTTCCTCCAAAGAGGAATGAGTGTCTTTGGCCAACCAATAGGTTCCGGCAAGGGACGTGATCCAAAGAGCGGCTAGTAACAGTTGATTCTTGGTCATGATGAAATGAATTTCGCTAAGCGACGAGATCAATGCTATTGAATGCAACACATCGAGAGCAAGCCCGATTGCATGGAGCGCCCGACTAGAATTGAAAGGTCCAACCAAGCTTGGCGATGGTCTCCGTCTTGAAGGTACGGAAACTATCGAGTTCCTTTTCAAAGCCTTTGTTGAATACGAGGAACAGGTCGCTACCCGATTTCAGGATATAGCGGAAACGGTTATTCATGCCGATTTGCTCGGACTGGTTGTCATATTGTACGATACTGTTGAAGGACAGCCGCGTGGTGGGGGTGACCCTCACCCCGAGGGAACCGGTCAAGACTTCGAATTCGGACGAGGACAAGTCAGCGTTGGTCACACCTGCCCCAAGATCCACTTGAGCGAACTTGGATGGTCTCCACGACAAATCGGCCTCAGCCTTGAAGGCAGTACCGTCATAATAATCGCCGTAGCCAAGCTCAAATTCACCGAAGACAGGACGATTCGTGCTCGAACTGTACTCGAACTCGAACTCGGTTCCGCGATAGTCGCCTGCCGCAAGATTCACGCCATCCACGATCTCGAAAGTTTCGGTCAAGACCTCGCGCTCGAATTCAAGTTCCAAACTGTAGCTATCACCCGCAAGCGTCCGCACTTCGAAAAGCTTCAGTTCTAGGTCCTCCGAGTCGACCCCACCACTAAGGAGATCATAGCGAGTATATTCCGCTGCCACCGAAATGTCGTCCAACCAAGCACTGTCAGGCTGGTCAAAAGCATAGGAAAACCGGATCGAGGAAGATTGCCCGCCACGACGTCTCACGAAACCCAGGGCAGGCTCGAAATCTTCGCCCGTGCGCACCCAATGCCCACCCATGCGAAAAGGATAATTGGGCAATGAAAACCAAGTGCCAACGACATCGTCTGATCCTTTCAGGTCATCGTTAGTCGTCATGTAGAAACTATGCCATGACACGCTCTGCTCCCTCCACCACTCACTGGACCGCAAATTGAGGTCCACTCCAACCAAGTGATTGTCTAGATTGGCCTGCGGATCGCCATAGGTGAAAATGGTCCCGACCTTGGATTCCTCCAACAAATCGTAGGTGAAGCGTCCGACGAATAGGTCATCCGCCTGCAAGTCGCCGGAATCGTCCAAGCGCATGCCGAGCATGCCGATACCGAGAGGCCCGTGACGCCCGGTGACCTTCGCTCCGCCCACTACGTCGATTTTCTTGCCGTTGGTGGAAAGACCGATGGTTCGGGAATGAAAGGCCAAGGGACTCTTGTCGATTCCCCCGAAGGAAAATTGCTGCGAGCCCTCGAGAAAGAAATCCCTCTTTTCAGGAAAGAAGAGCGGAAACCTGCTCAAGTTGACCTTCTGTTGGTCCACCTCGGTCTCGGCGAAGTCCGTGTTGTAGGTAAAGGTTGCCTTGAGGCTGGGACTCAATCGATAGAAGAGGTCAAAGCCGGCATCGAATTCATAGTCGTCAGCCGAGTCCTCGGAACTCCACTTGCTAGCAAGGTAAGGCTTGAAATCGATTCCCTTGCCGGACTTAGCGCCGAGCAAACCGTTGATGGTTCCGGCTTCCTCAAGGGAGAACCATTGGCGATTTCGTGTGGTTCCGACCCAGCGCGTCCGCTCTTGGTTGCGGGAAAACCATCGCCCGAAGTTAATCCGCCATTGATCGGAAGTGGAATCAAAGGGGATGCTCCGGAAAGGGATCGCGAACTCAGCCGTCCAACCGCGCTCGTCGCGGTGGGATCTGACTTCCCAGATGGTGTCCCAGTCCATTTGCGGCCGGCGCATGTCGGAATTGATCAATGCCTCCCCCTTTGCTCCATTTGCATTGGTCCGAAAATAATAGCCTTCCCGACTCCGCTGGAAAGGATCCAGCAAAATGAAGAAGTAATCATCTCCTTTCACCGGGGCATCACGCTGCATGACCCCGGCCCTTATCTTGTCGGGCTGCGAATCAAAGCAACGGGCGCCTATGTACAAGACTTCATCGTCACGGCAAATCCGCACAACCGTCTTTTCCGTCGCTGGCTCTCCCTCTTCGGGGCGGCGTTGAAGAAAATCCTTCGCCACCGCCGCCTTGGCCCAGCATGCGTCGTCCAGCTTGCCGTCTATCTTGGGGGCCTGCGCGATCCCAGGGACGGACAAGAGGGGCACCTGCTGGCCAAAGACCAGAGATAACGCTCCCGAAAGCAGAAAGAAAAGGATTGGCATGAACAGACAATGAAACATTTGGGCAAAGGAAGTGAAAGCTGATTGGACTTGGTTCATGAATCAATGCCTGAAAACTGCAAGGCAAAGGATAAGTTTGGAATGCTTTGACGTGAAGGGGGTAGATAACCTAAATTAAAAATATGCAAAAAGCATCGACATTACTTCTTGTGACGATCCTGTTGCTGAGCTCCACATTGCAGGTTACCGCTGAAGCACATCCTGAAGCAAAGCAGGAAGTGCGAACACAAGCAGCCAAAGGTATTCTACAAAAGGAAAAAGAGGTTAGCCTACTATATGTCAAAGGGCTCTGCTGCCTGTCCTGCGCAATAGGCATCAGACTGAAGNTGAGCAAACTGATCTTCGTCAATCAGAAGCGATTCAAGAAGGGTATCGACATGGATCCCAAAACCCAGCTCGTCACCGTGGCGGTGAAGAAAGGTCGGAAAGTTGACCATGACGAAATCGAGAAAAAAGTAGGTGACGCAGGATACGACGCAATGGAGTGGTACACTCTTGAGGGTGACAACCTGAAANNCCATCCCTTTTCCAAGCAAAAGCCTTGATTCGGTTTCGGTTTATCTGGGCTTTGGCTTTGCTTGGCCTGACCTGCTTTTCAGGCCTTTTCGCAGACGAGCCAATCATGAACGAGATGCCTCGCTGGTCAGGCGGTTGGGGGGTGCAAACTGTCCTTGAGCAAAGGACGGAAAAGGACCTACTGCTTGGAAAAAGAAAAGCCCACGCGGGGTACAACGAAGAAGTCGACATTCTGCACTTGGAAGGTGTCTACACTTGGAAAAAATCAATCCGCATGACAGTCAAGTTGCCCTACGTGCTGAACGCCAGGCGCGAAACACCCGATGGCGCGGGCGGAAAGATGTTACAGAAAGACAATGGAATGGGCGATCTCACGCTGGCCTTGCCACTGAAGAAATATTTCAACCTTGATGGACGTAGCGGCGCATGGACATTGAAACCTATGCTACGGATTCCTTTGGCGGGGGAGGGCGAATACAAGGTATACGACAATGAATGGGGACACGGCTTGGGCTTAGGATATGGCACGGAGACCGCCCAATGGCATTTCCACTTTGACGTCAATGGGTGGGTTTATCACGAGGACGAACCATTCGAGTCCTTTTCCTCGCTCAACCTTGGCTACAATTTCGAAGCTGCCAACAGCAATGGCATGATCTTGTGGGAAACCGATTTCCACTATGAGGACGATGGCTCGAAAACCTTATCCGCAGGACCAGCTTTTTACTGGAACGTAAATGATACCACTCATTTGCGCCTAGCATGGCAGCATGATTTCTATGATCGCCAAGGAATCCTCGACCACGGAAACGGAAACGACCTCAAGCTGAGTATCGGCTGGGTGTTCTAGGCCCCTTCGTTTGCAAAGCCGCGCAAACTGCGGTAAATTAAGGTTCGCCAACAGTAGAGTAGTCGAATTCTTTTGGTTTCCCCTAAATCCCAATCGTTACCATGAAATTAACTCGCCTCTTCTCCCTGTTTGCCTCGGCGGCGCTGGTTGCTGTCACTACAACGTCGGTCAATGCCGAAAAGACAACTCACTCCTTCCTTGGTGTGGGCAGGGCAAACAAGGCCGTCATCGTAGGAGAGGACGGCAAGGTCAATTGGCGGGTCGACCTCCCTGCCAGCGATGGCTGGGTACTCTCCAACGGCAATGTCTTGTTGGCCCTCTACAAAACCAAAGGCTTCCCTAACGGCGGAGTGGTCGAAATTGACCGCAAAACAAAGAAGATTCTTTTTCAGTACAAGGGTGGACAGCGGGAAGTCAGTACCGCGATGCCTCTTGATGGCGACCGCTTCCTCGTAGCCGAACTGGGCCCGCAACCTCGAGCAATCATAATAAACCGCAAAGGGGAAATCCTCGAGACCACTCCCCTCGCCTGCCAAAAGAAGAACGTCCATATGCAAACTCGCATGCTGCGCGTATTACCCAACGGAAACTACATAGCGCCCCATCTGCTCGACTTCGCGGTCAAGGAATACGAGCCGAAGACAGGCAAGGTGCTGAAGACGTTTCCCACCGATGATCGCGGGCGCGGAATGCGAGACTGGCCTTTCACCGCCATACGCCTGAAGAACGGCAATACCTTGATCGGTTGCACAAACGGCAACCGGGTCATTGAGATCAACGGTACAGGGAAAATTGTCTGGAGCGTGACCAACGAGGATATTGGCGAAAATCTCTTCGCCGATGCCTGCGGGGTACAGCGACTGCCCAACGGCAACACTGTGGTCACCAGCTATCACGCCAAGGGCGACAAGGTGAAACTATTCGAAGTCACCCAAGACAAGAAAGTCGTCTGGAAGTACTCCGGCATGAAAGCGGGATTCCACCACTTTCAGATCCTCACCACCAACGGCAAAGCCCTCGCCGACAACACCTGGAAGTAGACACGTACTTTGTTAAGTCCCATATCTCGACCTGGCTGCGCGCCGGTTGCCTGTCCCTGTCACTGGGGCTAGGGGCAGCACTTGGGCAAGAGAACAAAGAGACGAGGCTGGCACCCTCGAAGATCGCCGAGGAAAGCAAAGGCACCTANCGGGGTAGCCCCATAATCCATGCCACCTTCGTCAAGACTAGCCCCAAAATAGATGGTAACCTTGGAGACGCGGTCTGGCAAAAGGCCCTTCCAGCCGGGGAAATGTTTCAGATTTTTCCCGGGGACAAGGTGCCCGCTTCCGAGGCATCTGAGTTCCGTGTGCTCTACGACAAGGCAAACCTTTACGTCGGAATATGGTCCTTCCACAAAAACATCNAGGAAATCACCGCCAATGCCGGAAACGAAGCATCCGCATTTGACGATGATTGGGTGGGCATTGTCCTCGACACCTTCCATGACAAGCGAAACAGCTATGTTTTCTTGGTTACCCCCAACAGCTTGCGTGTGGAAATGCTGTCCAGCGACAACGGCCGCAACCAGAACCTAAACTGGGAAACCGTTTGGACGGCAAGAAGTGGCATCCATGACTGGGGTTGGGGAGCGGAGTTGGCCATCCCCTTCAAGTCCATTTCATTCGACGAAAAGGCAACCAAGTGGGGCATCAACTTTGCCCGTTCGATCAAGACCACGAATGAATCCATCAACTGGGCCAACGGAAGACCGGGAGCGGATGCCGCCAATGCCGCCGAGGCAGGCACGCTACTCGGCTTGAAGGGCTTGGAGCAGGGTCTTGGACTCGACNTCATGCCCTTCGTGACCGGCAACTACAGCAAGGACCGCACGAAGAACACAGAGGACTACGACTTCGACGGCGGAATCGATCTGCGGTACCGCTTCAGCCCAAGCATAACCACCCAGTTGAGTGTGAACACCGACTTTGCCGACGCGGAGGCCGATCATCGCCAGTACAACTTCACGCGCTTCAATGAATCCTTCCCCGAAAAACGCGGCTTCTTCCTGGAGGACGCCGGCATCTTCGATTTCACCGCATCCGACGGAGTTAGCCCCTATTACAGCCGGAAGATCGGGTTGAGCGCTACTGGCGAGGTCGTGCCCATCCACTTAGCCGCCAAGGTAACCGGCCGCACCAAGGGCTACAATTTCGGCTTGATGGATGTCTTGTTGGAAGGTGATGAAAATCCGAGGAACGTTTTCGTAGGGCGCATCCGCAAGAACTTGACCAATGGTTCTACCATTGGACTAATTTCAACCCTCGGTAACCCGCGCTCCGATGCAACAAGCTTTAGCTTGGGCGCCGACTACCAACACCAAAACAGCGAGTTTCTTGAAAAACACAACCTACTGACAAAGGCATGGGTTCTGGGCTCCTATCTCGATGGAGACAACAATTCAGGCATGGAGGGAGCATACGGCGCAAGCGCCGCCTTCTGGAACCGAGACATCCTCCTCTACGGGGGATTCTCAGAAGTGGAAGAAAACTTCAATCCAGCCATGGGATATGTATTCAGAGACGACTTCCGCAAATACGTTACGCATTTCTCCTACAACCCCAACTACGATGACACCGATTGGCTCCAGACTAGTATCCACGAATACGGCTTCGAGCTCTACACCGACACCAGCAACAACCTAGTCGACACGAAGCAAAGATTCCAGCCGGTCAGCCTCGTCTTTGCCAGCGGCGACACCATTTCCTTCGAGTCCAATCACCATACCGACCGACCCAAGCAATCCTTCACTATCTTCGGAGCCACCTTGCCATCTCGAAAATATGAGTGGTGGAACCACACCCTGTCTTTCAATTCCAGTTCAAAGCGAAAAATAAGNGGAAACTTAGGTATCAGCCGAGGTGCTCTATACGAGTCGCCAGGCACCAGATACGGGGCCGGCCTGAATTTCAGCATCTGGAAGAAATTTCTATTCGGAGTCGATTACTCGGTCACCACGATCGATTGGGAAACCGCTCCGCAAACGAAACTCAAGGCAGCAACCGCCAAGGCTACCATCAACTTCAGTCCCGATCTCTTTATCTCCAACTTGATCCAGTATGACAACGCTTCCGACTCAGTCGGTACAAACAGTCGCCTACAATGGGAATACAAACCCGGAGCCAAGCTCTTTCTCGTAGTAAACCAAAGCTATCTAGACCAAAAAACCGGTCTCTCTCTCCANGGATACGGNACCGCACTCAAACTAGGTACCATGTTTCGCTTTTAGCTGAATTCAGCCACAGAAACAAAAGTCCCCTGAAAAACTCGTTAGAAATCCAAGCCCGCCCAGGCTTTTTCGAGCATTGCTCGTGGAAAATAGCGAAGTATTATCAGAGGACTGAAGGGAGAGCACATTAGAATACATTGGAATACAATCAAAAAATGCATACAATGATAAGATTTTCGTATCGGTGAGTTGAATGGGAGAAAACTATAGCTCGAAGTATCCGTCACGGCACCAATCAACCAAGCAACACGGTGCATCGAAAATGCGTATAAAAAGTTCTCGTCGAATGCCGCGGAAAGGGTTTGAATAGGTTCTGTCCCGTACTCCCCAATAACCTAACTCCAAGCAACCGCTCGTGAGCAAAAAAACGATTACCGTCACAGTGCGCATGTCCGAAGACCTGCATGTCGCCTTGCGCGAGTTGGGTGAAACCATGCATATCGAAGCGGATTCCTACCTCTATCGCTGGATATTGGAATCGTTCGTGGAAACGGTTCAGGACAAGGATGACCCGCCGGCACTGCCTGCCCTCACCACTTTGGCTCGCAGACTAGTGCAAGGAAAGAAAGAACATCATGCAAAAGATAAAGATGTCTGAAAAAACACACTACAAGGAATCTCCCTACGACGAACGTATCGAAGAACTGGCGCTCGACATCGAAGCCGCCAAAGGGAAGGCAAACAAACGCGAACATTTCTGGAGGCGATATGCCGTATGTTCCACAATCGCTACTTTGGCCTTGGTGGNATGGGGCATGAAGGAAGCCGGCGCCTTGTGGCATGAAACAATCGAAGTGGCCAAGCTTCAGGAGGAGCGCGCTGCTGATGCCCTCAAACAATCAGGGAGACAAGCTCAGCAAATCGCTCTACTAAGAGAGGATTTGATTGAATCCGAAAAAGAGGTCCAATTATGGAAAGACAATACTCATCGGACAAAACGCCTGGGACAAAAACTTGCCGTGATCGCACGCGATGCTGTACTAACTTTCTATCCTGCAAACTCCGATATTCCCCGCCACCAATACCTTGAATGGATCAAGGAACTGGAGAGCAAACACAGACGTGAATCTGCTCAAACGATAATAGAAACCTTGCGGAAAGATTGGGGTTGGGGCTATAAGGAACTGAAGCTCATCTCCGAACAAGAAAGTCTTCCTGAGGAGTAAAACACCGATTGGCAACGCACTACTCAACCCGCAAGACGCGGGTGGCCCTGAACTCGCGGCCGTACATGTCCTTGGTCACAGCCTCCAGCAAATGGACACCGGGAGAGAGCGGAGTTGGCAGAGAGCCCTTCCAAAGATGATCGGAGGGAGATCCGCCACCNATCGGCAAACCGGTTGACTTGGCCTTTATCTCCGCTTCCCGCAAAGCAAGATAGTAGGGATCGACTTCACGCACCTTCTTCAACAAGGACCATTCCCCTTTGCCCACCCGCAACTTCACGGTGGACTTCTCGGAACCAGAGAAAACGTTAACGTAAACCTGGGTGCGGTTGGCATCTGCTTCCTCAATGGATACGGGAGCATGGATGCGCAGTTGGTGACTGGCGGGGAAACGGGCTGCCTTGAAGTCAAAGGTTGCCTTGTGACCATCGAAAGTGATCAGGGAGNAACCGTTGGGGGCCCCGTCACTCATGGTGGCATGGGGTATGCCGCGTTCGTCCTTGGCACCCTTCCACCAACTGCCCGAAACGGTTACGTTGACGATGTGATGGTGCGGCTTTTCCCCCTGCCAGCCATCTCGTTTGTCAATGAACATATGGGTTTGGCGATGAGTATGCCCTGAAATGCTCATGGTGTAGGGACGCTTTTCGATCAGGCGATAAAGACCCTGTCTGTCCGTGGTTCCAAGCAGCGGAATATGCATCATCAGGACGACGAGTTTCTCTTTCGGCACACGCTTCAAGTCATTCTTGACGAAAGCAAGTTGACGCTCCCCCAAACCACCGCGATAGGCGTTTCGATTACGCTTGGCATCGTGAAACCATTCCACGTTGTCGAGCACGATGAAGTGAACCTTGCCGTAGTCGAACGAGAAGTAAGGCGGCCCGTATACACGCTCGAAGGTCTCGTCGGAAAGGTGGTCCTCCTTGGCCTCGAAATTGAGATCGTGGTTGCCGATGACGTTGAACCAAGGAATGCCGATCAAGGCAATCGAGCCATTCAAGCTGCCGAAGAGGTTGAGGTTATCGAACATGATATCTCCCAAGGTAACCCCGAACTTGGCATCGGTGCCGACCAGCTCAGCCACAACGTCATTGGCAATATAGTCGATCTCCGTCTGGTTACGCGGCTGAGGATCCCCGAAGAAGATGGCCCGGAACTTGCCCGGTTCCTCCTGCTTGTGCAGCGGGAAGTCAATCGACTTGGGCAGAGGACCAGTCGGCTCTGTGCCAGCATATCGCGAAGGCGGAGACCCGTTCGGCTTGTGGATGTAGTGGAAGCGGGGCAACAGATGGTCGTTCAGGGGAGTCATCCATCCGCTCGGCTTGAGAACAAAGAANATGACGTCATCCGAGGACGGCAAGCGCCAGCGCCCCTGGGCATCTGTTTCCACGATGTCCACGCCATTGGACACCGCCACTTTGGGAATGCCTTTCTCGCCAGAATCACGCTTCTGGTTACGGTTGGCATCGTGAAACACGATACCACTGGCGAAATCTTCCGCGACAGCGGATAAAGTGCATGCAATTAGCAAAAGGGGCGATAAGGAGTACACTTTCATGGAGAAGTATTGGGCTAGGCCCGGATCTGGTTTACTGGGTTCGTCTTGCGCTTGGCATCGCCAAGGCGTCTCTTTGCCCCGATTGAGGTGAGCATGGTATTGTAGACGTCGATGGCCTCCGCCTTGAGGTCGAGAATGCGGCCCGTCTTGAAACGACCTGCGGCAGAAGTGATGGCATGAAAGACACCGGATAATTCTCGTTTGGAGTCGTTGTGGCGGCCGTCCCCTGACTCAGTCGATATTGTGAACAAACTGTTTTCCAGAATCGTCTTGCCGTTGGCTTCGCGGGCCTCGGGACCGGCAAGCAATTTAAGGAAATAGGCGACTTCACCCATCTTCATGTGGACGTGGGCCTTGAGTTGCTCGTTGTCTTTCTTCTCGTTGAATTTGTGCCACCACTCGTGACTGCATCCCTTGGCTCCGGATGCCCGGTGTTGTCCGGCATCGTCGAAGTCGAAGATTTTGCGGCCACCGTACTGGTAGGCCCCCTTGAGCCGGATACGCTCACCCGCCGCCAGGAAGGTAATGGAGCCAAAGCGAGCCCGGTCGGTCTGAATGGCAAAGGCATAGAGGTCAGCCAACAGGCGCCATTCGGAAGTGAGTTGCTCCAAAGTGATGTCAATCCCCTCCCCTCCGGGATCGGCCTTGCCGCCGTGGGGCAAGAGGGAACGGGCCGGCATACGGGGGCCACCCTTGGATCCCTGCTGGACGCCGAAGGCTCGTTGCTCGTATTCGCGTATGCGGTCGAAGTGGTCCGAGATGCGTCCCTTGGAAGTTGCTCCCAAGGGTGAATTCGGCCCCAAGTAGTGCTTGTATTCGTCCAGGACAGAATCGAGCACGCTGCGCTTCAGCCTTTCGCGGCGGGCATCGGGATCCTCGTTTCCGGGAATGGATCCGAATACGCGGTCAAAGAGTTGACGAGGGGTCTCCTGCATAGTCGCCGACACCGTACCATCGAGGCCATAGCTGTGCACGTAGCGCCCCACCCTGCTGCGGCGAAAATAGGTGCCGGCGATCAAGCTTGGCACCATGCCGACAGGAAGGCCTTGCGGATATAGGTCGTGCCGAATGATCTGGTCGATCGAGGGACCGCCAGCCTTGGCTCCGCCGTCCGCAGGCATGGCAGTGAAAGAACCGGTGGCGCCATCGAAATGAGCGTTGATGCCTTTCTTGTCACAACGCACTTGGTCGACTTGGCGCAGAATGAGCAACTTGTCGCTGAGAGGCTTCAAGGGTTCCAGCACCCCGGCAAAACCATCCTCTTGGACTGGTTTGGGAATACCCAGGCCGAAGAATACGTTAAAGGCTCGGGCAGGGATCGCCTTGCGAGCTGCAGCGGAGGCGGAAGGAAGCATTTCCTCCAGAAACGGCAACCCGATTCCAATTGTTCCGATACCCCGCAAAAAGGTTCGGCGATGAATGCGTGTGGGTCTCATGGCTCCTCGCTCGAGTGGCGATTTCTTACAAGATCACTTAAAATAATGGCGATGACAAGACTTTGGTAAGTACCACCACCTTTTTGCGAAGCCTTGTGTATGTCCGCCACGCTGCGGGCGTCCTTTGCCCCGAGGGGACGACCCATGGCGAATTGAACCACTTTCCAAGTAAAGGTCTCGTGAACCCGCGGACTGCTTGCCAGCAAGTTCATCAACTCAGCCGAAGTCTTGTATGCCACGGGGGAGACCTGACCGGGGATAAGGACTTGTCCATCCTCGCGGAGGCGGTTTCCATGCTTGTCCGCCTGACTGTAGGCGCCAAGTCCGTCGAACTTCTCCAAGCCAAAGGCCAAGGGCTCGAACTTGGCATGGNAGCCACTGCAGGAGGCTTGGGCCAGACGGGAGGTGGAGATGCCGCNCTGAGTCAGTCCGGGCTTGGTTGGAACGGGGGTAGTGTCGACGCCAGGAGGCGGATCCCGCACCACCCCGCGCAACAACTCGTGCAAAACGAAGAGCCCTCGGGAGACCATGGAAGCTTGGTCGCCGCCCACCGTCAAAACACTGCCTTGGGTCAGGAGTCCGCCACGACCGGGAACGTTTGTAAGGTCGTAGCGGGCGAAGTTCTGGCCCTTGGGAAATACCCCGTAATGCCTGGCCAAGCGAGGCGTGAGGAATGTGACTTGGGCATTGAGCAATTCGGCCAAGGGGCGCTTCCTCGTCCAGACCACTTCCTTGAAGAAAGCCAATGTCTCGGCCCGCATGTCGGATCCGAGCGCAGGATCCCATGTCGGAAACATTGCCCTAGCCGGGGCCAGGTTGTCCATTCGCCCGAGGTCCAACCAGTCATAGACAAAGCGTTGCGATTGCTCGATGGCGCGGGGGTCACCCAACATGCGGCGAACCTGAGCCTCGATCCTTTGCCTGTCGCCCAATTCGCCCTTGTCGGCGGCCTGGTAAAGTTCCTCGTCCGGCGGGCCGCCCCACAAGAGATAACTCATGCGAACTGCCAATTCATATTCATCGACGGATCCATCGGCTTGCTGGTCCTCCATGCGATAGATGAACCGGGGGGACTGCAACATGGCCTCGATGGCACTGCCCACCGCCTCATTGAAATTGGCTCCACCGGAGGCCATCGTGGTGGTGATGCCTCGGTAAAGCAGGATTTCACGCTCGTCCAAGGGGCCGCGCAACACCCACTTGCCCATTCGCTCCAACAAGGTCCGGGTTTGCTTGTCGAGGGTCAGCTTGTTGTGAAAACGTTTGGCGAAGGCAGAAACGTCCATTCGCTTGACGATGATCCCCGCCAACTTTGCGAAAGCCTCGACGTGCTTGAAGTCGACCTTGAGGTTGTAGGCCGTGTTGCTGAAACCATCGGCCCGCATGTCGGGCGGCAACAAACGGCGGGCCTCGGCTCCGATATCCACCCCGGTGACCGCCTTGACCGTGGCAACGTATTCGGGGATTGTCAGTCTGCGCACCCAGTTTTCAGAACCATGGGAAGCATGGACGTAAGTGGCCGCATCGACGTAATCCAAGGTCCAAGGAGCCCCTGCCTGAATCCAGTCACGTAACACCTTCTTTTCCGCAGCGGACAAGGCCGCCCGTTTTTTCGGCATGTCGTCGCTCTCCACCACTTCCCAAAGCAGGCTACGCTCGGGTTTGCCAGGAACAATCGGAGGCCCCTCCGATCCGCCCGCGAAAGCAGCGACCCGACGGGAAAGATCCAGTTCCCCCTTGCGGTTCCCCGTGTCGTGGCACTCCAGACAATGCTTCGCCAGCAAAGGAGCCACCTTGGTTTCGAAAAGGCGTCCGCCT
>PAZC01000023.1 GCA_002716045.1 Opitutia bacterium
CCGCTGGCTCCTTTTTGAAAAGTGGGCATGCGGCCGAACTCGGTGCACCAGACCACGAGGACATCGTCGAGCATGCCACGATACTTGAGGTCCCGGATGAGGGCGGCGGCGGGTTGGTCGAGGATGTGGGCGTGTCCGGGGTACTGAGCCTCGATCGTTTTATGCCCGTCCCAATTTCCCACGCCTTCACCCATGGCGTAGGAGCCATTGAAGAGTTGGACGAAGCGGACGCCCTTCTCCAAGAGTCTTCGGGCGAGGATGCAGTTGCGGGCAAATCCCTCCCGATCCTTGTTCGTGGTGTCATCGGCTCCATAGGCCTTCAGGATGGAAGCGGGTTCCTTGGAGAGGTCGGTGACTTCGGGGATGGACATTTGCATGCGAGCCGCCAACTCGTAGCCAGCGATGCGGGCGGCGAGCTCGGAGTCGCCCGGGTATTGCTTGAGGTGTCGTTCGTTCAAGCGCTTGAGCAACTTGCGGCCGTCGAGGTCCGTCTTGTCGGAGAACTCCTTTTCGGGAAAAAGGTGACGAATCTTTTGGGAGGCGCTGAAGGGCGTGCCTTGGAACTGGGCGGGGAGAAAGGCGTTGGACCAATTGTTGATTGAGGCCTGCGGGTTGCCCCGCGGGTCGGGAATGGAAACGAAGGCGGGTAGGTTTTCATTCTCCGTACCGAGGGCGTAGGATGCCCAGGAACCCATGGAGGGGAAACCCTCGAGGATGAACCCGGTCGACATAAAGGTTTCCCCTGGCCCGTGGGTGTTGGTCTTGCTGGTCAGGGAATGGATGAAGGCGATGTCGTCTGCCAAGGATCCGAGTTCGGGTAACAGCTCGCTGGTCATCTTCCCACAAGAGCCTCGTGGCTTGAAGTCTCGGATGGGCTTGATGAGTTTGCCGTTCTCTCCTTGGAAGGTGTTTATGGCATTGGGTAGCGGGGTATTGTGCCGCTTGAAAAGCTCAGGCTTATGTTCCCAGGTGTCCACGTGACTGACGGCGCCCGTGCAATATATGACGAGCACTTGCTTGGCCCGAGGGGGGAAATGGGTCTTGCGTGCGGCGTAGGGCCGGGCGGGATCGATTTCCGGGCGAATTGGATTTCCCAGCAAACCGTCGTTTGCCAGCAATCCGGCCAAGGCCATGCCCCCGAATGCTGTGCCCGAATGGCGTAGGAAGTCGCGTCGGTTGAGGAGCGAGGTGCCTGCTGGTGACAGGTTTTCGGGTTGATTCGAGCTCATTGCAGGAAAAGGAATTCGTTGGCATTAAGGAGTATCCTGCAGAGGGCGGGGAGGCCATGCTCATTCAGGTAGGCTAGGGTTTCCTTGTTTTCCTCTTCCTTCGGGGAGCGGCCGAAGGTCCAGGCATAGGCCCGGTCGATTTGTTTTTCAGGATCCTCTCCGGCTTCCTTGGCAATGCGTTTGGCGAAACGTTTGGAAAGATCCCCCATGAAAGTACTGTTGTAAAGGTTGAGAGCCTGAATGGGGGTGGTCGAGCGGCTGCGGTTGGGGGCGGCCTGTCCACCGTCGGGACAGTCGAAAGCCCCGAAGACGGAATCCTGCTCCATGCGGATGCGCATAGTGTAGATCATACGCCGCATATCCTTGGGTTCGAACTCGTCCTTGGCGATCCAGTTGCGGGCATAATTGGAGTTGGGTACGAAAAGCAGAAAGCCGGGCCCATACATTGTCCGATCGAGTGCTCCGGCCAGCAAGAGTGCGTTGTCGCGAATGGCTTCCGCCTCGAGACGGCGGGGAGAGAAGCGCCAAAGGAGCACGCTCCCTGCATCCTTTGCCAGACCGTCCTTGCGCGGAAGCGAAGCCTGCCGATAGGTTCTTGAATTCAGGATCAGGCGGTGGATATGCTTCACCGACCAACCGTTCTCCATGAACTCCATGGCCAACCAGTCGAGCAAGTCGGGATGACTTGGTCGAAATCCCATATCCCCGAAATCGGAGGGAGTGGCCACGAGGCCACGGCCGAAATGGTAGTGCCAGATACGGTTGACCATGACCCTTGCGGTCAAGGGGTTATTCGGGTCAATCAGCCACTTGGCGAAGGCGATGCGGCGATCCCGTTCGGGAGCGTCCGGTTTGAGGAGGAGTGGTTTGAGTTTTGAATTCAGGACATTCAGTCCTTCGGGTGCGACGACTTCCTTTGGGGAAAGCGGATCCCCCCGATGCATGAGCCGGGTCGGAGTCGGCTGTCTGAAAGTGCCGGCGTAGACCTTGGTGTTCGACAGGGTGGCGGCTTGCTTCTCGATCTCCTTTAGCCGAGCCAGCTTTTCTCGGCCTCGCCTGGCTTCCTCCTCGGGATGTCCCGTGAAGTCGTAGGTGGCGGGGGCGGATTTTTCGCCTTTGAAGGGAAGCCGATCATTGGAGTTTGTCAGTAGGCGCCATTTTCCGGGTTCGATGGCTCCCTCGATGCGGTATTTCGTGGCAAGCCGATCCTTGTAGCGTCCCGTCCGGTCACGTCCCCACTCAATGCGATCAATGGTGGCAGGTTCGGGCAATTCCAGTTGCACCCATCCTTTGCNCTTTTGGTTGGAAATCCAACTGCGATCNTTGCCGTATTTNCCGTCGNTGAGNTGNACGAGNTTGTGCTTNGGGTTGTTGGCGTANTNGCCNGAGGANGTCANNTTNGCNNNNAGNGCNNCGTTNCGGGAATCCTTTCCNGNNGTCCANAATTCCAGTTCNTCGATNCAGGGTTCGCTGTTGTTGTTGGTGGCCTCGGTGGTGAAGCGGACGAAGCGAACTTTTTCCGGCGAGAGAGATTCGACGTTTCGCTTAAATNCTACGNGAGGNTTAAGGGTGGGNNGCACANNGGNTTTACCGCNNCCGTCGGCCGCCAAGACGATGACGTCAGCAGTCACCGCCGTGCCGGAACCTCCCCGCAAAACAATCGCGTTTTCTGGATTTAAATCATGTACGCCAGCATCCTGGAACCCGCTCCACAAGGGTTTGTTGATCACCTTCCCCTCTCCATTGGCAAACAACTGCTGGTTGATGGTGGCGATGGGCTCCCGGTCGTCGCCTGAGGCGGGATTGCCATCGGCATCAAGTTGATACAGGGCATCCTTCGTATGCGTTCCCCATCCACTGCCCCAGGAAAGCCAGATGCGGTAGCGACCTTTTACCCCGGGGCGGTAGACGGCGAGATCTAGGTTTTGCTTGTTCTTCCACCAAGTGTAGGTTCCACCGCTGAGGTTGGGTGAGCGTTTGTCATCTCCTGGGTCGTTGAGGTGGCCTCGTTCGGTGCCTTTTGGGTTCGTGCCCTTGCCGGCCGTTTTCTCGAGAAATTCGACCTGGTCTTTGTTTTCGTCATCGATGAGAACGAACTTGGACTTGGACTTTGGAAGAAAGCGGGTGAGTTCGCTCCTCAAGATCGCTTTTTGAGCAGTCAACTCCTTGAGTTCCTGCTTGATGCCGGAAGGGAGCGGGACGTTACGCTCGCCATGTAAGACGCCTTCGAACACCGCTTGCATGGAATAGAAATCCTCTTGGGAAATGGGNTCGAACTTATGNTCGTGGCANCGGGCGCACCCAACNGTCAAGCCNAGGAAGGCGGAACCGGTCACGCCCACCATGTCGGCCAATTCGTTGGCCCGTTGTTGCTTCCNGAGCAANGGNTCTTTGCCACCCACGATATCCTTGGGGCCAGCCACGAGGAAGCCGGTGGCGGTCTCTGCCCCCACCGTATCCCCGGCCACTTGTTCAAAGACAAAGCGGTCGTAGGGCTTGTCCTCGTTGAAAGCCCGGATGACGTAGTCTCGGTAGTGGTAGGCATTGGGTCGCTCGTGGTTGGTTTCGAAGCCGGCGCTGTCGGCGTAGCGTACGACGTCCAACCAATGACGGGCCCAGCGCTCGCCATAACCTGGGTTCTCGAGGACCTTTTCAATCAGCTTCTCGTAGGCGTCCTTCCTTTCGTCCGCGACGAAAGCATCCACTTCCTCCGGTGTCGGAATCAGGCCCAACACGTCCAAGTAAACTCTCCGTAAAAGAATGCGCTTGGACGCTTCTTCGGAATGCTTCAATCCTTTTTCCGAAAGCTTTTTCTCGATGAATTCATCAATGTTCTTGCCAGAAGACGGACGCTCCGGTGGCACCAGCGACCAATGCGTCTCCGTACCCGCCAGCAAAGGCAGGAAAAGAAGGAACGGAAATAAAGTCGTTACGCGCATGAAAGCCAGAGTTTACTTTCCTTGAATTATGATACGAATGACATTGTCCGTACAAGGGAAATTCAGTGTTCCAATCATACAAGCTAATGGAACCTGCAGGCAGCCATTGTCAAAGAATGAACCTCTTGGAAATCACTCCGGTTGGACAACGGCTTGTTGATCGGGGAGGTTTTCGGGCTGCGTCTTAATGTCTCCTGGTGGAGTGTCGTCCGGAGACTCATCAACCTCGGGTTCCAGGGCGTATTCCATGGCATTGGACAGCGCGAGCATCGCATAGGATGTAGGCACTATTCCGGCGGGTGTGGGATAGTAGGAATTGTTCCATCTGGCGGGTAGGACCCAAGCCTGGGCCCAGTCGAAACCTCTTCCTGTGTATTCAGGGAGCATGGTACTTCTTGTTCGCATGGAAGAACTAATCAAGGACTTGGATCTGCTTGTGTTCCGCCAGGCGCCGTCCTTGCCTTGACCGTCGACGAGAAAGCGAATCAAGGGGATGGCGAGCTTGGCCGATTGAGCCCCTTGGGATGCCCACTCCCGAACGCGCTCTTGGTCTTCCTCGCTCAGGATGGAAAGGGGAAAGCGATAATCCCGTCCTTCTTTCTCCATTACAATCCTGTCGCCCTGTAATTTCTTTAGGATGCCACGAATTCCCTTTCCTTTTTGATCTCTCCAAGTGCGCAAATCTTGTTTCGAATTGGGAATACTGAAGGCGAGGGCAAAGTCGTAGGGGCCGAAAAGGGAAGATGCAATGGTTTGCTTGGTGTCGACGAACAGGGCAGTGGGCAAGTATTCTGCCATGCGCTTCGACGCTGCTTGTAGGTTGCGGGCATATCGGGAAGCAGCTTGCTCGCCGGCAATGGCGCCGATGGCGTTGAAAGAGGCAAGGCCTTGGGCGGTGGAGACAATCGTTGTTGGTGATTCCAGTTTCGGAAAGGTGTCGGGGGCGGCTGGGACACCTTGAATGAGGAGACTTTTGTCGAAATCATTGACGGGTTGATGGAAGTTCAATTGATGAAAGCTTCCGTCTTTGGATTGGCCCTTGGCTATGGCGCTCATTGCGCTCGCGAGCACTTGGGAAAGGCTTCGAGGCCTTCCCAGAGTTTGGCGGCTTCCCTTGGGGCGAAGCGTCGTCGTTTCCTTTGGCAGGACACCCTCGCTGGAAGCAACGCTCAAGGCATGCAGAACAACTGCAGTGGTTTCCAGGTCGACGGTGGTCTGGTTGTAAAGGTAGAGAGGGAAAGCGATGAAATTGAATACTTGCCCCTGTGTTTCCGAGAACCCTTCGTCTTTCAAGGGCACCCTGAAATAGACGCTGTTTTCCTTTGCCGTCATGGTGTAGCGTCCCTTGAGGTTGTTTGTCCGGCGAACGAGTTCGAGGGCGTCCTTCATCTTGTTCTCGTCATACTCCTTCTTGTTCTCGTCGAACTTTTCTTTGAAACGAAGGTATTCGGCGCCAGTTTCGGCGCTTGCCGAAAGTATGGCTCCGAGCAATTCGGTGTCCAGCCCCACCGGCCCCCATAGGCCGGCCGCTTGTCCAGATTTCACCTGCGCCCCCGCCAATTTTGCAGCCATTTCAGTGGCGAGTTTTCGATAATCTTCCTGTCCGGAGCTTGCGAAGGCGCAAATGGACCAGGCGAGATCCCAGGTCGAGTCTGGCAGACCGAAGGTATTGTAGAGGTAACTGAAGCTCTCCAGGGGGCGAGTGACCAGTTCATCGAAAGGATCCACGCCTGACTTGATCAAGGCATAAACGACCAAGGCGTTTTGTCCCAATTGCCCTGATTTCCATTCAACCGTGCCGCCCGGGCCATACTGCGGTATCTTGTGGATTTTCTCGATCGTACCATTTTTATCGCGAACCAAGCGATTTTGGGGCCTCGTGCCGGTTTGTTTTCCGCGTACCCGGACAGGGACTTTCACTTTCTTTTTCACAGTTACGGCTCCTGAATCACCCACCTTCACGTTACGAACAACTTCCTTGTTTATCGTGGTCCATTCGAAAACGGGAATCTGCACGACGATTTTGCGATACATCACCTTCTTGTCTACGTGGCCAATGACCTTTCGCTTGCGTATGGGAGGATAGAACATGCCCTCCTCGTCTTTGGCGGCCAAGGCTCGAAAGTATTCCACCCCTTGGTTCAGGGCGATGGTGATTTCCGCTTGGTCGGGTGGTCCGTTTTCCATGGCCTTGGCAATTTGTTCGTCGCTGGGCTTTTCCGACTGGCTCTTGTCAGGTGCCGGGTTCGCTTTATCCGCAATTTGTCTGGCCAACGCTTGCGAATCGGGGCTTAGGCGCGCGAGGGGCAGATCGAAGTTTTGGCCATTCATCTCGATGGTGAGCGTTTCTCCGGAGAGCTTTATGAAGCGGGCTTGTATGGGTTTGCCATTCACGTCCTTCCATTCTTGTGGCTCGTCTGCCTTGGTGACTGGTTTTGGCGCCGCCGGCTTTTGGGTCGGGGAGGCGAGTGTTTTGGTCAATGCTTGGGTTTCTGCGCTCAATTGGGCGATAGGCAGGTCATATAGAGATCCTTCCAGTTCAATTGTCAGGTTGTCCGCGACGATCTTGACCAACTTGGCTCGAATCGTGCGCCCCTTCTTGTCGGTCCAATCGAGAAAAGCGTTTCTGTCTAGGCTGGGAGTGTCTTTGTTTCCCGAGAAGAGTTTGCCGAGCATGTCTCGAGACTCTGGGCTGAGATCAGCGATTGGGATATTGGCCAATTTGCCCTGCATCCGAACCGTGACAATCTTGTCGTCCGCCTTGACGAAGGTGGCCGTGATGGTTCTGCCTTTGACGTCCGTCCACTGGTGATAGGTGTCCGCGGCAATGCCTTGCAAGGCAAAGGCAAGCAAGCCAAGGGCAAGGATGACAAACAGGGTAGGAAAACGATTCATTTCCAGTTGAATCATTTACTCCCGAGAAGTGCTTAGGCAAGGAGTTTCGAGGGCAGAGCCCAACGCCAAGCTTACAAAGCTTTATTCACTAGCCAGCTTCCCCGCCAACCGAACGGCTTCCTGCAAACTATTCGGCTTGGCGATCCCTTGGCCGGCGATGTCGAGGGCGGTGCCGTGGTCAACCGAAGTGCGTATGATGGGTAATCCGAGTGTCATGTTTACTGCCTCGTCGAAGGCCAAGGCTTTCAGGGGAATATGACCTTGGTCATGGTACATGCAGACCACGCAGTCGTACTCCTTGCGTCGGGCGGGAAGAAAAATGGTGTCCGGGGGTAGGGGACCGGTGACGTCGATGCCGCGATCGCGAGCCTTTTCCAAGGTCGGCGCAATGATTTCTTCTTCTTCGCATTCGCCGAAGAGGCCATTTTCCCCTGCATGGGGGTTGAGCCCACAACAGAGTAACTTTGGCTTGTACCCCCGAATGCGTTCCATGGTCTCGGCTGCTAGCTCTATTACGTCTAGGATGCGCGCCTCGGTCAGTAGGCCGGGCACCTCGGCATAGCCCACGTGGGTGGTGACAAAGACGCAGCGAACCTCATCCGAATACTGGAGCATGCAGGCACGCTCGCTCTTTGTTCGGGATGCGAAGATTTCGGTGTGGCCCGGAAAAGGGATCTCCGCCATGCGAAGTGCTTCCTTGTTCAGCGGTCCGGTGGTGACGGCATCCACCTTGCCGGCGAGGGCGGCATCGATTGCCTCCGTTACGTAGCGGTAACCAGCCTTTCCCGTGGCGGCGTTGATCCTGCCAGTCTGATAGTCACCTGCGGAGATTTCCCCGAAGTCAAGAATGCCGGGACCTTCCGCTTCATCCAAAGAGGAAAACACCTTGGCATGAAAGGGCAGACCGCATTCCGTAGCAGCCTTCTCCAAGACGGCTCGGTCACCGAACACGATGGGTTGGCAGGTTTCAGTGGCCGTTGGATTGGTCAGCAGTTTCAGGCAGACCTCCGGGCCGATCCCGGCGGGATCACCTGTCGTGACTGCTATTCGGGGCAGCGACATATCTTTAGAGCAAGGATTTCAGGGCGGCGAGGAAACGGTCCACGTTTTCTTCCGATGAACTATGTCCCATCAACCCGACCCGCCAAACCTTTCCTTGGAGAGGGCCGAGCCCGGCTCCGACCTCGATGCCATATTCGTTCAAAAGGGTTGTCCTGATGCCAGCCTCGTCGGCTCCGTCGGGTACCCCCACCGCATTCAGTTGCCACAGGCGATGCCCTTCCTGAGCGGTCAACTGAAGACCCAATCCGTCGAGACCGGCCTTCAACCGTTCGTGATTGGCTTGGTGGCGGGCCCAGCGCTTTTCGAGGCCTTCCTCGAGGACGAGGCGAAGGGACTCGTGCAAGGCGTAGTTCATGGAAATCGGCGCGGTGTGGTGGTAGACGCGGGCCCCGTCTCCCCAGTAGTTGGCCAGCAGGTTGACGTCGAGGTACCAGCTCTGGACGCCGCCTTGGCGCCCCTTTACAGACTCCATGGCCCTGTCGCTCAAGGACACGGGAGAGAGACCGGGCGGGCAACTGAGGCACTTTTGGGTTCCGCCGTAGACGGCATCTACTTCCCATTCGTCGATGCGTACGGGGCATCCACCCAGGGAAGTCACGACGTCGAGCAAAAGCAGGGCTCCGGCCTCATGGGCGAGCTTGGAAATTTCCTCGATCGGCGTAAGGGCTCCGGTCGAGGTTTCGGCATGCACGATGGCGACCAGTTTCGGGTTCTCCACCGAGGCCAAGGCCTCCGCCACTTGGTCAGGCTCGATGATGCAGCCCCATTCAGCCTCCACTTGGGTCACCTTGGCTCCGCAACGGGTGGCCACGTCGGACATGCGTCCGCCGAATACACCGTTCACGCCGATGATCACCTCGTCGCCCGGCTCGATCAGGTTGACGAAGCAAAACTCCATCCCGGCGCTGCCTGTTCCGCTGATCGGAAAGGTCATGTCGTTTTCCGTCAGGAAGACCTGTCGCAACATGTCCTTGATTTCCTCCATCATCTGGACGAAGGACGGATCGAGGTGGCCGACCAGCGGTTGGCTCATGGCGTTCAACACGGAGGGCGGGACATCGCTCGGCCCCGGCCCCATCAGGAGACGTTTTGGTGGTATGAATGAATTCGTGGACATGACTAGTCCCGAACAAAAGGAAAGCCGGCCGTTAAGCGAGGATTTCCTTGTGAGGAAAATTAACTCTCCAGTCCGCGGATCGTCGACTTGGTGCTGCTTCCGAACTTCTCGATTTCCAAGCCCATGCGTTGAGCAAGCGGGACAAAGAGGTTGGCGAATGGAGTGTTATTGTCCGGATCATGGGCAACGTGGTGACCGTGCTTGTAGCCGCCGCCGGCAAGCAGAATGGGTAAGTTGCGCCAGCTGTGTGATGAAGCGTTGCCGAGGTTGGAGCCGAACAGGATGGCAGTGTGATCGAGCAGACGGCCGTTGCCTTCCTTCACGCTTTTGAGTTTGCTGAGGAATTCACCGAGCACTTCAAACTCAGCGGCTTCGATGCGGGCCAATTCCTCGATCTTGTTTTCGTCACGACCGTGATGGGAGAGCATGTGCCAGTCGGTGCGCACGCCGGGAATGTTGCTGGGTACGGCATTCATGCCACCAATTGAGAAAGCGATCACGCGAGTCGAATCAGTTTGCAAAGCCAGCAGGATGAGGTCGTACATCAGGCGTTGCTTGGCAAGGATATCGTTGCGATCCGCAACGTCCTGCGGTTCCTTATAATTAACCTTTGGCTTGGGGCGATTGGCCCACTGTTTCTTTTGTTGCAAACGGACTTCCAGTTCACGGACCGAAGTGAAGTATTCGTCGAGCTTCTCGCGATCGCGGGCGCCGAGGGTCAGATTGAGCGTCTTGGCATCGTTTAGCACCGTATCCAGAATACTTCGGCCACGCTCGAGGTCCTTGATTTCTTCGGCCACCTCCTTCTCTGTGCCGTTGAAAAACAGTTGACGAAAAATCTTCGCCGGATGTGTCTGAGCCGGGATTTGCACACCATTGGCTGTCCAAGACAGCGACTGACCGCGCGCCCCAACGGTAAGTGAAGGAAACCGCGTAGCTGGGCCGATATGCTTGGCCATCAACTGATCGATTGAGATTGTATTTTTAAACCCAGCCAACCCTGGGTGTGGAGCGCTGGTTAACCAAGTGAGTTCGCTTGTGTGGCCGCTGGCACCGTTTGAGTTCGGATGCGACAGACCTGAGAAAACCGTGAAATCCTGCCGGTGTTTCTCAAGCTTTTGCAGATAAAGGGGCGTCTTGTAGTTCGCACCAGCATCAGTGGGAATGAAGTGTGGAGCGTGAAAGCCGAGGCCCCCATTCATCGCCACAAAACGCTTGGGCGCTGGGGTGGCCTTGGCGAAGGCGGGCGCCATGGCGCTCAGGAACGGAAGGGCCACGGTGGCGCCCGTGCCCTTGAGGAAGGTGCGGCGGTTCAGCGAGGTTTTGGTGGCGACGTAGCTCACGTTACTTGTTCAGGAAAATCTTGGATTGAATGATATGGTGAAAGAGGTCGCGAACACGATGTTTGTTTGGAGCGGTGTCCACCACAATGCGGTCAAGCTCGGTGCGGTCAGAAAAGCCAAGTTCACGCCCTGTGGCAAAGGTGAGTAGCTTATCGGCAAATGCCCGGGCGAGACGGTCATCATGCTGAGCGAGATAATCACGATAGGCGCGAAAATCCTGATAACTCGAGCCATCGAGAAACTTACCGGAACTATCCACTTCGGGTCCGAGGCGATATACCACCTTGCGGCCTCGAACGATGGCGTTCACCTTATCGCCGTTTTTACTACGGAAACGATCCCGATGCATGCCGGTCACGTCGAAGCTTTCCAATGCAAACCCGAGTGGATCAATGTGGTTGTGGCAGGAGGCGCAGCTGGAAACGTTACGGTGTTTTTCCAAAAGTTCACGCAAGGAAGTCGCACCGCGGATGTCAGGTTCCACACCGGGGGTATTGGGCGGTGGTGGCGTGGGGGTGATGCCAAGTATACGATCCATAACATAGACTCCACGCACTACGGGTGAGGTGGTCGAACCGTTGGCTGACACCTTCATTACGCTGCCTTGGCTGAGGAAACCGCCACGCCAACTGTCGGCGGGCAAGTTCACTTTGCGAAATTGCGAGCCCGTTACGTCGAGGATGCCGTAGTGCTCGGCCATGCGATCATTGATCATGGCAAAATCGCTCTTCACGACATTGGCAACAGGATGATTGCCTTCGATCAGTTCACGCAAAAACGCCTCTGTCTCCCGTGGCATGGAAAAACGTAGGTACGGTTCATACTCCGGATACAGAGTGCGGTCGGGTATGGTGAAATCCATGTCGCGCAGGTTTAGCCACGCCTCGGTGAAGTCAGTGATAAAACGTGAGAAGCGTTTGTCTTCCAGCAAACGTTCGGTCTGGTCACGGAGATTGGCGCGTAGGTTGCCGGAACGGGCAAGGCTTAGCAACTCAGCGTCGGGTGCAGTGCGTGTGAGAAAATAGGAAAGACGACTGGCGAGCGCATAATCATCCAACGCTCCCGTCGGTTCACGTAAGTAAAGAAAATGAGGTGAGCTTAACACTGCTGTCGCTGCGGTGCGCAACGCAGGCTCAAACGCCTCGCCCTTGGCCCGTTCACCCTCAAAGAGTTTTACATAAGGAACCACCTCCTTGGCATTCACAGGTCGACGGAACGCTGCCTTAGCCAAACGGGCCAGAGCCTTTTCGACATCTGTTTTTTCATCGGATGATTTGATTTCAAATTTCGGTTTGTACCACGACTTTGTGCGATCATTCGGATTGCGCGGCGGAATTTCCACGCGGTTTATGCCGGCAAACAAAAGCTTGTGACCAGCGGATGGAAATTCGCTGATCAACGGACCTTCGATTTCCACCGAGTGAATCGCTAGTCCTGGACCCTTATACTCTTTTGCGTGAATTTTCTTCGGGCGTCTCCTGCCTAGGTCCGAGTCCGAAATTCCGTAGGGCTCGACTTGGATCATGTAGCCGGCTCCTATGAAAGCCGTCAGTTCCACGACATGCGTCTTCCCGGAAGCTCCCGGTGGAAAGGAAAAGTATCCGAAGATAGGCTTTTCGGCTCCTTGCTTGAAGGTCGTTGCGCCTACGGAGAAAGTGATCGGGGTCTCAGACTGGTAGGCGAAGCCGCGAACCTTGATTCGGTAGAATCCCTCGCCACGCGTGTTGGCCGTTCGGATCATGCCCGTTGGATACCCGTACGGGGAAAATCGCACCACCGAACCGTCTTCAAGCTTGAGCCGGTTGTCACCCAAGTACCGGTCCAGTTTTTTATCATCCGTGTAACGGCCCACGCGCTTCTGGGGGGCGGGCACCTGGGTCGTCTTGGCAATAGCCTCCTCCAGCGCAACATCGCAGGCCTTTAGATACATTTGCATGTGTTGCATGGAAACGCCCAGGGCGTCACCGACATTGTCAAACTCATGCGAACGCCCATCTTCGGGAAGCATGCCTCCGAGCTCCAGCGACGTACCGAAAAGATCATTCATCGTATTCTCATACTCGCGCTGGTTCAGGCGCCTCAGCACGGTGCCCTTGGATTTCTCGTGAGCTTTTACAAGGGCAGGCTCAAGTTGAAGCCTCATTTGCTTAAGTTCATCCGCTTGCGGACGGTCCTTGATCTTCTTCGGAGGCATTTCACCGTTCAAGGCACGGTCGTAGATTCGTTCCCATTTTGCGAAGACTGCGGGGTCGTCCAGTTTGTCGGACAGTTCGTCCATTGCCAGTCCGCCCTTCTTGGCCCCGTCCCCATGGCAATCATAGCAATGGATTTCCAGAATTTCGGATAGTTCGTTCTTCCAGTCCTTGGCCCCCAAATTGGCCAAGCCCAGAAAAAGAAAAGCGATCCATACAATTCGGCTCATCTAACTAAATGTTTATTCTAATAGCGCCAAAGGCGGGAATTCCACGAAAAATTTTAACCAAGGATTTCATTCGACCACTCTTCGGGCAAGGGGATGTATGGTGACAACTCCCTTGCTGGCCACGGCGACACGCTTGCCGTCGGGCGAGCAGGCAATGGCGGTGAGATGGTCGGCATGTCCTTTGATAACTTGGATGGCCTTGCCGCTTTGTATGTCCCAGATCCGCGCTGTCTTGTCCTCGGCGCAGGAAACGAGGGTTTTACCCTTGGGTCCGTAGGCGATTGCGGTGACGTCGCTTGCATGCCCGCGCAAAGTGCGAACTTCGTTGCCTTCGTCGTCCCATATCTTGATCAAGTTGTCCTGGCTGCCGGAGGCGATGAACTTGCCGTCCGGAGAATAGGCGGTTGCGGAGACAGTGGCATCGTGTCCGCTTAGCGTCATCAACTCGTCACCCTGCTCGACTTCCCAGACCTTTAGTTCGCTTTCACCGTCGCCCGTGACGATCCTCTTGCCGTCCGGGCTGAAGGCGAGGCAGGTGACGTCGTACTCGTTGCCTTGTTCGATTTCCAGCAATTCCTTGCCGGTCTTGGCGTCCCACAACTTAAGGGTGTCGTCGCTGCTGCCGGACGCGATCAGTTTGCCTTTGGGTCCGTAGGAGAGGCAGGTCACGTTTTCCTCATGTCCATTTAGGTAGAGGGTCTCCTTGTCGTTGGCCATGCTCCGAACCTTCACGGCGCCGTTCCAGAAACCCGTGGCCAGAAATCGGGCGTCGGGGCTGAAGGCGAGGGCGGTGACTGCCGAATCCTCCTTCCCGAATTCCTTGGCCACCTTTCCGGAATCGACTGCCCACAGCTTGACCGTTTCGTCCTCGCCCCCCGAGACGAGCCATTTTCCGTCGGGGCTGAAAGCGATGGCCGCGACCCAGCCTTTGTGCCCGCGTAATACGACGGAAGATTGTTTCTTGGCGAGGGCGTTGACTGTTAGCGCAACCCCTTCGTTCAAGATGATTTTCTTTTCCTCGGCCAAGAGGCTTCCGCCCGCAACTGCGAGAAAAAACAATGGGAAAAAGGATCCTTTCAGGTGTTTTATCAAACGATTCTCCGAGGATGAAAAAGGCAAAAGTGATGTTGCGGGGTTTACTTCTTCCAGATGAAGAATCATTGCCCATCATCCTGTTCACGGCAAGCTTCTTGCCTCTCCCCTAAGCGTAAAGTACTTTCGGCTTATGTTCGGTTTTCGTCCATTTGTTTTAGCGCTGAGCCTTTGGGCAACGGCAGGCTGCGGCAAACCTCCCGCCGAACCGACTGGAACCGTAAAGCCTCCCGCTGAGCCGACTGAATCCCTCAAGCCAGGCGATGTTTTCGATCTACGAAAATTGCAATCCATCGGCAGTGCCATCACCAAGGCTCAAGAGGAGAAGCGCCTGCCGGGTGGGGTGCTTTGGGTGGAGCGAAACGGTGTCCATTTCACTAAGGCCTACGGCAAGGCAAGCATGGAACCAACCCACTCCCCGGCCAAACCCGACACGATCTACGATGCCGCCTCGCTGACCAAGGTTGTTGCCACCACTACCGCCGTGTTGCTGTTGCACGAGCGGGCCAAACTCAGCATTGATGACTCAGTCAGGAAACACCTTCCCGAATTCACCGAGGATGGTCGCAACGAGGTCACCCTTCTCCATTTGCTGACTCACACCAGCGGACTGCGCCCGGACATCTCGCTCGCCGGATGGAACGGTCACGCCGAGTGCATCGCGAAGTGCGTGGCCGAGAAACTACAATCCAAGCCGGGACAAAAGTTTAAATATAGCGACATTAATTTCCAGTTGCTGGATGAGATTATTCGCCGCGTCACAAAGCGTCGGCTTGACCTGTTTTGCGAAAAGGAAATCTTCGGCCCGTTGAAGATGATCGACACGGGATACAACCCGCCCGTTGAGAAGCGCCCCCGGGTTGCTCCCACGACGGTCAAGGACGGGAAGGCCTTGCAGAGCATGGTACACGATCCGCGGGCCCGCAAAACGGAAGGCGTCGCGGGCCATGCCGGTCTTTTCACGACCGCGCCCGATCTCGCCCGCTTTGCCAGAATGTTACTGCAGGAAGGCGAATTGGACGGGGTGCGCCTGTTCAAGCCCGAGACCGTGAAATTGATGACCACGGTACAAACGCCCTCCGGTCTCCCCCGCCGGGGCCTCGGTTGGGACATCGACTCGGGATACTCCAGTCCTCGCGGCAGGTTATTTCCCTTGGGTTCCTACGGTCACACTGGCTTTACGGGTACATCCATCTGGATCGACCCGTTCTCAAAGACTTTCGTTATCTTTCTTTGCAACCGGGTGCATCCCACCGAGAAGGGCCCCAACGTGAGCCCCTTGCGACGCGTCATCGGGACGCTTGCCGCCGAAGCGGTGAAGGGATTTGATTTCGCTGACGTGCCTGGTGCCCTGCCCGCAAGGAAAAGACCTTGAAGGGGCGGAAGCCCTTACCCGAAAAGGTCGTAAATTGGCTTGCCTGCGGTCAAAGGACGGGCGATGCCAGAATTGTCGGCTGCTTCGTTCAAGGGTATGCCCATGGCATGCAGTACGGTGGCGTGGATGTCCTGCGGGTGGACGGGGTTGCTCTCCGGGTAGGCGCCGATTTTGTCTGACTTGCCGTAGACGGCGCCGCCGCGGATACCGCTTCCGGCGAGAATAGCGGAAAAGCATTGGGGCCAGTGTTGACGCCCCGGCGGTTGCTGGGTGAGCACCTTTGGGGTGCGGCCAAATTCGCCCATGACCACGACCAGGGTATCCTCCAGCAAGCCTCGGGACTTCATGTCGGTGAACAGTCCGTAGAGGGCTTGGTCCAAGCGTGGCAGGCAGAAGCCCATGCCATAAGAGCCGTTGCCGAAGGCATTCCCCATACCCATGTTGCCGCCGTGCATATCCCAGCTCGAGCTAGGTGGCCCTTTCTTGTCGTGGTCGGCTTGCCCCGTCCATCCATTGACGGTCACGAAGCGAACTCCTGCCTCCACCATGCGGCGGGCCAGCAAAAGGTTTTGGCCGAGAGGGTTCATGCCGTACAGTTCACGCGTCTTGGTGGGTTCCCGATGTAATTCGAAGGCTTCTCGACCTTCCTGTCGGGTCATGCCATCGAAAGCCATTTCGCGCAGGTTTTGCCAATCCTTTACGTTGGGGTCGTTGAGGGCGTCGGGATCGATGCCGTCGAGCAAGCTTCGTCGATTGCTCAAGCGATCGGGATCAGTTGTCTCGTAAATTTGAGGGGCCTTGAAGTTGGGCATGGCCGGGTGGTTGTCGGCTGACCCCACGAAAACAGGAGCATAGGGAGAGCCAAGATAGCCTCCCGTGGAAAGGTTGGGAGCGCAAAAGACCGGTCGTCCAACGCATTTGATCAGCCAGGCATTGGAAACCAAGTTGCGTTTGCTGGGAAGATGTTTGGCCACTACGGACCCGATGTATGGTGAATCGTCGGGCACGCCTTGTTGCACCCGCTTCTCGGACTGCCCGCTGAGCAGATTGTGCATGGCGTCGAAGTGGTTGCTGATGCCGCCGGGGTGGGTCACCGAGCGGATTAGGGAGAACTGGTTGGTGATCTTGGCCAGTTGGGTGTGCATCTCGTTAAGGTGCAAACCTGGTACCTTGGTGGGAATAGTCTTGTAGGGACCTCTGTACTCGGAAGGAGCGTCGGGTTTCATGTCCCAGGTGTCGACGTGACTGGGACCACCGCAGAGGAGCACGAAGATGCAGGACTTCTTGGAGGCCACCGCGTTGCCTGAGGAGTTTACCTTGTCCTTGCCGAAAACCAAGCCGGGAACAGTCAAGTTCACAGCGCCCAATCCCGCGGCTTGCAACAACCTTCTCCTGGAAAAGCTGGGTCCTGTCATTTCTTGGCTTCGTTTAATTCTCAGCGGCTTGCAAAATCGCATGCAATCCACCTCTTCCAAGAATCGCTCGCGCCTTTCTTGGGGTCAATTCAAATTCCCTTTAGAAGGAGTGTCGGAAGCTGAGTACAAAGTTGCGTCCGGGGCCATTTAGGCCGGAGCCATGCACGCGGTAATCTACGTCGCCGAGGTTTTCCGCAGCGAGAAATACGGAGGAATCTTCTCCCAGAGTTTTGCCTGTTCTGAGACCGAAAAGAAGATAACCGGGCGTTCCGTCGCCGGGGATGCGTGAAGTGTCTCTTTCGTCCTTGAGCGAAAGCCTGTCTCCGTCATCGACGGCCAATGCAGTGCCTTCCACCCACCAATTCGAACCGTTTGGCTCATAACGGGTGACAAGATGCAACTGGGTGGGCATGAGGCGGTCGGGTGCCCGGTCAATGGTGCTGTAGTTTGAGCCATCCACTGAGACGTTTCCCGTGGCATCGAGCAGCAGTTGCTCCACTTCGGCAACCATCCAGGAGAATGCGGCCCTGGTTTGCCATTGCTTGTTCCAGTCATATTGCAGGTTGGCCTCGATTCCCTCGATGAAACCATCGCCATTGGCTTTGATCATGGTTGATCCGGCGGCGTTCTTGGGCGAGCGTATTATCATGTCGTCGATCCAAGTGCGATAAACTGATAGATGCCAGGCCCATAAACCGGACCCGCCTCGGATTCCAATTTCGGCTTGCATGAAGTTCTCGGGCTCGAGTTTTATGTCGGGTGTTTCCTCCACGCTGGTTTCATCGGTGGAGGTGAGGTCGTACAGGCTGGGGGGGCGAAAGCCTTGGGATAATCCGGCATAGACGAAGCTTCCATCTTCCAGTTCCTTTGAAACCCTGAGGGAGCCCACCATTTCCTCGTAATCCTTGGAAAAGGGATTCTCCAAGGCCGTGCCGTTGGCAGTTGATTTGTACCACTCGTCCACCTCGACTTCCACTTGAGAGTAACGGATCCCTGGCTCGAGGATAAGGCCAGTTTCGGTTTCGAAGGTGTTGCTCAGGTAAAAGGCAAGGCGCTTATAGTCGGCGATTGCTGCCAAAGGGCCTTGGGTGAGTGTTTCATCGAAAACTTGAGCGGCAGTTACCTTGTAAGCGGAGGAAGTGAGTGATTCCCGATGGAATTCGACCCCGTAGGCAAGGCGTCCATTTTCAGGGCCATCCGCTTCGAAGCGGGCGGAAAGTCCGACGTCATCGAGGTCGAAGCGTTGTATTTCCCCTCCGCTTGCCTTCATTCGGTTTCTATCCTGTTCGTGTTGATGAAGGCTCAGGGTGACGGAACCGGAATCGGTCAAGCCTCCTCCGTCTTCCCATGAGAGGCGACCATAAGACAGTCTGCGTTCTTGGTCGAGACGGCGCCAAAGCTCGGCGCCTTGCGAAAGGTTTTTCCAAGAGAGTCCGTCGATTGTCTTGTGGGTGCGCGGAACGTCGTCCATGAAGGCGCGTTGAAAGCCGAAGGTGAGGCGGGCGTCGTCATTTAGTTTGCGGGCTAGTCGGAGGTTTGTGCCTCGTGAGTCGTAACCAGTGTTCTTCTGTACACCGACGTTGCGTCCGCCCTCTAGGTCTCCGAAGCTTCGCTCGGCATGTGCTATTTCGGCATACCATTCGGGGGTAGAGACTTGGCTACCCAATCGCCCCGCCCAAGAAGATTCAGCGGATGAAACTCGGGCGAAAAGTTGATCTCCCGTTTGGCTTCCTTGTTCGGTGAAGAATGGTTTTGCCGACAGGGCGTTTACCACTCCGCCGATGGCATCCGCTCCGTGCTTGATGCCATTGGGTCCCCTGATTAATTCGAGGCGTCCGCTTCCGAGGAGCTCGACCGTGCTCCAGTACTGGTTGGGCCCAGAACGCATGGCTGAATGATTGAGCCGTATGCCATCCACAAGGAGCACGTTGTGATAGCCCGTGAGTCCACGCAGATAAGGGGAGGACTGGCCCAACGCGGTTTTTTGCACCATCACGGATGGCAAGCCGGTCAAGGCTTCCGGCATGCTGCGCGCGTGGACGGATAATGTGCCTGCATCGAGCGATGAAACCGCCCAAGGCGTTTTGCCCAAGGGCTCGGCGAAACCTCCCCGTGCCGTCACCACCAAGGGTTCCAATTCGTGAGTGGCCACTTCTTCAGCTGTCAATGCTTGGCATTGCAGTATAAAAAGAGACAGCGCTAGGATGAGTTTGATGCGCATAAGAGTAATCGGCAACGCTTGGAAAATCTGTCTTTCCCCTCAATTTTTTCAAGTGCGTAATTCTCTCTGAAGGTAATGTTTTCTTAACGCGCCAGTTCATTTGTTTTGCTTATTTAGAACGATCTCATAAAGAAATTTCTCCATGCGATTCCCCATTACCTCGATCTTGCTTCTTTCCACTTTTTGCTCGCTGTCTTTTGCAGACAAGCGACCAAATATCTTGTTCATGTTCACGGACGATCATGCCTACCAAGCGATCGGTGCCTACAATTCCTGGCTGAAGGAGCATTGTCCCACGCCTCACATCGACTCACTGGCCCGGGATGGCATGCTTTTCGAGGAGTGTTACGTTACCAATTCCATCTGCGGGCCGATGCGGGCCGCGATCCAGACCGGGAAGTATTCCCACGCCAACGGTTTTCTGGTCAATGGCAACAAGTTCGACGGCACCCAGCAGACCTTTCCCAAGTTGTTGCGTAAGGCGGGGTATACCACGGCGGTGGTCGGCAAGTGGCACTTGGGTACCCACATGGCGCCACAGGGATACGATTACTCGGAGGTGCTGATTGGCCAGGGACCTTACTACAACCCGCCTATGCTCAAGGATGCCGATGGTGACGGAAAGCAAGATGGAAGAATCAATCACGTTGGCTACACGACGGACATTATTACTGATCTGGCCTTGGATTGGATGAAGAACAAGCGGGACAAGACCAAGCCCTTCATGCTGATGTTCCAGCACAAGGCTCCGCACCGCAATTGGCAGCCCGGGCCGAAATACCTCAACAAGTACGACGACGTCACCTTGCCTGAACCGGACACGCTCTTCGATGACTACAAGGGGCGTACGCTTGCCGCCTACCAGCAGGACATGACGATCGCCGAAACCATGACCAAAGGCGACCTCAAGTTGACCGCCCCAGGTAACCTCACGCCCGAACAAAGAAAGCTTTGGAACGCCGCCTACGATCCAAAGAACGAGGCCTTGGCCAAGGCCAACCTCAAGGGCAAGGACCTGGTTCGCTGGAAGTACCAGCGCTACGTTAAGGATTACCTGCGTTGCATTGCCTCGGTGGATGAGAACGTGGGCCGCATGCTGGCCTACTTAAAGGAGGAGGGCTTGGGCGATAACACCATCGTGATTTATTGTTCTGACCAAGGTTTCTATCTCGGTGAACACGGCTGGTTCGACAAACGCTGGATCTATGAGGAATCTCTCCGCACTCCGATGATCGTGCGTTGGCCCGGAGTCGCCAAGCCCGGTAGTCGCAACAAAGACATCGTGTCACCGATCGATTTCGCGGAGACCTTTTGCGAGGTCGCAGGGATCGAGATTCCAGCCGACATGCATGGCCGCTCCCTTGTTCCTGTGCTCAAGGGCGAGACACCCAAGGATTGGCGCAAGAGCTTTTATTACCACTACTACGAGTATCCCGGTTGGCATTACGTTCGACGTCACTACGGGGTGGCCGACGGGCGCTACAAGTTGATCCATTTCTACGAAAAGGACGTCAACCAATGGGAACTCTTCGACTTGGAGACCGATCCCAATGAAATGAAGAGCGTCTACGGCGACCCGGCCTACGCCAAAACCCAAAAGCGCCTTGCCAGGCAATTAGCCAATCATCGGGCGGATCTCAAGGTGCCCGATGCCGATCCGCCACATTCCATCGTGAACCGCTTGCCGCCGCGGTTGCGCAAACCGACTGCTCCAAAGTAAGGCAATAGGCCCATCTGTCGGGCCGTGGTTCCGGGAAAAGAAAGTAGAAAGAAGCCCTAAGAGGATGCTTCTGCCTTCTTGACACTTACGGCACAGGGACCTTTTCGCCCTTCGCCGATTTCAAATTCGACGGCATCCCCTTCGTTCAAGCCATATCCCTCGGTCTCGGAATGATGAACAAACAAATCCGTGCCGTCCTCGTCTTGGACGATGAATCCAAAACCCTTCTCGTTGTCGAACCACTTTACTTTTCCTGTAGCCATTGTTTTGCCTTCTTCTGTTATTGGTTTTCCTTGCGCGGAAAATGACGAGAGTGAATGTAGATTATCTAATTAATTATAATGCAATTAAGTTTCTTGGGGTAATTTTCCTTTTGGGCAATGGCTTTTTTACGATGGGTGAGCCCTTGCTTCCTCGATTCAGCCCACCGAGCTCCATTTTCCGATTGCTTGCTCGTATGCTGCAACATCGCTTCCATCGACCTTTGCTTGATTGGATTTTGTGGTCAAGCAGGNATAGGTTAATGGATGCCATGAGGATTCGAATTGCCCATGGGCAAGAGTTCCGTCCATGTAGCCGAACCCCTGTTGCAGGTAACTACCAGCTCCTTGGTTAACCCTTGGCGGGGAACTTGATCAGCCTGTTGTCCTCGTTCTTCGAATCAGTTTCCTTTTCAAATAGCTTGGCAAAGAATTTTTGCCAGCGGCGCAGGTGGGCATGCATGGCGCTACGGGCAGCCCGCCCCTTGCCATGTTCGATCGCCTCGAGGATTTGAGCGTGTTCGTCGACTGCATTTTGCAAAGTTTCCAAAGGGGCTTCTTCCTCATTGAAGCCAAATAGATTCAAGCCGCGATGCAGGAGCCGGTAGCGTGAAACNTCATGGGCCAAGCGATGACTTTCGCTGGCCTTGGCGATTACTCTGTGAAANTCGGCGTCGTAGTCGGCCCATCCCTGAAGCCACTTCTTGCGAGGTTGTGGTTTCGCTGCCTTGGCATGTAGATGCTTTAACTTTTGAAAAGCCTTCTTTTTTATGCGGGTTGCTGCCCGATAGGCGGTTTCTCCCTCTAGCAGGATGCGCATCTCGAAGATTTNGATGATGTCCTTTGCCTCTATGCCCATTATCACGGGACGACAATTGGGATCCTGTTTCACGAGGCCGTCCTTGATCAATTGAAGAACGGCGTTGTGGACCGGAGTGCGGCTCACCTTGAGCACCTTGGTCAAGGCCAGTTCGCTCAAGGGCTCGCCCGCTTGGCGGCGCCCGGAGAGGATGTCGTCCAGAAGACGTTCGTAGACGGCGTCGGACATGCGGTTGTCTTTTCCGGCGTAGGCGGATATGGGAATTGGTTTTATCATGTGTTTGGTTGAACTTGGCTCAATGGGAATAATTGCAAAAAAATAAGCGCACCCATTTAAGGTGTGTCATCAGGTTGTCAAGAGCCTGTTATGTATAATATCACAAACGGGCTTTTTCCCACGCTTTGGCTTGAGCCTTTTGGGCAATTATTCAGAAGATGGTTGCATGCAAAAACNCAACTTCCTTCACCCTCTATCGTTTGCCGTACGGCTTCTTTTGACCATGGCCATGTTTCTCTTGGTCGGNNTGGCGNGGGCCAANGAGCGGNCGCCGAACGTCATACTGATCCTCGCGGATGACCTCGGCTACGGCGACCTCGGTTGCTTTGGCCAAAAGATTTTGAAGACGCCTCGCCTCGACAAGATGGCGTCAGAAGGCATGAAGTTTACCCAGTTCTACGCGGGTTGCACGGTCTGCGCCCCGTCTCGCAGTGTATTGCTCACGGGCAGGCACATGGGCCGTACCGTGGTCAGGGGCAACTCCGCCCAACCTATCGTCATCCAGCCTGGCCAGCCCACCTTGGCCTCGGTTCTGAAGAAGGCGGGCTACGCCACCGCCTGCGTGGGCAAGTGGGGGGTAGGTACGCCGGACAACTTCACCAACCCCAATGACGTCGGGTTCGACCACTTCTATGGTTACGTCAACATGTGGCACGCCCACAATTTCTATCCCGAGTTTCTCATTCGCAACGGCAAGGTACAGAAGNTGCGCAACGAGGTGGCCCCGAAGTGGAAGCGTTGGCAGGACCCGAAGCTCCCGCAGTCTGGCCGCGGGGTGGCGGTCAAGAAAGTCGAGTACGCGCCCGACCTCTTNGCCGAGGATGCNCTCCGCTTCATNCGGGAAAAGCACAAGCAGCCCTTTTTCCTCTATTTCGCCATGAACGTGCCTCACGCCAACAACGAGGCCGGCAATCAAGGCATGGAAGTGCCCGACCTCGGCGAATTCGCCAAGAAGGATTGGCCCGAGCCCGAGAAGGGGTTCGCCGCCATGATCAAGAACATCGACCGCGACGTCGGCAAGGTACTCGACTTGGTGACCGAGCTAGGCGTGGCCAAGGACACCCTCGTCATCTTCACCTCCGACAATGGACCCCACCAGGAAGGCGGGCACAAGGCGGACTTCTTCGACTCCAACGGGCGCTACCGCGGCATCAAGCGTGACCTCACCGAGGGCGGCATCAGGGTGCCCACCATCGCGTGGTGGCCCGGCTCCGTTAAGGCGGGCAGCGCCAACGACCACCAGTGGTACTTTGGCGACTGCATGGCGACCTTCGCCGAACTGGCCGGGGTCAAGGCTCCCGATGACATCGATAGCGATAGTTTCCTGCCCACCTTGCGGGGTAACCCGCCAGAGAAGCAATGGACCCGCAAGAGCCGGCTCTATTGGGAGTTCCTCGAGCGCGGCTCCTCCCAGGCGGTGCGTTTCGGTAAATGGAAGGCTATTCGCCAGCCCATGTTCACTGGCACGATCCAGCTCTACGATCTATCCTTCGACTTCGAGGAAAAAAAGGATTATGCCAAGCGTCGCCCGGATCTGGTCAAGCATGCCGCCAACCTATTGGACCAGTCGCACGAGCCCGATCCGAACTGGAAAACACCGGGACGCAAAAGCCCCCCGAAAGCGCCGAAGTGACTACCTCTCGGCCCTCCACCGTGATGGAGGTCTTGTGGATGGCGTTGGCGCTCGACTTGCGGAAGGGGCGCGGCATGGGCTGGGCGTTTCCCTTGTCGTCTATGTTGCGGCAATACAGTTTGTACTTCGCGGGGTGAGGTCCAGCATGGCGGTTCTGGTCCAATTATTGCCTGAACGCTTTAGAGCGAATTGATCACTTCTTTCGCCCATACAGTATGACTCGAGCGAACAATACGTGGAGGAAGGGAATCTTTGAAACAAATACGTCTATGCCGTGGCCTATCTTGTTCAAAATATTATCGTGTTTTTTGTCTCCGTACAACTTCAGGGAAAGATACCCGAAGATCACCGAAAAGAAATCGAAGAAGTGGTGCTCGAAGGTGAACCGTTTCTTGATGATTTTGAAATCGGATTGAACGAGGGCATGCTCGTCCGGGGTGCGTTCCCGCGGGTTGCACTTCCGGTATATTTTGTAGAGGGGATTCATGTTCAACGGTTCCAGGAACAGAATGGAACCATTGGGTTTCAGGACACGATGCACGTGGCTTAAGGTTTGTTCTATGTCCAAGTGGTGCAGGATGGCGCCACCGTACACTACGTCGAAGGTTTCGTCGGGAAATTCCAGTTCATTGGCATCCATGATCTGAAAATCGATTTCAAAGGGGAGGTCTTTCGCTACCTTGATGCCTTTTTCCAACTCCGACTGGGAAATATTGATACAGGTCACTTTCTTGGGGACGACCCTGTCCTTTATCCAGTTGATCCATTGATATGACCCTAGTTCCAAGACGTTTTTCCCCTTGAAGGTGTCATCCAGTATCTTGTTCAGGATAGTGTCTTCTCGTTTGTAGGAGTAATAAAAGGCGTGCCTGCGGAGCCTTTTTATTTTGGAGCGCTCCAAGGTGTTGCCATCCCAGATTTCACGCTCCGTTTCATTGATCTCCGCCCTGGACTTGGTGGTCATCTTATCTTTTTTCAGGTTTGGTGAACCGTTTGGGTCGCAGTGCCGAACAAACCCCTAAGGCAAGTTCTTGAGGTATTTCTTGGGGTTTGACTTGAAGCGCGACACGGCCCGCTTCTTGGAGAAGTAGATGGTTCGCCCCTCGTGCTCGGTCGACAGGCTCTTCGGGTGCGCCTGATGGTTGGCGTAGACGGGGCAGAACAATTGCTTCAGCGGCTTGATTTCCTTGGAAGCCTGCTGGGCCAGCGCCGAGCAGGCCAGCAGGAAGCCGGCGAAGAGGACAGGAAGCAGAGCGATCTTCACGGAGTCGAAAACGGCAAGGTCACTTCGGGACGGCGCCGGTGGACTCGATCGTTATGATGCCGCCGGTCGGGACGGCGATGGGGGAGGCATCGATGGATAGAACGATCGGTTTCTTGGTGGTGCGCCCGTCGGGGATGAAGCTGTGCCCACCGTACATGCCGATGTCGTTGCGGGTGCCGTCGCGGTCCTTGTACTGGGCGTCGGGCGGACCGGCGTTGATGGCGGGGGAGTCGGAGGCGAGGGGGTAGTCGCCGTTTGCCAAGTCGGTGAATTTCGGGTGGGTATGGATGAGGCTTACGTTGTCGGTGGAAATCACGCCTCCACCCACGAGGGCGGGATTTACATATCTATCCTCCGATGTGTTTTTCCACAAGACGTTGTATCGGAGGACGGTCCCGGCGTCGGCATACACGAGGCGATCACCTCTGATAACGGAACCATGGGCGTCTACGTAACAACCCCAGATGACGTTTCCGATAATCGTGGCGTGTGAACCGGACTT
>PAZC01000024.1 GCA_002716045.1 Opitutia bacterium
CCGGGGGTTCGAATCCCTCCCCTTCCGCCATTTTAAAAGGGATTGGGGCAGGTTCACGCGTTGGATCTCTTCATTCCGATTTTGCAAATTTAGGCATATTTGTGACAGAAAATGCAGGAAAGCTGTCACAAACCTGTCACAAATAAAGTAGATACAAACACCACGAGGGGGGCGGGGTTGTCCACTTTGTGTTCAATATCGTACTATATTGATTACCTCACGCGGAAAATTTTGGGCAATAAGGTGAAAGTGTAGGTTGTTGAAACATCCTGTCGCTCCGCCCCGCGAGAATCCATTTTAACGAGCCAAACGGCGAAAACATAACATAACGCGCGCTCGAAGTTGCAGTGCTTGACCGCTGCGGCGAGGGCGGTAGGGTCGGACTGTAATGTGAAAGCCTCGTCGCGCTCCTGCTGCTGATGCAAATGTAAATTATTTAGAAGAAAAGAACCCATGAATGTTATAAGGAAAAAATCTTATGTAATGCAGCTTGCTAAAGTTATTGCGGCTGATGGGGTTATCAAAACGAAAGAACTCAAGCGAATTTATGAAGTTATGGCTGCCTTTAGGATAGGCTCTGATACTCGCGCTGAAATCCTTGATCTTCTGTTTTTTCGACAAAAGAAGCTCTTGAAGATTACAATTGATAAAGAGGTACTCGAAGATGAAGATATGCGTATTGCGTTGGCAAAAGATGTTCTTTTTGTGGAAAAACAGGAGCAGGATGCCAAGACAGGTAAGATGGCACAGAGTATTGTCGATAAACTTGGTGTAGCTTCCAATCAGATAGATTTCCTCCGAGATTGGGTTGCTTGGGAGAATAAAGCATTGCGCCGACTCGGGGCCGGTGAGCTAGATTTAGAGGATAAAGGAAACATCGAAGAACTTACTTCTAGAGCAGCATCCGTAGGAATTCCTCTTACGGCACTCTACTTTGCTGGAACAACGGGCTTCGGGGCTGTGGGTATTACATCCGGGTTGGCTGCACTGGGTGGTGCTTCTGGCCTTGCTTTACTTGGTCTCAATCCAATGACTGCTGGCATTGCTGGCTTAATTGTTGCCGGAATTTCCTTGAACAAGCTCTTTGGCTTTATGGCTAAGAAGAAAAAAAGGAAGCAAAGCAATAGGGAGATTGAAACTGCCGTACAGAAAGCTAAGGATATTCAACTCAGATATCGTCAATTTTTGATTGAGGATATGAATGAATTCGAAAAAAGTTCGATCAGGGATTGGTTCACAGGCAAATCCGGGAAACGCAAACTAGCGATTAAAAGCTTCCGCCAGCTACTCTCGGAGAGCTTACAAGAACCCTCGATATAAATTCTCTGCCCCATCCGTCATCGGTAGCCGCTCGGTCCCTTCGACAAAAAGCGCGCGCGAAACGATTCACTGCTTGAAGGTCCGCTTGCAACGCGGGTAGTTGCGACATCCCCAAAAGAAACTTCCTGCGCGCGACTTGGTTCAAGTTGCGTAACCGCAAGTAAAGGCACGGTAGGCTTCTTCTTCGCTTTAAGCCAAAAAGGGCCGCTCCGAAGAGCGGCCCTTTTCAATTTGGTTTTGTTTCTGATCGAAGTTTAGATGGCTTCGTCGCCCCTTTCGCCGGTGCGGATGCGGATGGCTTCACCAATCGGTAGAACGAAGATTTTACCATCCCCGATTTTTCCCGTCTTGGCGGCTTCGACGATTTTGTCGACTACCTTGTCGACCATGTCGTCCGAGACCGCGATCTCGATCATTGATTTCGGTAGGAAGTCGACGGTGTATTCGCTTCCCCGATATATTTCGGTATGCCCTTTTTGTCTGCCGAAACCCTTTACTTCGGAAACGGTCATTCCCTCGATGCCGAGTTCAGCCAAGGCATCCTTGACTTCCTCGAGCTTGAAGGGCTTCACAATGGCTTTGATCAATTTCATGTTTTTTTCCTTCTCAAGGTTCTTGTTATAGGGTGTAGCCTTTTTCCCCGTGCGATGACTGGTCCAGACCTTCTGTTTCATCATCTTCAGAGACTCGGATGCCATTAGTAAGGGCTCCGGTAATTCTTACGATGACAAACGTGGCTACCACGGAAAGGGCGACGGCTGCGGCGCAGCCCTTGGCCTGGACGGCGAACTGTTCGCCGGAGGGTTCGAAGTTGATGCCTTGCCCTCCGAGCACGCCTTCGACGCCAAGGAAAGCCAACAACAAGGTGCCGAGAATGCCTCCCACACCATGAACCGCGGCGACGTCAAGTGAGTCGTCCACACCGAGCTTGCCCTTGATGAAGCTGCAGGCGTAATAGCAAAGAAATCCAGCGCTGGCGCCGATGATCAAGGCACCCATCGGTCCCACTACTCCTGACGCAGGGGTGATGGTGGCAAGACCCGCAACCATTCCGGTCACGATGCCGACCAACCCGGGCTTGCCGGTTTCCTTCCATTCGATGAACATCCAGACGAGGCTGGCTGTTGCGGCGGATATGTGAGTCACCAACATTGCCATGCCGGCGTCTCCATTGGCTGCTCCTGCGCTACCCGCGTTGAATCCGAACCAACCAACCCACAGCATACTGGCCCCTATCATGACCATGCCGGGGTTATGCGGAGGCTTGAGGTTATCGGAAAAGCCTTTTCTCGGGCCGAGCATTGCGGCCAAAGTGAGAGCCGAGGCACCTGCGGTGGCATGAACGACAATACCTCCGGCGAAATCAATCACATTGGCATTGCCTAGCCATCCCTCTTCTCCCCATACCCAGTTGCACACCGGAAAGTATACAGCCAGAAGCCAAAGACCGCTGAAGATCATGACGGAGGAGAATTTGATCCGCTCGACGAAAGCGCCAACGATCAGGGCCGGCGTAATGATGGCGAAAGTCATTTGGAAGATGATCCAGACCGATTCCGGATAGGCGCCAGCCATGTCGCTGTCACCGGTCAGGTGGCCAAGGAAGAACTGTTCCGTGCCTCCTATCCACCCGTTTCCTTCGCTGAGGGAAAGACTGTATCCGACAGTGATCCAAAGGATGCTTGCCAGGCACGCGATGGTGAAGCACTGCATCAACACCGAAAGCACGTTTTTGGATTGCACCAAACCGCCATAGAAGAGGGCCAGTCCGGGCAGGGTCATGAACAGGACCAAGGCAGTTGCCGTGATCATCCAGGCCGTGTCTCCGCTTTTGTGGTAGGCTGCGAGCTGGTCTGGATCTTCGTCTTCCTTGCCAGTGTATTCTTCGGCCAAGGCCTTTCCTTCAATCCAAGATTGAGCTTTGGTCTTGTTACTGTCACTGCCGGAATCTGCGTCTTCTGCAACCCCTAGGGTGGCAAATGAAAACAAGCCCATTAGGGCTAGCATGATCCAAGCAATGGCCTTCGTTCCATTGTATTTTTTTTCTCTCATAATATAGTGGGCGATCTGCTGATTAACGTTTTGATGATTGAACGAAACCTCCTTTAGCAATTCTCATGCCTCCGGTCTTTTCTTGGAAATGTATGCATAATATTCATGCAACTATGACTGATTTTGCTCACAACCGATTGCATTGCGAGCAAGGCGAGCGATTGGCGGAAGTTGGGACTGAGGATTTTCGATACCGGAGGTTTTCATCGGGAGAATCCCAGTACCGCGCTTGACCGCTGCTCTGATCTCGGTAGGTTTTGGTCATGAGCCCAAATCTTCGGATTCCTCTTTTACCCGAGTTGCGGGCAGGCTACCGGACCGACGTTTACTTCCGGCGCGCCAAGCAGGCACTTGAGGCAGCTGATCGCCGGCCACTTGGCTTGATGCAGATTTTCCAAAAACAGGATGCCTTGCTTTGCGGCATGAGCGAGGCCTTGGCCATTTTGGCTGCGGGCTCCGGAAATTATCGCGACGACGAGGAAGCGGACCGCTTGTTCGCTGACTGGATGCAGGCGCGCAATGACGTCTCCTCGGGCGATGCCACTGCCCGGCGGGCGGCCGAACGGCGGCGGCTTGACCTGGAGCTTGAGTTGGAGGACTTGTGGGAGTCTGCCGCAGATAGCTTGCAGGTGGAGGCATTGTCGGACGGGGACGAGGTTTCCTCTTGGGAGACCGTCCTGATCATTGGCGGTGAAGTGCCGTCCTTCGTCCAACTGGAGACCTTGTACCTTGGAGTCCTTGCCCGGCGCACCAAAATAGCCACCAATGCGAGTCGGGTGGTGGTTGCCGCGGGAGACAAGCCAGTACTTTATTTTCCAGCCAGGTTTGACCACTGGGCGGTGCAGGAAGGTGACGGCCATGCGGCCAAGGTTGCTGGCGCGTACGCTGTCTCTACAGATGCCCAAGCGGCTTGGTTTGGCGAGGAAGGGGAGGGCACCATACCGCATGCCCTGATTGCGGCGGCGGAAGGGGACTTGGTGGATTCGGCCCGCTTGTTCAGCGCCCGGTTTCCAGAAGCCAACCTCATCGCGTTGGTCGATTTTCACAATGACTCGGTGGGGGCTTCCTTGGCGGTGGCCCGCGAAATGGGAGACCGCTTGTGGGGCGTGCGGCTCGACACCTCGGAGAAATTGACAGACAAGTCGCTTCAGGACGAGCCCGACGCCGACCAGTTGCGCGGCGTGCAGCCCCGCTTGGTGGAGAAGGTGCGGACTGCCTTGGATGCGGAAGGTTTCAATCAGGTGAAAATCGTGGTATCCGGCGGTTTCGACGTGGAAAAGATCACTGCCTTCGAGAGTGCTTCCATACCGGCCGATGCTTACGGGGTGGGGTCTTCCCTGTTGGAGGGCCGCTTCGATTTCACTGCCGACCTGGTGGAACTTGAAGGAAAGCCCTGCGCGAAGGTAGGGCGCAATCTGATGCCCAACCCGCGCTTGCAACCCATCGACCTGAAGGAACATATGTCATGAGTAAAAGAGCGCTGGTAGTTGTGGACCTTCAACGCGACTTTTGCGCCGGCGGCGCCTTGGCCGTGCCAGATGGTGATGCCGTGGTGGCCCCGATCAATGCCCTCATAGCGATCTTTCGGGCATCGGGTGACCCCATTTTCCTTACCCGCGACTGGCATCCCGCCGATCATTCCAGTTTCGCCGACCAAGGTGGTTTGTGGCCGGCTCATTGCGTGGCCGGCACCTCTGGCGCCGAGTTTCATTCCGAGCTAGTCGTTCAAGATGATCTGACCCTGGTAAGCAAGGCGACGGAGCGAGAGAGTGATGCCTATTCGGGTTTTCAGGGAACGGACTTGAGGGCACAATTGATTGCCGCTGGAATCTCAGAGGTTTTGGTCTGCGGACTAGCTACCGACTATTGCGTGAAGGCCACTGCCTTGGATGCAGTGAATGCAGGTTTGGCCACCACCGTGTTGACCGATGCCATTCGCGGGGTGGAGGTCCAACCGGGCGACACCCAAGGTGCCTTGGACGAGTTACTTGCGGCTGGAGTGAAATTGGCCGACAGTTCGAGTTTGGCTTGGTCCTGAATTACGAGACGCCCGGTCTTTGTGATCAAACGTGGTATTCGCTGAGGCCGAATACATCGGCGAATACCATGATCAAGGCCTTTTCATTGTCCTCGAAATTACTGTCCGCAATGGAGATCCTCACGAGGTCGTCGAGAAAGGACTTTTTGGTCCGCTCATTCCCCTCGAATTCATCGACGTTCAATTTGTGGGCAAGGGCCGTCACGTTGGTCGACACGGCATTCTCCTCCATGTCCTCGATAAACCAACTATGGGCGATTGTGCATGCTTCCATGATTTCATCATCGGTGGCAGCGGGCGACCATTCCTTGAGACAGCTCAGTATGACTTGTAATTCCTCTTCCTTGAGATCGCCGTGCGTCAAGCCGGTGAACGCGATATAGGAATATGCGATGCAGGTCAGGAACGACCAGTTTTTACCGTCCTCCAAATTCATTTCACTCATCATCTTGTCTGCCTCTAGTTGATTTTTGATTTACCCGCATCTTGCGAAACGGATGGGCGTTTTCTCGTTATGCTGGATATGTCTTTTTCATTGATTACTTGCGGGAGAGCAAGGAGCGAGCGTTTTTTTCATTATGGATCAGAATTTTCATTGATAGAATAGCCTTGCCAACGAGGGTAGGATTATATCATTTCCTTTTCTCTTTTCCCGGGAAACTGGAAGACGAATCCTGCACCCATCTTCACACACCCTTTAAACAACAAAACACAGGAATATTATATGGCTACGAAAATAGGTATCAATGGATTTGGTCGAATCGGTCGCTTGGTCTTTCGCGCCTTGGTCGATCAAGGATTGTTCGGCGACAAGTACGAGGTGGTTGCAATCAATGATCTCGTCCCCGCCAAGAACTTGGCATATTTGCTGAAATACGATTCCACTCAAGGAGCATTCAATGGCACGGTGGAGTCGCCCTCCGATGACTCGCTCGTGGTCAACGGTCGCGAAATTCGTTGCCTCGCAGTACGTGAAGGGCCCGCTGCCTTGCCATGGGGCGAGCTGGGAGTCGACGTAGTGATTGAGTCCACCGGATTATTTGTGGCCAAGGAACTTGCTGCCGGACACATTGAGGCGGGGGCCAAGAAAGTCATTATTTCAGCTCCTGCCAAAGGTGACGTTCGCACCATCGTGCTCGGCGTGAACGACGATGCCTTGACGGCCGACGATGATATTGTGTCCAACGCATCCTGCACAACCAACTGCTTGGCCCCGATGGTCAAGGTGGTGCTGGAAAACTATGGTATCACGGAAGGTCTCATGACCACTGTGCATGCATACACCGCTTCGCAGAAGCCGGTCGACGGTCCATCGCCCAGCGACATGAAAGGAGGCCGGGCCGCGGCTATGAACATTATACCTTCCACCACTGGCGCAGCCAAGGCAGTGGGCTTGGTTCTTCCCGAGGTGCAAGGCAAGCTGACGGGCATGGCGTTTCGTGTGCCGACCCCCACGGTGTCGGCGGTTGACTTGACGGTGAAGACCGAGCAATCCACCAGCTACGAGGCAATTTGCGCCAAGATGAAGGAAGCCTCCGAAGGCTCCCTCAAAGGTATTCTGGGGTACACCGAAGACGAGGTCGTGTCATCCGATTTCATTCATTGCCCGAATTCATCGATCTTCGACGCCGGTTCCGGCATGGGGCTGAACGACACCTTCTTCAAGTTGGTCTCTTGGTACGACAACGAATGGGGCTACAGCAACCGTTGCGTAGACCTGTTGGGCCGTATCACGGCCTTGTTGTAGGAGCATCCGGTTTCATTTGGTGAGGGCCCTGGAGCAGGGGAAGTTTTTCCTGCTCTTGTTTCCGTTGACCTTGGGTTCCCTCCTCCTTTCTTAATTCAATGGCAAACTGCAATAGTGATATGTCCCAAATAAAAACCATCGACGACGTCGACTTGTCAGGCAAGCGAGTCTTTCTACGAGTGGATTTCAACGTTCCGCTGGAAGACGGTGAAGTAAGTGATGACACACGCATCGACGCGGCCTTGCCGACCATCCGGAAATTGACGGACCAAGGAGCCAAAGTAATTTTGGCCAGTCACCTTGGGCGGCCTGGAGGGGAGCGCGTTCCTGAACTCAGTTTGGCCCCGATAGCTCCCGTTCTCGCTGGCAAGTTGCAGCGCCCGGTGCTTTTTTTGGAGGATTGCGTGGGTGACGATGTGCAAGCCGCTCTCGAGGAACTCAATGACGGTGACGTCGCCTTGTTGGAGAACTTGCGCTTCCATCCCGGCGAGCCCGTAAATGATCCGGACTTTGCGGATCAGTTGGCCAGTTTGGCCGATGCCTACGTCAACGATGCCTTTGGGACTGCCCATCGCGCCCATGCATCCACCTTCGGCGTGGCCCAACGGTTGCCGATTCGGGTCTCCGGTACCCTCATCGCCCGCGAGTTAAAATACTTGGGTGAAAAAACGGCTCAGCCGAAGCGTCCATTCGTGGTGATTCTGGGCGGAGCCAAGGTCAGTGACAAGATACAGGTCATTGACGCCCTTCTGGAAAAGGCGGATACCTTGATCGTCGGAGGAGCCATGGCCTACACCTTTGCCCTCGCTCAAGGAAAGAAGATAGGTGACAGCCTCAGCGAGCCGGACAAGGTGGATTTGGCCTTGGCTGCCCTTGCCAAGGCGGCCGACAAGGGAGTGAGATTTCTTTTGCCAGTCGACAACCTGGTCACCGACGCCCTCGATTTCGGAGCCAAGACATTGGGCCAGACTCAGATTGTGTCAGGGGATCTGCCCGATGGATGGGAAGGTGTCGACGTGGGGCCAGAGACGGCCGAGTTGTTTGCCAACGAAGCGTCTCAGGCCGGCACCTTGCTCTGGAACGGGCCCATGGGGGTGTTCGAGATAGCTGGATCCAGCAAAGGCACCTTTGCGGTGGCCAAGGCAGTGGCCGAAAGCGATGCCATCTCCATCATCGGTGGCGGCGACTCGGTCAAGGCGATCAAGCAGAGCGGCTATGCCGATCAAGTGACTTTCATGAGCACTGGCGGCGGAGCCAGCCTGGAGTTCCTCGAAGGCAAGGAGTTGCCCGGAGTCGCTGCCCTTGAGACGAAATAATTTGGCTCCAATCATTTAATTGTTAATTCAAGACAAGCTAACCACACTATCGTCATGTCCCGTAAATTCCTGATCGCCGGTAATTGGAAAATGAACAAAACCACCGACGAGGCCTTGGACCTCGCGCGTGAAATTCACGCGGAGGTAGGCGCTCAAGGAAACGTTCAGGTAGTTGTTTGCCCGCCTTATACCTCGCTTGCGGAAGTGTCGGGTGAACTGGAGTCGTCACAAGTTGCGGTCGGCTCCCAGAACATGCATCACGAGCCATCTGGCGCCTACACCGGTGAGATCTCGGCCGAGATGTTGCGCCAGTCTTTCATCAGCTTCGTGATTCTCGGGCACAGCGAGCGCCGACAGTTCTTCGGGGAGACCAACGAGTCGGTTAACCTCAAGATCCTTGCGGCCGTGGCCAACAACTTGAAGCCCATCTATTGCATCGGCGAAACCTTGGAACAGCGCGAAGCCGGCCAAACCCTCGAAGTGGTACGCACCCAGATGAGCGTGGGCTTGGCCAACTTTCCCTCCGATCAAGTGGACAACTTGGTAATCGCATATGAGCCTGTCTGGGCAATTGGCACTGGCAAGACAGCAACCGACGAAATGGCGCAGGAAGTTCACGCTGACGTTCGCGCCGCCTTGCAGGAACAATTCGGCGAGGATGCTGCCAACGGTGTACGGATTCTCTACGGTGGCTCGATGAAGCCGGAGAACGCGACCGGCTTGTTGTCACAGCCTGACGTGGACGGCGGCCTCATTGGCGGAGCTTCGCTCACCAGCCGAGCCTTTTGCGGTATTGTGCAGGCTGCGATCGATCACGGATCTTGAAGCTGAAGACCTTGTTCGGGCCAACTGTCCCGTGACTGGGGACAAGGGCGTCTTGTCAGGTGATGATGCTAAGGAAGATCGATATGACTATCATCAACACGAAGATGACGCACCCGAATTGCCAGCATCCTTCGATTTTGTTCCTCGCGTCCGCCGTCGTTTCACTGGGTGTTACGTTGCCCAATGAATTTATGCGTCCCGGCCAACCGCATGTCTTGCAATAGCGTTTCCCTCTGTAGGTGTAAGTCAGCGGCCCGTGACCTTTGGGGCATGGAGTTATGCGCCTGAGTGGCCTTAGTTTCGAGCCCATGCGCTTGAGCGGCTTTATTTTCTTCCCAATCGCTTTCTTTATTTTGAGCAAAGAAGGCTTCCGAAATCTGGATGCGCGCGAAGGGGCGTGTTTTGCCCGTGGAATTTTTTTGCGCCTAGGTTTCTTTGTGGAGTCCCTGGTAGGTCCTGCCTCGATCCTGAATTTCGGACTTTCCTCCTTCTGCGGAGGAGTAGCAGGCGTTTGAGGCTTGGGCCTTTCCGGTTTGACCGGCTCGGGCTCAGGAGTTGGCTTGGCCGGCTCGGGCTCAGGAGTTGGCTTGGCCGGTTCGGGCTCAGGGGTTGGCTTGGCCGGTTCGGGCGCAGGGGTTGGCTTGGCCGGTTCGGGCGCAGGAGCTGGCTTGGCCGGTTCTGTCGGTGCCTCCGGTTTCTTCGCTTGCGTTGGTTCCGGCGTGGTGTCCTCGGGAACTGCCTGTTCGCTTTCGGATGAAGGTTCCTCGTTGGATTCGCTCTCGGCGCTTTCCTCGGGAACTTGGCCCAGGATGGCGCGTTGATAGAGACTGTCGAATTCGAGTGGGGTGACTTTCGCCTCCAGTTCATCTCCCGCTTTCAGGCTTTTTACCTTGTCGTTTTCCGTGGGAAGCAAGAGGACGCTTACCTCGATGCCCTCCAATTTGCAGGTGACGGTTTTTCCTCCCTCGTAGGAGGAATCCAATCGATTGCCGAAGGTGCGTTCGGCTGAGCCAAATTCGAAGCGAAGCGTGTATTGCTCTCCCAGAAAGGGTTTCAATACCGAGCTTGCCTCCAACCCCAGGCGTCGATTGGCGGCCAAGTCAGCCAAGGTCGCGATTAGTTTTTCGTTGGCCATTGTGATTATTGTGCCATTCCGAAAGCCTGTTCGGCTATTACAAAATACCTCTCATTTTGTAGTGGGAGACGGAAGCGAGCTCTTCGCTCAGTAATAATAGTACATCATGAAGATGGCCAAGGCCGCCAAAATGCCGGCCCACAAGCGATCGTCCGAGAACACGTTGGTCGACTCGCCTTCCTCGCGCGAGCGCTTGGCCGCAGCGAAAGCTTCCTTGGCGAATGCGTACCAAGTCCAGACACCGGCTATGATGCCTGCCATCATGGGGGCAACTTTTTCGCTGACCATTAAAACTGCCAGCGCGACGTAGAGGCCCAACGTTATTAGTAACTTGTTTCCCGCGCCTTTGAGCACGGCGGGGTCGTGCCCGCCTAGTTCGGTCCAGGTGAACTTGCCTTTCTCCTCGTCAGGCTGGGTCTTTAGACTGATCACTACGTTCAGGATCAAGGCTATGATGGAGGCGAGGAAGGCAGCGTGAAAGAAATTCAGCTTGGGTCCGAAAAGTTCCAGTATGGTGTCGTTCTTGGCCAATGTCAGTTCGTAGAACGATGGCCACAAGGGCTGACCCTCGATCATGATCGGAGCAAAGGCAAAGGAGAAGAATATTCCGCTGAGGATGGCTGCGATGCCGCCGGCGCCAGTGGCTCTCTTCCAGAACATACCCACGAGGAAGGCCACCACCAAGCCGGACACCAACTTCATTTGGTTGGCCGCCACGTAGATGAAGAAAGGCAACTTGGAATTGGGATCCATGATGGCGATGGAGACAAAGCCCGCGACCACGATGAATATGGCAATCCATACTCGACCGACCCAGACCAGTTTCTTTTCGTCTGCATCCGGGTTCAGGTATTTCTTGTAGACGTCGAAGGTGATAATTGTCGCGGCCGAGTTAAGCATGGAGTCGACGGTGGACAAAATTGCACCGATCAACCCTGCCGCCACCAAGCCCAGTACTCCGTACCCGACTGGCTTCACGTACTGGGTGAGCAAAGTGATGAACACGTCGTCGGAGGCCACCTCCATGTTGGTTTTCTTAAAGAGGTAATAGGCGGCGATTCCTGTGCCGATGGAGAAGAAAGGGATCAACAACTTGAAGAATCCCGCGGTAATTATTCCGATGCGGGCTTCCCGGTCCGATCGGGCCGAGAGGGCGCGTTGCACGATGAACTGATTGGTTCCCCAGTAAAAGAAATGAAGCACCATCAGGCCACTCAGCATACCGGTCCAGGGGAGTTGCGGATGAGTGCTTGGCTCGTAGAGATGCATTTTCTGCAGGTCACGAGGCGCCGCAGCATCCATTTCCCGCATGCCGGACCAGCCGCCCACCTCGGGCAATCCAAATACGATGAATGCAACGGTCAATCCGCCGACCAGCATGAGGACCGACTGGATGACGTCAGTGACTATGACGGCCCGCAAGCCACCCAGTATGACGTAGGCTCCTGTCACCAGCGCCATGATGAGTATGCCGATTTGATAATGGGTGGGATCGACGTCGCCCGGGGCAATCTCCGCGTTTTTGGAGTTGCCGCCCTTTAGGATCACTGCAGGCGCTTGCTTGGCATCATAGCCAGAGCCGGCATCGGTCAGGGTGATGGCGGTGACCGTTCCGTTGGCATCGATCGTGGCCGTGGCAACTTGTTTGTCTTCAATTTCGACACGCGGGGCAGTGGCATATTTTCTGCCGCCCTTCTTTATCTTTATTTCGGTAATCGAGCCCTCTGCCCCGACCACTGCCTCGGCCACTGCCTTGCTTCCGGTGTCACCTTGCAAGAGGCGATTCACGGAACGGGATCCTAAGTAAAAGCCTGGAACCATTTGCACAACCACCATGATGACTATCATGATGACGGCGAAGCTCACCCGGCTACGGTCGTCGTACCGTCTGCCCAGATATTCGCTCAAGGTATAGATATTCATTTTACGGTAGACCGGAAGGAAGCCGTAGCAAAGCAAGAGGAGTCCCGCGATGGCGGTTATCTCGAATTGGCTTTGGGCAAAGCCCACGACGTACCCGACGCCCATCATGCCTGCGATGTGATTGGCGGAGACGTTGGATCCGAAGATGGAGCCGGCCACGCCCCACCATCTGGTTTTCTTGCCTGCGAGGAAATAATCTTCCGAGCTTTCCTCGCTTCGGCCGGCCCAGAGGCCGAGCCCCATTACGGTCAGGAGTGACCCGAAGAATATAAAGAGATCGGTGTTCGAGAGGAAGGCGTTCATGATGGGCGTTGGCAGTGGTTTGGTGTTCGGGCTTGCAAGAAAGTCACTTGTTGCTTTTCAGGTCAAAGGTTCAATCATCGAACCATTCGTCGGCTGGATCGAAGGGAGGGACCGGTACGTTGATGATGCGCAGGTCGCCTATGGCCCGGTGGCGGCAACCGGGCTTCAAGTAGATCGCGGTGAGAGGCTTTACGGGGAAGCGCTCGCCATCCAACTCGATTTCGCCTTCGCCTTCGAGTACCACGTAGATCTCGGTCATGCTTTTGTGGTAGTGAGCCCGGCTGTCCTGGCTGATGTCGACCAAGTGCATGGAGGCGACCGCATTGTCCACTTCGCCAAAGGCGCGACGGGAGGTCCCGCAGGGGCAGGGGACTCCGTCCACCTCGTCCAGTTGGGCGATCGCATAGTTTTTGCTCATTAGGTTAGCTGGACTTATCCCAAGAGAGGGCGTCGTCGTTGGCAACGCTCAAAAAGTTTCGTTTTTGCTTTTGTCTCGTGCGATCGGATGCATTGTCACCTCCATGAGGATGATTTTGGTGGTGGCTTGTGTCTTGGGCGCGTTATCAGTGGTCTTGGGGGCCGCGGGGGCTCATGCCTTGGCCGAGGAATTGTCCGCGGATTCCGCCCAAGGGCGTGCTTTCGAGGCCGCCTTGCGTTACCACCAGTTGCATTCCGTTGTCTTGTTGGTTCTGGGCTTTGCCGGCCTTCATTGGGGCGGAGTGTTCGGGAGCCGGTTGCGAATTGCCTGCTGGTTCTTTCTCGCGGGGATGATTCTCTTTTGCGGCAGCTTGTATGGCTTTGCCTTCGGTGGACCCGAGGGGCTCACCAAAATATCGCCGTTCGGAGGCACCACTCTCATCCTTGCCTGGTTGGCGGCGGCTTGGGCGGCGCTGGCGGCCCGCGGAGCGTCCGCAAGTTAGACTTATTCCCGCCTCGGCTCGCGGCTGCCTTCTTCGCCCTCAAGTTCGAGCAAGTCCTCGATTGTGATGACGTCCGGTTCTGCGGGTTGGCTCTCGTCGCCACCATGGTGGCGATGGCCTTCATGATCATGGTCATGTATCTGCCGAGGCATTTCTACTTCGGCACCCTCAGGCCAAGCTTCTTCGCCACTCTCATCTCCCCAGTCTTCCTCGCCCCGTTCTTCGTGAACCGGCCTTTCCAGCTTAGGCAAGCCTTTGGGCGGTGGTGGTAGTTGCCAGTCATCTGCGACCTTCTCGCTTTCATTTTCTTCAAATTCTTCAAAAGGGCGAGTAATGGAATAGTTGTTCCCCTTTGGACCGTCGTGTTCAAGGAAACCGCCCATCCAAACCACCAACCCATGCTTATCCATCCCGATCATGTTGTTTCCGTTGACCGACCAAGTACCCTCGAAATCGTCGATGTAGTAGCCGTCCGGCTCAATGGCCATGCTTTTGCCGATCATTTTTCCATCCCCATATAATTTAAATCGGGTTACGCCATGAATTTTCACGGGTTCGGGTTCAGGTTCGGGTTCCCTCACCTCAGGTTCTGCCGAGGAAGAGTCACTTGCCGCCTCTTCGCCGGCCCACTCGTTTTCTTCCCTGATGAATTCCCATTCATCCTTCCAAGTGCCGATTTGGTGGTTGTGAAAATACTTGGGGTTCTTGGCCGCGAGTTTGCGGGCCGCCTCTATGCGGGGTCGCATTTCGGGGTCGCGCCAGGCGGGATCCAAGAAGTTACCAATGAACGAACCGGTTTGCTTGAGCACGTTGCTTTTCTTGTCATCTAGAGAAAGAGCCACCTCGGCCAAGTAGGTCTCGCCTTGTTTGGTGGCTTGGAGAGTGAGCCCCTCCATTCGTTTGAAGGCATCGACGACTAATTGCTCTTCGTCGCGGAGCGGTCGTGGCCCGGATGATACAGACCCTAGCTCTTTCCTGAGGTCGGCAATAATTTCCTCGAACCGTTGCGCATCGGCAGCCGGAAGGTTTGGACGCTCCAATTGTCCCTCCAGGTATTCGATTTCCTCTCTTAGCCCTGGGTCCTGATGCCTTCGGCTGTTTCCGAATTGTTTCTCAGAGGCTTGGGCGATGGGTTCGGCATCGACGTGGAGATTCAGGTAGCCACTCGCGAGGAGCTGCCTTTTCGCACCGCCCAACGGTTTCTTGGCCTTGCCTGCCTTGAGGATGGCTGCTTGCCCGTGGGAACCCATGATCAGACGGTTGTCCTTCGCCACCAAACTGATGCCGGCTCTTTGCTGCATGTCTTCCCGCAAGTTCTTGTCGAAGAGAGCCAGCAATTTCTTCTTGAGAATATCCTGATATACCTTGCCCGCAGGGTCGACGGTGGAGAGCGCTAGCACGAATTCGGGCACGTCGCTCCGGGGTCCTCTGGCGTCTTCGTCCGGGAGGTCGACCAAGGCGGCGGTGATTTCTCCTGAAAAGGCGGAGAGGGCCTCGTCGATGGAGAGCCCAAGCCCTGGTATCTGGGCGTCAAGCGGTGGCATGTCGAGCTCATCATTCATTTCGGGGCCAAGAGCTTTCTGAAGATCGATCAACATGCGGCGAACGCCTTCCATGTTCAATGAGACCGAGGCCGAGGCAATGGATTCGGCTGGAAGCAGATCGAGCATGGAGTCACGCACCGTCGGACCAACCAAGTCGTAGGGCATGTCTTTGCCTGAACTGGACCGCTCCGTCAAGACGAGGCGTCCGTTCTCGGCGGTCAGCTCGATGGTTGTGTGGCTGCCTTTAGCCCAAGACATGAAAGAGCTGTCCATGAATGTATCCAGTTCCCCGTTGGTGCCCTCGCTGATTGCGGGCGAGATATTTTTGAGCATGCCCTCGAAGTCGAGGTGGACGGCGAGGTCGAAGGGACGCTTCAACATATCTTTCAGAAAAGCGGGCGGGCCCTCGGGCGAGGCGATGTGTTGCTTTACCTCGTCGTGCTTCAGTTGGTTGCCGGGAAAGGACATTTGAAAGTAGGCGAATTCCTCGTGTAACGCGAGTAACCAGAAATCTTCCTCGTCGGCATGGCTATAATAGCGGACGTTGTTTTCGGAGCGCCTTTTCACGTCGTCGCTGGATCGCGATGCCTCCAGGATTACCTCGAACAAGTTCTCGAAGCGACTTCGGTCGGAGAGCGGAAGCACGGCGCCGAAGCAGGGCAGGGGAGGCGTTCTGAAATAGCTGCTTCTGCTCTTTTCCTGCTCTTGCGCGCTTCCCAGAAAAAGGTAGGCGTCTTGGTCCAGGTCGATGCCGCTTCCGGCCTCGGGATCTCGTATGATCTTCGTCACCATTGCGGCGATTTCCCTTTCGCTTGGATCAAATGGATCGATTTGGAAATCTCTATTTCGCATGGAATAAAGGACGGCGATACCGGGCATGTGGACGAGGGCTTCGTAGTCCATCTTTTCCATCAACTGTCCCAGCCGGATCGCGCTCACCATCCAGGCATCTTGTGGAACGTACTGGGCGAGTTCGGCCGAGACTTTGGCCTCTTCGATTTGCGATTCCTTCGGGATCGGGCCAACGGAATCACTGCAGGCAGAAGAAAGAACAAGAACGGCGGCCAAGAGGGAGGCGCCGAGGAGTTTGAGTTGCTTATGGTACATGGCAGAAATGAAATCAAATTGAGTCCATGAAGGAAAGCGCAAAAGGTTGAGCTGGGGTATTTCTGTTCAGGAGAACCTCAAGCCAAGTCGCGTAGCAAGAGGTCGTCTTCATCGAGCCCAAGGTAGTGCCCGAGCTCATGCAGGTAGGTGATGCGCGTTTCGTCGCAGAAACGTTTTTCGTCCCCGCCACAAAAATCCCAGAGGTTTTCCAAGAAAAGATGGACTTGTGGGGGCAGGGGGGCGTCGGACGGTCCATCGGGGTAGGCGTCTCCGCTAAAGAGGCCAAGCAAGTCAGGCTCCAGCCCTTCCTGAACCAGGTCACCGCTTGGGCGAGGCTCCAGCAACACGACCAAGTCCTTTGCCTTGTCCCGAACTTCCTCCGGTAACTTTGCGCAGGTGCTTTCCACCACCTCGTCAGCGAGAGCAAGCAGGTTCTGGTATGCTGGGTCTTCCTTGTTCACGGTATTGATAAATCTGTACTTTGCATGCAGAAGATATTCGCCAAGAACTGTGGCTTTCTCCAAAGAATACCTTACTCGACGATGAAAAAAGCAAAATATCTTTTCCTTAGTCTTTTATCAGTCCCCCCGCTTTTCGGCGGCGCAGCCGATTGGCCGCAGTTTCGCGGTCCAACCGGCCAAGGCCATGCGGAGGTGGATGAGGCCCCTTTGCGCTGGAGCGTAACGGAAAACGTTGCCTGGCGCCAGGAATTGCCTGGCGAGGCATGGTCTTCCCCTGTCTTGTCTGATGGCAAGCTTTACTTGACCAATGCCGTTGCGGATGGCGAAGACCATTCCTTGCGCGCCCTTTGCCTGGATGCTTCCGATGGCAAAACACTTTGGGATCGGGAAATTTTTCGAGTGGATGGAGGCAGCGCTCCGAAGATTCACAAGAAGAACAGCCACGCCAGCCCCACTCCCATGTTGGACGGCAAGGATCTCTACGTGCACTTTGGACATCAAGGAACCGCTTGTCTCGGCTTGGATGGCAAGGTGAAGTGGAAGAAACGCATCGAATATCCACCGGTTCACGGTTGCGGAAGTTCGGCCACCATCGAGGGAGACCTCCTGCTGTATAGCGCAGATGGAGCCGAGAAACCTGCCTTGATTGCTTTGGACAAGCGAACCGGCAAGTTGCGCTGGAAAGCTTTGCGTGAAGCCGATGCCAAGAGAAAATTCTCCTTTTGCACCCCTTTGGTCATAGATGTCGCAGGGCAGCGTCAGATAATCAGTCCGGCCAGTGATTACGTTTTCTCCTATGACCTCGAGGGCAAGCAACTCTGGAAACTGCACTATCCTGATGGATATTCAGTGGTGCCTCGCCCGGTTTACGCCGATGGACTCCTCTACGTGTGCAGTGGATTCAACCAACCTATACTGCATGCCATACGGCCGACCGGCAAAGGAGACGTAAGCAAGACTCACCTCGCTTGGAAAACGAACAGGGGCACACCGCACAGTTCTTCGGTGATAGTGACTGATGGCCTTTTGTTCATGGCAGCCGACAACGGTGTGGTGTCCTGCCTCGACGCAAAGACCGGCGAGTTGCATTGGAAGGAACGCGTCTCGGGGGCATGCTCGGCTTCCCTCTTGCTCGCAGTCGGCCGGATTTACCTGAGCGACGAGTCGGGCAAAACCTTTGTCTTCAAGGCAGGCAAGAAATACGAGCCGCTGGCCAGCAACGACCTCGAGGATCGCTTTCTGACTTCCGTGGCGGTCACGGAGGGAACCTTTTTCATTCGTACCGCAAAAGCCGTTTGGCGGATCGGTAAGTAGACGTTGACGATTCCATGCCTTGATCCATTCGTCCATGAAGCATCTGAAGCCTTCTACACGATCCTTCCGTAATCCTTGTTGTGGATTGTTTCTTTTGCCGTTGGTTTCGCTTGTGGCCAAGGCCGAACCGGAATTCCCCGGTTTTCGCCATCCGCCCCACGAATATCTCAAGAGAACCCCGAACGATCGCTTCACCCGGATAAAGGACGACCTCCAGTCAGGAAAGATCGCCTTCGAATACAGTAGTGAAAAAGCCTACCTCCAGAGTTTGTTGCGTGGATTGGATATTTCTTCGCATACCCAGTTGCTGGTTTTTTCCACCACCAGCCTCCAGTTGAGCCGTATTTCGCCTCGCAACCCAAGGGCCGTCTACTTCAGCGAGGACCTTTATTTGGGCTGGGTGCCCGGTGGCAAGATGGAGGTCATCGGGATTGATCCGGATTGGGGTGCCATTACTTACATTTTCGACACGCCTCGTACCAAGGTCCATTCCCCGATTGTCCGGGCCACTCGTTGCATGAATTGCCATGCCTCCTCTGAGATCGGCGGCGCTCCCGGGCTGTTGGCCAGTTCGGTGGTGCCCGGTCCCGGAGGCGGAAGCTTGGATGCGTTTCGTCAGGAGAAAACCGGTCATGGCATCCCCTTCGCGGACCGGTTCGGTGGTTGGCATGTGACCGGCAAGCATGGCATCAAGAGTCATTGGGGAAATCTCACGGGGTTGCTCTCGCCCGCGGGTTTGACAAAAGTTCCCAATGAACACGGCCAACAATTTTCTCCGGCTCGCTATCCGGTGCCTTCCAGTGATATCCTTGCCCACCTCCTCTTCGAGCATCAGGTGGGCTTTGTGAATCGCTTCATTTCGGCGACTTATCGGGCCCGGGCCGTATTGAGTAGGGCTGTCCCGGAAATCGATCAGGAGGCATCCGGCGCTTTTCTTGACGCGGAGGCGGCTTCCCTTGTGCGTTACCTGCTTTTTGCGGACGAGGCAAAATTTCCCACGGATGGCATTGAGGGAGATCCCCAGTTGAAGAAATCTTTCCTCAGCCGAGCCAAACGTTCGTCCGCCGGTCATTCCTTGCGTGACTTCGACTTGAGCACGCGTATCTTCAAGTATCGCTGTAGTTACATGATAAGTTCGGCGGCTTTCCGCGGCTTGCCCACTCAATTGAAGGAGCGCGTGTTTGGTAAGCTGGGCCAAGCCCTCGACTCAGCGAAGCCGCTTCCGGAATACGCTTATTTGCCAGCCAAGGAAAAGCAGGCAATTCGGGCTATTTTGAAGGACACGCTTTCGGGTATTCCAAAAGATTGGTAAACTAATCAACTTTTCCCAAAAAAACGGGCGTCCGGCTTGACCGGACACCCGTTTCAAATTTCGAAAGCCGCCAAGCTTACTTCTTGGCAACGTCGGCACCCGCTTTTTTCCAACCGGAAATTCCGGCGGAGAGGTGCTTTACGTTGGTGTAGCCAAGCTTTTCGGCTGCGGAAGCGCCGCGCTTGTAGGCTCTGCATCCGGGGCCGCCGCAATATGCCACAATCAAGGTCTTCTTGTCCTTGGGGAGGGCTTTGGCGAGGTCCTTGGTGGAGGCCAAGTGTATGGCTGTGGGGATATGGCCCTTCTTGAAGGAACCGGCTCCGTTGACGTCGATCACGGCTACCTTGCCGTCCTTGATGGCGGCTTGGAGATCCTTGATGCTGATGTCAGGATATTCACCGGCATAGACGGTGGTGGCGAATAGTGCCGCAACAAAGAATGAGAGTACTTTCTTCATAATTCTGATATTTTGGGTTTAGGGTTTCCCTTTCAGGGATGATTCTATTCAGCATCCAAGCTAGCTCTCGCTGATGGCTTCCGCAACCTCTTTCGAGCCTTGGCGTCTTTTTTTACCAGTACGCCTATTTCTTGGCGAGGCAGTAGAGGTGGCGCGTGCCGCGAAGAAAAAGCGCGTCGCCCGCGATGGCGGCGGATGCATTGATCGCCTCGTCCAGATGGTTCAAGGCAACCACCTTGGGCTCCTCCTTGTCATCCAGCACCAAGGTGGCCCCCTGTTGGTCGGTCAGGTAAATTCGCCCATCGGCGGATACCGGGGAGGCATAGAGATTGAGTAGCCCGGGCAATCGGAAGGGACCGGAAGGTTCCTTCCCCGTCTTGGCCACGAGTCGGGTCAGTATGGCTTGGTAATGACGGAGAAAGTAAAGATGTCCGTTGTGCAGGAGCGGGGAGGGAACGTAAGGGGTGCGTTGGCGACGTGACCAAAGCAGGTGTTTTGTGCCTGTCAGATCGCCCTTCGCGCCGGCTAGGCGAATGGCCAGCATGGCTTGCTTTTCGTAGCTGCTGCCGGCAATCAGCAGACCATCCGACACCACTGGGGAAGCCACCACGTTTTTGGACAGGCCGCCACATGACCAAATGACCTTGCCGGTTGACAAGTCATATCCGCGTACTGCGGTGGATCCGCTGACAATTACTTGGGGCTTGCCGTCCACTTTCGCGATCACGGGCGTGGCCCAGGAAGTTACCTCGTCGCGTGGTTGCCGCCAAATTTCCTTGCCCGTCTTTGCCTCGAGGGCGACCACGAAGGAGTCTCCTTCATGGTCCCAGTTCACTACCAAGGTTTCCCCGTGCAAGGCGGGCGAAGCTCCTTCGCCATGCCCATGCTTGACCTGCATGTCACCGAAATCCTTTTCCCAAAGGAGTTTTCCCTTGATCGACAGGCAATAGAGCCCGTTGGAGCCAAAGAAGGCATAGACGCGTTCGCCGTCTGTTACGGGTGAGGCGGATGCCCAGGTTCCGCTTTCGTGGGCGCTTTGGTGCGGCTGGGCATTGCGCACGACCGTTTCCCAATTGATTTTGCCGGAGTGGCGAGCCAGCGCCATGACGACGAATCGCATTTTTTTCTCCGGATCGACGTTGTTGTGGGCGCCGGGCGGTTGTTCCGGAACATCTAGTTTTTCGCCGTGGGGCACTGCTGACAGCAGGAACACTTGGTCTCCCCAGACAATGGGCGAGGAATGAGCATTGCCGGGCAGGGCAGTTTTCCAGCGGATGTTTTTCTTCTCGCTCCATTCTGTCGGCGGCTTGCCACGCGGCGATTCTCCCGTGCCCAAGGGTCCTCGCCATTGACCCCATTGGTTTAGCGGATCCAGTTTTCTTGGTTCCGCTCCTGCATGCAGCGTCCAGCAAAGAGCCAGGCAGAGGGCAATTGAGCCCTGCGCAGTCATCTCAGGACCCTCGCAAGTCGAGGCAGACCAAGTCGCCCTTGGCATTGCGCAGGTAGAGTCTGCCATTGGCCAGTACCGGACTGGTCCAGCAACGTCCGCCGATCACTTGTTCGCGGGCAGTTGCGGAGAAGCCTTTTGCGGAAACCGGGGCGATGGCCAGCTCGCCTTTTTGGCCGAGGGCTATGATTTGATTGTCTGCTACAATCAGCGAGCCGACCTGCAAATTACTTTTGTCCCGCCATTGTTCCTCACCGGTGGAGAAGCGTATGCAGACCAGTTCCTTGGGTCCGGCCATATGCACGTTGCCATCGAAGCCATAGAGAAAGTCGCCAACCAGGATCGAGTTGTTCATGTGGTTGGACATTTTCTTGTTCTCGTAGATTTTCTTCAGTGAACCGCTTTTGAGTTGAAACAAGGCGCAGCCCCGGCGGTAGCCGGTCGAAATGAAGATCTTGTCGCCTCGCACGATCGGCGTGGTGGAATTCGTGCGGTAGCTCGTTTCCCATTTTTCGAAGGCGACGGTGGAGCCATCCTTGGCATCGAGAACCACGAGGCCGTCCGTCTTTAGCGTGGCGACAAAGGTCTTGCCGCCGTGAGGAAAGGCAATCGGGCTGCCGTAGGCATGGCGGTATTGCTTGCTGCGCCACACTTCCTTGCCGGTCTTCTTGTCGAGTGCGAAGGTATGGGCGGCCTCGATGATGAGCAAGTCATCGAGTACGTAGGGCGAACCGGCAAAGCCCCATTCCGGAGGCCGTTTCATGCCGGCTGCCTGCATCATGTTCCTTGTCCAGAGAATCTTCCCCGTCTTGGCTTGGTAGGCGTTGAGGCGCCCGTCCTTGCTTATGGTATAGACCGTCGAGCCATCCACCGTGGGGGTGGCGCAGGGGCCGCCCTCATGGAGGTAGTCGACGATGGCTGCCTCGTAGGAATCCGTCCAAATTTCTTTTCCGGTGGCAGCATCGAGGCACCACACGGTTTCCTTGCCGCCGCGTTTGCGTCCGTCGTGGCCCATCGTGAAAAGTTTCCCATCCGCCACTGACACGGTGGAGAAGCCAACGCCCAGCTTGGCTTTCCAGGCGACTGTCTCCAAGTTGGCTTTCCAGCCTTTCTCGGTGGAGATGCCAGTGCCCGAGGGCCCTTGCCAACGGGGCCAGTCATCAGCTGACAGCGAACTGCCGATTGCGATTAGGATAAAGCAGGACCAAAAACTTTTCATGGAAGCAAAGTCTTGGCGCCCTTTGCTCGTTATCAAGCCTTCTCTGCGTACAAGGTAGCGATTCAGCGTATGACGCTGGCTTCCAGGAAGATTATGATTTCCCGTTTTTCGTCGCTGGCGGGGCCGCGAAAGATCATGGTATGACTTCTTTTGAGGATCACCGTGGTATTAAGCCTCCAGGTCCAGAACTTTGGCACCTTGGTTCCCGCTCCGTATTCCTCGAATCCCTTTGATTCGGTGATTTTCTGGGCCAGCTCCACTGTAACGCGGTCATATTTGGGCTCATGCCTGGCGGTTAGCTCGATCTTCGTGCCGACCATGCGGAAGCCTGGTTGCTCGTCATCCGGAGCTACGGTGTCGAATTGTGGAATTGGAGCGAACGGTTGGTCGGGTTTGCTATCTGAGGAAGCAACTGGTTCGGGTGGTATGAAGCCGGTGGGGTAGATTACTTCCTCGCCTATTTGGAAACTGGCAGGAAGGCCATCCATTGCAACGAGTCGGGGAAGAGATTTCAGCACGAAGCCATCCATCTTTCTCAACTCGAAAAAGGTTGCGTTGGCCAAGCGACTTTCGATCTGAAAATGGCCTTGTCCCATTAGGATCCTGGGGCCAAAGGCTTTTTCGAGGACCTTCTCCAAAGCTCCAAGCGGAACCTCCAAAATCTTGAATTGGGCTTCGATTTGCTTGGCGACTTTATCATCAAGACCCAGAAGGATTGCACGGATACTATCGAGAGCTTCCTGCTCATGGGTGGCAATGATCTGAAAACCATCGAAAATAAAGCGATGCCCTTTCCTTTCGTCGAAAATGACTCCCGCATTAGTCAGGTATTGCTTCACTTTGCCCGAAGGATCGATCTTTTTGGGGAAACCACTAAAGGGATCAGGCGGAACTCCCGCTCCTACTCCGGTCATGCGATTGATGATATCTTGGGGAACTTCGAAAAACTCTAACTTCAGCCCTTGCGGGAAGCCGAGCCCGCCACGTGGCTCTTTCATTACCACGATGGCATCCTTTCTGACTTCATATGTCCAACCGACCATTTCGGTGATGAAATCCAATGTTTTTTCCAAGCTCATCTGGTTGAGCTTGATAGTCAGCGAAGGAGCGGGCGCTCCTTGATCAAGGACGATTATGTTTACCCCTTTTGCGTCAGGAATCGTTTCCTTGGAATCAAGCTTTCGTGATTGAGCCGACAGCAGATTCATTGCTTCTCGCAGAGGAGTATTGAAAAGGTTCAGCTGGGGAATTTCGATTCGCTTGATCTTGTCCTCGAGGCTTTTGTCGCTGTCCTTGGGCTTTTCGCATCCGATGAAACACAAGTCCTCTTTCTGCTCGGAGAAACCGAGTGAGAAGGCGTAGAAAAAGAACAGGATGAGAATTACGCGCGAGCTTGGCTTCATAGTTATTGGAGCAGGTTAGCTTTTATCTGAGGCAAAGAAATCTCATGTATTTACTAGCGTGAATATTAAAGATTCCACGAATGAATAAATATTTTTTCCCGCGGCCCGACATTTGATTGGATGCATGCAATTTGATGCAACTGCACTAAATAAGCAAATTATATTTTTCTTTTAGTTTCAAGGTGGGGTACAGGCATTTCAACGGAACTTGGTTTTTGGAGTTGAGATTGGGGCTTGGTGGTCTTACAGCTTGGATTTGAGCCTGATTATGGCTTTGAGCATGGAAATATATTTGCATATTGGCGAAGACAACGTGGGTCCGCTTTCTCCCGAGGAAGTGAAAGCCAAGCATGCCTCCGGAGAGGTAGGGCCCGATACCTTGGGTTGGATGGATACCCTCGACACTTGGTACCCGCTGTCCAATGAGAAATTCGATTTTCTGGGTATAGCTTCCGCAGCGGAGCCTGCGCCTGCAGCTGCAACGGAGGCTCCCACCGCGTCACCTGCAGCTGAGCAACCTGTTGCTGATGCTGCGCCTGCATCGACTGAAGCAGTTGCGGCCGAAGCTTCTACCGAAGGGCAAAAGGAGGCTGCAGTTCAAAGTCAGGAGGAGGCTGTCCCCGATGAGCTGGAGGAAGAGGAAACCGAACCGGAGCCCGATCCCGCCGAACTCGCGGCCACTTCATCCGCCTATGATGCAGCATCTGCTTTCGAGCCACGGTCACGAGACAAGCTAAAGGCTGAGATGATACGTCTCAAGCAAGAGCACGACAAGGTATTGTTGCCTGAGATAGGGCGCAAAGCGGTGGAGGAAGGGATTCGGGTCAGCGGAGCCACGGAGATCCTGAACCGCATCGAGGCCGCCCGTAAAAAAGGGGATTCGCCCCAGTTGCAAGCGGCCTACGTTTCCTATGCCTTGGCCATCGTGCAAGGCGGCCTGACGGATCCTGCGCTGGACGACTTGCTGGAACAAGAACGGCGCGTGTCCGAAGACATGCTGAATTTGCATACGGAAGCAAAGGGCCTCGCAGATACTCCGAAGCCAGGCGGAGCCTTGAAGTGGGTTTTGCTGGTTGGCGCCGTGCTGGCCTTGGGCGGCATAGTGGCCTTGGTCATTTTGAAGAGCTAGCCCTGTCCGGGAATAGCTGGACAGCCTCTTCGCTCAGATCGTGACTAGCGGTTAAACCGCAGGGCCCGTCCTCTCGCTTCTTTTTTCAGTCGGCCTTTGTTCCAGGCAACTTGCCCTGACACTACGGTGGTTTCCACGGTAGCCGAGAAAGTTTCACCATCGAAAGGCGACCATCCACATTTCGCAAGCAGCCCGCTTTTTTCCACTGCCGTGGGTTTGTCCAAGTCAACGAGCACGAGATCTGCCCAATAGCCTTCGCGCAAGTAGCCACGCTCCTCGATTTGGTAAAGATCGGCCAAGGCATGACTGGTTTTGCGCACGATGTTCTCCAGTGAAATTTCGCCCGCCCTGTACAATTCCAGCAGAATGAGCAGGCTGTGCTGAATGAGGGGAAGGCCGGATGGGCAGTCGAAGTAATTGCCCTGTTTTTCCTCCCAGGTATGTGGGGCATGATCGGTTGCTATGACGTCGATGCGATCCTCGTTGACTGCTTGTACCACGGCTTTGCGGTCGGCGCCGCTCTTTATTGCGGGGTTGCACTTGATTAGGGGCCCTCTGGATTCATAGGCAGTGTCGTCCAGATAGAGGTGATGCACGCAGGCTTCGGCCGTGATTTTCTTGTCCTTCACTGGGCCCGGCTCGAAGAGTGCGATCTCCTCCGCAGTTGTGATATGGAGGACATGGAGGCGGGCGTCGTGTCGCCGAGCCAGTTCCACCGCGAGACTAGATGAGAGCAAGCATGCTTCTCGGCTTCGTATGTCGGGATGCAGTTCGAAGGGTACGTTCTCGCCATATTGGTCACGAGCCTTTCGTTCGTTCTCCAGGATCGAGGGAGTGTCCTCGCAATGCGACGCAACCAGTGTGGGAGCGTGCCTGAACAGGTTTTCCAACGCCTCCTCGTTGTCCACCAGCATATTTCCGGTGGAAGACCCCATGAATACTTTGATGCCCGCGATTTCATCGATTGCGGCTGACTTTACGTCTTCCAGGTTATCATTTGTAGCGCCTAGGTAGAACGCATAATTAGCCAAGGACTCCCTGCCCGCGATGGAACACTTTTCGCGGAGGTGTTCCATCGAGACCGTGGGTGGTGAAACATTGGGCATCTCCATGAAACTAGTGACGCCTCCGGCAACCGCGGCGCGTGCTTCAGTGGCAATGCTTGCCTTGTGCGTGAAACCAGGCTCGCGAAAGTGTACTTGGTCGTCGATCAGGCCGGGCAACAGGTGGAGTCCGGCAGCGTCTATCACTTCGTCTGCCTGACGCGAGGAAAGGTCGGGGCCTATCCGTTCAATGCGTCCTTCGCGAATAAACAGGTCGGCCTCGGTTGTGGCGCCTTCGTTGACGATTTTCGCGTTGAGGACGAGAAGGGAGTTCATCCTAGCGGTTCCAAGGCATATACCTTAGAATATTATTCAGTCCGCGGATTCCGGTCCAACCGGAGAAGATCAAGCTGAGACCAAAAAATGCCGGAAGCACCAACCACCAGAACTCATGAGTATACCAAAAGATTGTCGTTCCTCCGATGATTAGGGTTCCGATAAGCAAGCGCGCCTGTCGATTCACCGAAATTGGACCTTTTCCTCGAGTAAGTGGGAATTCGGCGTCTTCCCATGAGCGAAGACCGCCATTTAGGATATTTACTTTCTTGAACCCTGCATCCAGTAGCTTTCGGGCCAAGAGGGCCGAGCGTCTTCCGGTCAGGCACATGGCGCAAATCTCCTGCCCGTTGACCGATTTCTTCAATTGCTCGATGACGTTTTCGTCCACTGTATCCAGTGGTAGTGAAATGGCTTCGTCGACATGTACCTTGCTGTGTTCCTCGGGGGTGCGTACGTCCAGTAGCACGACCGCTTTTTCATCGAGTCTTCTCTTGAGGACGCGAACGTCCATAGCATGCATGGAAGGTGTCATTCTCTTACTTGCCCAGTTCCCAAGATATGGTACTTGTAAGTGCACAGTTCACGCAAGCCCATAGGACCTCTTGCATGGAGACGATCAGTTGATATGCCGATTTCGGCCCCCAGTCCGAACTCGAAACCATCTGTGAAGCGGGTGCTGGCATTCCAATAGACAGAGGAGGAATCCACTGCCTCCATGAACTGGTTGGCATGCTCTTCGCTCTTGGTTACTATCGCATCACTGTGGCCGCTGCCATAGCGGTTTACTTGTTCAATTGCATCCCTCAGCGAGCCGACCACCTTCACTGCAAGCACGAGATCATGGAATTCCTCGTGGTAGTCATCTTCAGTGGCATCCTTGAGCCCGTTCGAGCCTGACGAATCTTCCAAAATCGTGCGCGTGCGCGAATCCACTCGCAACTCGACGCCTTCCTTGACGAGACTTTCGGCGGCGGCAGGAAGAAAGGTGTCGGCTACATCTTGATGAACAAACAGGTTTTCGACCGCATTGCAGACGCCGGGGCGCTGGCATTTTGCATTTATCGCTATCTTACGGGCCAGTTCGAGGTCAGCCTCGGAGTCGACGTACAGGTTACAAACCCCCTTGTAATGCTTGATCACCGGAATCCTGCTATTTTCGGCCACAAAGCGTATGAGGCCTTCTCCGCCACGGGGAATGATGCAGTGAACGTATTGATCCAGTCGCAGCAAATGTTCGAGGGCTTCTCGATCAGTCGTTGGAATGAGCGCTGACGAATCGGGGTTCACGTCATTTTCAACGAGGGCCTGCCTGATGATTTCACTCAATGCCAAGTTGCTGTGAAATGCTTCCTTTCCGCCGCGCAGAATGCTAACGTTGCCAGACTTCAGGCATAGCACGGCGCAATCGATGGTGACGTTGGGGCGTGATTCGTAAATAATGCCGATTACTCCCATCGGGGCACGAATTTTTCTTATCTCGAGGCCGTTGGGACGTGTGGAGCGCTCAATTTCCTCACCCACAGGATCGGGCAAGGCAATGACTTGGCGAACACCTTCGGTCATGTCTGCGATACGTTTGGGGGTAAGGGCAAGCCTGTCGATCATGGCTTCGCTCAGCCCGTTTTCACGTCCGTTTCGAAGATCTTTCTCGTTTTGGCTGACGAGTTCATCGGAAGATTGTTCCAAAAGCTCAGCAATGCGTCCGAGTATGGCATTCTTTTTTCCAGTATCCAAGATGGCCAATTCCCGAGATGCAGAATGGGCTTTCTTTGCCAAAGACTGGGTCAATTTTTCAATGTCCTCGGTCATAGATCAAAACCTACGAAAGTGATGAATTGAATTCATGAAAAATGTCGAGAAAAAGGGCATCTTTCCGCTGTCTTTTTGTACTTTGCTTATTGCTCGACTTGTATCAACTGCCGCAATTCTTGGACCCGTTGCGCAATCACCGAATTTCCAGCCGATTCCAAGCGATCGCAACCAAAGGCTTCGACAGTCAAGCTTGCTACGGCGGTGCCGTATACCATGGCTTCCTTGATGGCCTCGAAATCTCGCCGATCCCGGGAGGCAAGGCGTCCGAGCAGAGCTCCCGCGAAGGAGTCGCCGGCGCCGGTTGGGTCCCGCAGATCGGTTACGGGGTATGCCGGCAAGGCGAAAAGGCCATCCTCGTGAAACAGGATCGCGCCGTGCTCGCCTTTTTTTATTATGACTGTTTCCGGACCCATTTGCCTTAGCTTTTGTCCAGCCAAGATAACGTTTTTTTCGGAGGTGAGTTCCTCTGCCTCGGAATCATTGATCACAAAGAGATTCACTCTCTTGATGAGGCTTAGCAGGGCGTCTCGCTCGATGTCTATCCAGAGGTCTATGGTATCAGCCAGCACATAGGCGCCATCGCCTTCGAGCAAGTCGAGGACATGGGCTTGCAGGGCGGGATGTATGTTGCCCAGAAGCACGTATGGCGCGCTTTTGTAGTTAGTGGGCAGTTCAGGCCGAAATTGTTCGAACACGTTGAGCTGGATGTCGAGTGTGTCCCGGCGATTGAAGTTTTCGTGGTACTGTCCTTTCCAAAAGAAAGTGGGGCCGCTTTCGTCACGTTGCAGGCCTTCGAGGTCAATGCCTCGCGAGCGAAGTCGATCGAGATGTTCTTCGCCGAAGTCATTTCCCACTACGCCCACCATGAGTGGTTTCGCAAAATAGCTGGCCGCGAAGGAGCAATAGGAGGCGGCTCCGCCGAGGATGCCTTCTTGTGATCCATGAGGTGTAATGACGTTATCGAAGGCCACTGAACCGACCACTAGGACCGGTTGCGGTTTGCTCGAATCGCTTTTTATTCTTTCTATCATACTTCTGTTACGGGAAAGGTACTTGCGAGGATGACTTGATTATCGATCTCTATGATGATCCCGTAATTGCCAGGGGTTTCGAAATCCAAGCCTTGGATGTCATTGATTAGATTGATCCTTTGGGCAGGGTTTTCGGCCTCGAATTCCTTCTCAATTATTGTGCGGGGCTCTTCCATGGGCAGACCAATGGTAATCTTGAGCTGATGCTTGCCCATGGTGAGATCCGAGAAGGAAAGGAACCATACCATGCGGGGATGAGATACGGGAAATTCCTTGGCCCGCAGGTTGGTGAAGATACCAAGGAGGGTATGCTTGCCTGTGGCTGGGTCCACGTAAACTGCGTCGCATGTGACCCAGGCCAAGATTTGTGGTTTTGTGGACATGTTTGTGTTAAGGCCTAAGCATAAGCGTTTGCTCAGCCTGAGGCAAGACCACTCCTTGCCAAGAGGGCCATGGGATCGGGGTCCCGACCCATGAAGGCGCGGAAGAGATCCTCAGGTGGTTCGGAATTTCCTTTGCTTAGTATTTCCTGTCGGAAAGCCTTTCCGACGGATGATTCCATGATGCCTTCCTTTTTGAAGCGCGTGAAGGCATCGGCGTCGAGTACCTCGGCCCACTTGTAGGAATAGTAGGCGGCGGCATAGCCGACTGGGTGAGAAAACAAGTGACCGAATCGGTGCGCCCCGGAGGGAGGATTGGTTTTGCGTTTTGCCAAGTAGCCTTCGAGAACTTCCTCGATGGCTTTTTCGAGGTCATCGTATCCCTCCGTGGCGAGCCGGCGATGCAGCTCGAGGTCCATTTTGCCGAGAGACAACTGGCGCATCATGGCGCTGCCCTCCATATAGTTGCGGGCCCGCAACATCTTTTGAAACAGTTCTTCGGGGATCGCTTCCCCGGTTTGGTGATGTCTCGCGAAGAGGTCTAGGCTTTGTCGCTCCCAGCACCAGTTCTCCATTATTTGTGAAGGTAGTTCGACGAAATCCCAGGCCACGTTCACCCCGTTCAGGCTCTTGTGCCTCACTTCACCGCAAAGATGGTGCATGAGGTGCCCGAACTCGTGAAAAACGGTTTCCACTTCGTAGTGTGTCAGCAGAGCCGGCTTGTTTTCGGAGGAGGGGGTCAAGTTTCCGCACATCAAGCCAAGGTGGGGAGAGAGGGTTCCACCTTCCATGGGTTCGCCGGTCTTGAGGAAGTTCATCCATGCTCCTCCGCGCTTGCTTTCACGCGGATGCCAGTCGGCATAGAATGACCCCATGTGGCGGCCGTTTTCTGAGTCGAAAAGGTCGTAGAACTTGACTTCCGGATGCCATACCTCGATGGGTTCGGCGTCGTTACCGTCGACTGTTGAGGCAGGTTTCCCCTCAAACTGAGTGGAGCGCTCCTCGATGCGGAGGCCGAACACGAGGGTGACGAGTTGGAACATGCCCTCGAGAACGGACTCGATAGGGAAATAAGGTCGCAGGTCCTCTTCGTCGAAGTCGAAAAGATCCTTTTTTCGTTTCTCCATCCAGTAGCTGACCTCCCATGGTTCGAGCAAATCCTTTGCCGCATCGGTCTTTTCCGCCTTGTAGGTTTCCAGTTCGTCGTTCTCCTGCTGGAAGATGGCGAAGGTCTTGTCCCGAAGGTCGCTCACGAAGGCATCGGCTCGGGCACCGTTTTTTGCCATGCGGCGAGCGAGCACTACGTCGGCGAAATCCTTTTTCCCGAGCAAGGCCGCTTTTTCGGTTCGAAGGGCAAGGATCTTGCGAATCAGTTCGGTGTTGTCGCGCTCGCCTTCCCGCCCGACAAGTCCGGACGCCTCCCACACTTGCCGCCGCAGATCGTCGTCGTCCAGATATTGCATGAGGGGCATCATGGAAGGAGCATGCAAAGTGAAGAGCCAACGGGGCTTGCCGTCTTCATCGCCGAGCTTTTCCTTGGCGGCTTGCCGAGCGTTGGCGCGAGCCAATTCGGGAAGGCCGGCCAATTGATTTTCGTCTTCGATGACGAGGGTCCAGTCGTTGGTGGCGTCCAAGACGTTCTCGGCGAACTTTTGGGTTACTTGGGCTAGTTCGGTGGAGATGGCTTGCAGTCGCTCCCTTTTCTCTTCCGGCAGGTCCGCTCCGGCTTCCAGGAAGTCAGCCATGGTTTCCTCGAACAATCTTTTGTCAGCCCCTTTCAGGGATTGGGCTTCCTCGGTTTTTGAGAAATGTCGCAGCGAAGACCATAGCTTGGCGTCCAAGGAAATCTTCGCGTTGAAGGCCGAGACCTTGGGCAACATTTCATTGTACGCCGGCCGTAATTCGTCGGAATTCCGGACCGAGTCCAAATGCCCGACCTTCCCCCATGCTTCGTTGAGTTCATCGATGGCGGCGCCGCCTGCTTGCACGACGTTGGCGAACGTGACCTCGGCAGGATCTAGCTGACGGATTGCTTCCAGGTTTTTCTCGGCCCGTTCCAGTGCCTCTTGAATGTCTGGAACCACGTTGTCTGGAGTCAACGCTGTCCAAGGGATTGCGAAGGAAGGATCAAGAAATGGATTTTTCATTTGAGGAACATGGCATGATTGCTTCCTTCATCCTCATGACAAGGCGAAAGCATTGGCTTTCTTCCTTCTTGAGCATCTCTTCAACTTCGGCATTTTGGTTCGCTTATATGACTATTCTGTCCCAAAAGGTTTTGCGGTACGACCAGCATGGCGACCCGTCCGAGGTGCTCCGATTGGAGGAAAGTCCAGTTCCTCCTCTAGAGGATGGAGATATATTGCTTCGGATGCGGGCGGCTGCCATCCATCCATCCGACCTCGGTTTGATCGCAGGGTCCTACGCTAACTTGCGCGACCTTCCTGCCATCGGTGGACGCGAAGGGGTGGGGGAGGTGATTGAGGTAGGTCCGGGAGTGGACAAGAAGCTAATTGGACGCATGGCATCGATGCCCGAGGACCGGGGTGTTTGGGCCGAATACGTCCTGATGCGGGCCGCGGATTTATTTTTTCTTCCCATAGGTTTGCCGTTCGAACAGGCTGCCCTTGCCCTCCTTAACCCTATGACGGCTTGGCGTTTGCTGCATGACTTCGAGTACCTCAGGGAAGGTGATTGGATCATCCAGAACGCGGCCAATTCGGCGGTTGGTCTGGCAGTGATCCAATTGGCGAAGCATCTGGGTGTCCGCACGGTGAACGTCGTGAGGCGCAATGAATTGTTTGACGACATGCAAAAGATCGGGGCCGACGCGGTGGCGCTGGATGACGATGATTATCCTGAAAGCCTGCTTGCTCTGACTGACGGGCAGGAACCAAAGCTTGCCTTGAACTCGATTGGCGGGTCCAGCGCCTTGCGCCTGGCGAAGTCACTTTGTCCCGGTGGAGTGCATGTTACTTTTGGCGCCATGACCGGTGAATCCATTCGCTTTCCCACGCGCCGTTTGATTTTTGACGACGTTCGATTCGTTGGCTTTTGGCTCGATCACTGGAAGCAGAGCCAATCTCCCGAAAAAGTTCATCAAGCGCGCGAGGAGATTCTCTTTCTCTCCGCGACCAATGTCTTGCAAAGCAGGATCGAGGCGACCTATCCGTTGGCTAAATATGAGGATGCCTTGGCCCGGGCGAGCGAACCTAGATTCGGGAAAGTGCTCTTTGTCCCTGACCAAGATGCGGGCACATTGGCGGAGAGTTCCTCGACCAACGCCTCGTAGTTTCCCAGTCCAGAAGGCTCATTCATTATTTTCTTTCAGAGGAGACTAACTGTTTGCACAATGATTTGTTGATTGATCGATTGATGTCATTTTGCATCAAAAAGCAGTCATTTCTTTTGTATCTTCCTTCATTCACCCAGCAACAACCATGAAAACCGCCATTACCAAAACCCAACTCATTCTGACTTTTGCCACCCTCGTCCTCGTCGGGTTTTTCAGCACAGGAGCCTTCCGGGAAAAATCGGAGGCAACCTTGCCCGTTATCAAAGCCGGAGTCGATGATCGCGGCAATCCGATCTGCATCAACAAATCCCAAGTCTATATGTTTACAAAGGATGATTCTGGCCGTCGCATACTCTTTCATTTTCATGACCCTGGCGCTCGTGACGGCTTTTCCATTGTTAAGAAAGTCTTTGCAACCAACAAGGCGATGGATGAATACTGGGAGGTTTTGGTAAAGCAATGGTAACTATTCCTTCACATGCCCGTACTGTTTCTCAGCGAGCAGTTATCTCCTCTCTTTTGGCTCTCCTCGGGGTCTTCTTGGCATCTTGCGAGAAACCTCTGAAGAGAAAGCTCATGATGGCCCTCGAACAAAACGCGACCGAGGAGCGAGGCGGTGTCCTTTTTGACGTAGCCAAAGACAAGCCTCACGATGGCTACGTCAAGGAAAGGGCGGATAATGGTCGCGTAACCTTCCTTTACGCTGTCCGCGGAGGAAAACGGGAAGGTATTTCCCTTGGTTGGCATGACAACGGGTCACTCAGCTTGCAGGGAAATTTCAAGGATGGCAAGGAGGACGGCTTGTGGACCACTTGGTACGAAAACGGAAACAAGAGATGGGAGGGCATGCGCCGGAGCGGTAACAAGGATGGACCCTGGACCATGTGGCGTGAAGACGGCCAAAAGAAATCCGAAGGCTTTTATGAAAACAACCTTAAGCAAGGACGTGAAATTGTTTGGCACCAGAACGGGCGCATTTGGCAAACCCGCTTTTTTCAAAAAGGAGCCAAGGATGGTCGCTGGATTTATTGGGACAAACAAGGCCGCATCGTCCGTGAAGAAGTATTTCGTGGCAATGAATTGATCGATAGCAAGAAGCTGCCCGACTTCTGGTTGCAGGACAAAGATTCCTGACCATTTTTCTTGCTCTTTGCCGCTCGTTTTTCGATTTGTCCGCCTCGGGCAAAGATATTTTTTCGTTAAATACTTGGGCCCATCACTTGCGCTTTCGGCTTTTGTCGATATATTGAGTCTTAACGAGCTTCTAATCTATTCATGAAGGAAAAACTACCAACAGTGAAACGCCTGCATATTCTGGAAGATTACAATCGAGGCCGCAAAGTGATGGTTGTGACAAGGGATTCCAATTTTACTTGGGGTCGTTGGTTGAGGCGCAATCGAAATGCCATGGAGGCGGTCGAGGAATATTCATCGGCGGACGCGAAGACGCAGGAGACTCTCCGACGGTTTCTGGGATCATTGGGCATCCACTTGCGCTGAAGGAAAACCTCTCGGTTTTCTGTCGGCCAAGTACTAGCTCAACTGGTCAAGTCGTGTGGCTGCGCTAGCCCAATCCCCTGTGTTGCCTGGCTCAAACACTTGCAGATCGCAAGATTTACCTATTCTTCTGCGGGCTTCTTCCAAAGACGACAGTTCGCCCAGAGAAAGCGCTTGGGCAGCCACGTTTCCCAAGGCCGTTGCCTCTGCAGGGCCTGCGATCACCGGTATGCCGAGGGCATCGGCGGTAAATTGATTGAGCAGCTCGTTGCGACTACCACCGCCGATCACGTGTAGTCTGGAGAAATCCCTGTCCGTTAATTCACTGAGGTCCGTGATTCTTTTTCGATAGAGCAAGGCGAGGCTTTCCAGTACACAGCGAACGAAGGCTCCTGAAGAGCTTGGTTCCGCTTGCCCTGTCTCACGGCAATACGCTGCAATTGTAGCCGGCATGTCCTCCGGATTGAAGAAGCGTTCGTCATCCGGATCGATTAAATGGGCAAAAGGTTGAGCTTTGCGGGCCAAGGTTGCAAGTTCCTCATAGTTGATTGAAATCCCTTCCCCGGCCCATTTTCGACGACATTCCTGAATCAGCCACAACCCGATTACGTTACGAAGAAAACGCACGCGGTGATCATAACCGATTTCGTTGGTGAAGTTTCTTTCGCGGGCATCGTCGGAAACAAGTGGATCATTTAATTCCGTCCCGATGAGAGACCACGTGCCTGAACTAAGGAAAGCCCAATGTCCCGAATCTTCGGTAACGGGTACAGCAGCAACCGCTGCTCCTGTGTCGTGCGAAAGACCGGCTACGACCTTGACGTTACCTAGGCCTGTTTCCATTCCAATTTCAGGAAGCAAGGTTCCTAGTTCTGTTCCAGAGGGCACGATCTCAGGGAACTTGTCTTCGTTTATGCCCGTGGCTTCCAGCAAACGAGTTGACCAACGCCGGTTGCGTGGGTCGTATAGTTGGGTTGTGCTGGCAATTGACAATTCGGTCTTTGCCACCCCGCAGAGCAAATAGTTAAAGGCATCCGCCATTGGCAGGATCATTTTCGCGACCTTCAGGCGGTCGGGGTTTTCGGCTGCCAGTTGAAACAAGGTATTGAATGCGATGAACTGCAAACCGGTTTCCTCGTAGACATCTTCCCAGGCGATTTCCTCCAAGACTTTCTCCGCCGCCGCCTTGTTGCGCTCGTCTCGATAATGGTAGGCTGGGGGCATAATGGCACCTTTTCCATCTATTAGAACGTAATCCACTCCCCAGGAATCGACGCTCACCGATTCTATGACCAAGCCTAGGCGGCTCGCCTTGGTAAGTCCGACCTTGATTTCTCGAAACAGGGCATCCAAATCCCAGGTCAGGGAATTACCGTTTGCCAATGGCAGGTTGGGAAAACGATGAACTTCCTCCAGCTCGAGTTTATCGTTGCGGATTGTACCGAGCATGACGCGACCACTTTCGGCCCCGAGATCGACTGCAAGATAGCATTTGGCCATGATTACCTTAGTGGGTCGCGCAAGGAACTGTTCTGGAGCAAAAGAAGCAAAAGTTGACCCTTGTCTCTTGCATCGTGTAAGGGCGTTATTCCATGGCAGGGCAACTGGAGGGCCCCAAGATCAAATTGGCAAGGCTAGGGAGCAGGATTTTCAACCGCATTCCCGCCAGCGTAAGTTTTACGCGAACTTTCGGAGCCATCTTCGTTGTATTCGATCCAAAGCCCTTCTTTGCTTCCTTCCTTGAAGGAACCTTCCGAACTCTTCTGGCCGTTCTTGTACCAATAGGTCCATCGCCCGTCGAGATGGTTGTCCTTCCATTGTCCTTCTTCTGACTTTTGCCCGTTATCGTACCATTCGATCCAAGAGCCTTCTTCGGTTCCACCCTTGTATTCCCCTTCCTGCCACTTTTGACCGTTCGGATGCCAATAAGTCCATAAACCTTCCATGTTGCCGTCCTTGTACCTTCCTTCGCCGATTTTTTGTCCACTGTCATTCCATTCGGTCCAGACTCCCTCGCTTTCGTTGTTTTTCCATTCCCCTTCGCTTAGTTTCTGTCCCGCTTCATTCCATTTCGTCCAAGGGCCATTTTTTTGGCCGTCCTTGTATTGAACCAAGTGGACTAGGTTGCCACTGGGGCTCAGTTCTTTGGCCCATCCCGTGAAGGGTTTGTCCTCGTTGGGAGCGAAAGAACCATTGCCGTCCTCTTCTTGCAAACGGCCTAGAAAGACTGCCTTGCTGAGCCTTTCCTCAAGGGGATTAGCTGGTTCGCCTTGTTTTGTTTCAGGCTGTGGAGGCGTTTGATTCGTTTCCGGTTGTGGCAACGTTTTTTCGGATGTTTCCTTTCCGGAGTCATCTCCACACCCAGCGAGCGCCACGAATAAAAGTATCGGGATAATCGTTTTCATTGTGCCTATTCTAGAAACCTTACCTTCCTTATTGCAAGCCCCCCTTGTTTCTCTTTGCTTGATCGAGGTTGCTATTTCTCGCCGCCTACTTTTCTTGGTTTTGAAGCAACCTCGCTTGACGCCGCGCCTAACATTGCCACTTTTTCACACATGTCTATTTTTCGCTATCTTCAGCTAGCCCCTTTTTTCATCGGAAATTGGGTGTGGGCTCAAAATGCGACTTCCTCCAGCAATTCCTTCGGTGACCGGGGTTTCTGGGAAGACGCACTGGATAATCCAGGCCATTATTCCTACGTATTGATCATTTTCATAGTCCTTGGTTATTTTCTCTGGAAGGTGCAGGGCTTGGGCGAGGACGATTGACGAGAATGCCCTTCTCGTTTTATTGATGGGTTTGGCGGTGAACGTTTACGTATACAAGAACGACAAGAAGTCGGGGCCTTTTTCTCTGGATGAATTGCAAGCCAGCCTGGACGAAGGGGCATTCAGTCCCATAGATTCGGCTTGGTTTGAGGGTTGCGAGGAATGGACCACGGTTTCTCATGTGCCGGGAATATTGATTTCGGAGGAGAAGAGGCGGCAGCACTTGGTTCCTCCTTTTGAGGCTTATTCCGGAGACAAGCCATTTGTTTTCGTGAGTTATTCCCATGCCGACGGCGAACTCGTGTTCAGGGAAATTCGCCGCCTCCATGAAGCTGGATATCGTATTTGGTATGACGAGGGAATCGATCCAGGGCAGGATTGGCCCGAACATATTGCCAAGGCAGTCATCGATTGTGACCTTTTCCTTATGTTTACTTCTCCGCGATCGGCTGCCTCTGAGAATTGTCGCAACGAAGTCAATCTCGCCCTTAATCGGAAAAAGAAATTTCTAGCCATTTATCTTGAGCATACCGAGCTTCCGCCTGGTCTCGAGTTACGCATGGGTGATCTGCAGGCCATCCTGAAGTTTCGAATGCCTGATGCCACTTATCGAAAGAAGGTATACATGGGACTTGAAGCCATGTTGGGAGAAGGTGGTCGTGATCTTCCCGAAGGTGATGATCCGGTGGCGGAGGCGCTGAAGATCGAGGTAGTCGCGGATTACCTCATGGCTCCGGTGGACGCCGACTTGGCATCCGAATATCTGCCGAAAGAGGAGGCGAGCTCATCCAAGTCTGCGAAGAAAGGGGTGGGAATCTCTTTTGTGTGGGCGCTTGCTGCGGTTTGCATTGCCTTGGCGGTATATTTTTACACCCAGCAAGATCGGGGGGAAAACAATTCAGCCAAACAAGACCCCAAGCCGCAACCAGTCGAGATGGCTTTGCCATTGGATGCCAAGTCGAAGCAGGAACTTGAGAAGGAACAACTGGATCGGGAGGAACTGGAAAGTTTACGCGAAATGGTGGCCAAGCAAAAACAGGATCAGGAGATCCAGTCCCAACTGAATGACGCCGTCGACCTTCAGGTCTATCTGGAATCGCTCAAGCGAGCCGTCGAACTGGAGGCTTACCAAGGAGCTGCTTTGCTGGCTGCTCAAAAAGTACTGACCCACGATTACGTCTTCGACAATGACCAAGGCGAACTGGATCGACGTCTTCTGTTTGAGGGGCCTGGCGAGGTCTGGAACAGAGTTAAGTTGGGTGAAGTAGGTGTTTATCCTGAAAATTCTCAGGGAGAGTACGAGGCTTTGTCCTCGATAGTTAGCTTTTCAGGCATTCGTGACGTTTGGCGCTACAATCTGACCGAATACACTCCAGTAAAGGTGGGGAACACCTTCACCGGGCAGGCCAAGTACGAGACAAAGCGAGAACACTTGCGCCCCATTTTTTCCTTTGGCCAGATCCGGGCGCTTGTCGCAGATGAGAAGTTTGATTCAGAGGACAAATCTTCTGAAAAAGTGGAAAAGCTCACCCAACATGGGAATTTCCTTATCCAAGGTCGTCGTCAAGTCCGACAAGTAACTTCCACCCACTGGGCGGGAAACATCAAGGGACAGGTTCTCGAAAAGCCCGAACTCACCCTGGAGTCTCATTTCGTGCAGGATCAGATCGAGCAATATCTGGACGGTGAAAATAGCCGGGTTCGGGCTCCTTTGCTCGACCTCTTGGACACACTCCTTGTGGACCAGAGCGTGGATGTCTTGTTCAAGGCATTCATTCACGACAAGCTATGTAAGATTCTTTTGCCTCGCGGCGATCAATGGGGTGTCCCTTTTTCACCATGGTTGATTGAGGACCATAATCGCCTGCAGGAAATTCTCAGGACACCGCTCAAGAGCACTGACTGGATGAATCCGGAACCGTTTCAGGAAGTGAAGGAAGATCTTGCTGTCTACTATCGGGATTTAAATACACGAAGCTATTCCGCTGAAGCCAATGTGTACGTAAACTTCCTGCGAGACATCTCGGCTGCCACCCATGCTTTTGCAGGCCACGTTGACGAGCTGAACCAACCTCGCTTCATCGACGAGGATAATCCCCCCTCTTTTCTTTGGTGCCTTGTCTTGGAGCAAAGCGAAGTCGAATTCCAACAGTTCAGTGGATCTAACGGAATTCCATTCAGTCCCTTGATCTCGCTCAGGGGCGATTTGGAGGATGCTTACCAGAAGGTCCTGTCTGAGTTGGGCGAAGGCGCGGCCGAAATGGAGGACCTTTTGCCTTTTCCATATCCGGGGCAATAGGAGCCCGGAGGCTTCATCAGGTTAGTGGCCAGAAGAAAAGGATCAGAGGGGTGCCGCCTGCGACGATCAGTATTTCGAGCGGCAGACCCATGCGCCAGTAGTCTCCGAAGCGGTATCCGCCTGGACCCAGAATGAGTGCATTGCACTGGTGCCCGATGGGGGTGAGGAAAGCGCAGGAGGCACCCACCGCCACGGCCATCAGGAAAGGGTCTGGCATATAGCCCATGGTTTGCGCGATCCCCACTGAGATGGGTGCCATGATGAGGGCGGTTGCAGCGTTGTTTATGACGTCGGACAAACACATCGTAAGGGTCATGACGACGGCCAAGGCTACCCACGCTGGAAAGGAGCCGACAGTATCAGCCATGCCTTTGGCTATGAGTTCCGCGCAACCGGTTGATCGCAATGCCTCGCTGACGGGCATCATCGCGGCGAGGAGCACGATGACTGGCCAGTCGATGTCGCGATAGATTTCACGAGTGGGGAGTATTCCGGCAAAGACATAGGCGAGAGCTGCTCCAACGAAAGCCAACGTCATCGGAAGTATTCCGGCTGCGCTCAACCCAATGGCAGCGGCAAATACGAGAAGCGCGGGCCATGCCTTGGGATAAGAACCAACCTTCACCTCGCGGTCCGCGAGTGGCAACAAATTTAGGGTGCCAACTTGATCATCCAATTCACTGACTTCACCATGGAGAAGGAGCACGTCCCCCAAACGGAAAACGACTTCGCTCAAGCGTGTTTGGATTGGTTCGTTTTGGCGAGCAATGGCGAGCAAGGCGCCGGATCTTCCTATGCGGCGTCTAAGGTAGGTGCGACCCCGCCCTTCGAGCGGTGACCCGGCGGTCACCACTGCCTCGACGAAGCCGAGGTTTTCTCCTTCGAGCCCATCTATGCGCTGACGAATTTCCTTCCCCAGGCGAAAACCATGCTTGGCAAGGATTTCCTGCAAGTCATTTGGGTCGGCCTTGGCGAGGAAACGGCTTTTCTCGCTTATGATTCGGTCCGGCTGGGTGGTTACCACCTTGTTGTCCTTCTGCACAAAAGCAATCAGTTCCAGCTTGCCTTCGCATTCCTTGGAGATTTCGCCGACGGTTCGTCCAATCTCCTTGCAACCCTCGGGAACCCGGATCTCCGTGACGTATTGATCGATTTGAAACAAAGTGTCGCTTCCTGGCTTTTTTCGGTTGGTCGTTGGGATGAGGCGCCATCCGATCAAGGCAATGAAGGCTATGCCTCCCAATGCCACGGGGACACCCACGGCAGAGAAAGCAAACAGGCCATAGGGATCTGCACCCTCGACTAGTTCGGGGCGCAAAGTTGCTATGATGATGTTTGGGGGTGTGCCGATCATCGTCATCATGCCGCCTAGAATACTGGCAAAAGCCAACGGCATGAGAAGGATACTGGCGGACCGAGCGCGTTCAGTCGCTGTCCGCAGTGTAACTGGCAGCATGAGGGCCAAGGCGCCGACGTTGTTCATGAATGCCGAGCATACCATGACCACAGCGGAGAGAGAAAAGACATGCCCTGATTCGCTTTTGGTCAGCGGCATAATCATTCGTGCCAGCATGTCCACCACGCCTGCGTTTCGGAGAGCGCGGCTGATCACAAGCACAGCCGCCACCGTGATCACGGCTGGATGCCCGAAGCCCAATAGCAGTAGTTCGGGGTTTTGGACCAAGCTCGAGGACTCTCCTCCGAGGGCGAGGTCGGTGATGGCCAGCGCTACCAGAGAAGTGATTGCCACCACGTCGTGTCGCCATCGATTCAAGGCAAAGAGGACGAAAGTCCCGATTATAACGCCTAACACGGCGATTTGGTCCGTGGTCATGCTCCTTACAAAAGTAGATGCATCTTCATCTGTCGAACAATCCTCGCCATATCGCTTCGATTCCCTTCATCTTTCAAAAGTGAAAAATGGTGGCGAGACCCGGGATTGAACCGGGGACACCGCGATTTTCAGTCGCGTGCTCTACCAACTGAGCTATCTCGCCTTGTGAAATGGGAAGCAGATGGTCATAGAGTAGGGCTTGGCGATGGTCAATATCGCATTCTTTTGAAAATAAACTTCACCGCTGCCAAAACTAACCTTAAGTGTGTGCCATGATGAAACAAGATCGGGAGGTACATGAATTGCTCAGCGCGTTTCGTTCGTTGCCTGCAAGCGTGGGCAAACCTCTTGGTCCGGACGCGCAGAGCGTGTGCAAAGTCATCGCCGAGGTGGTTAAGAAGTATGGCTTGGAAGAATTACGTCCGGAGCAAAAGATTGTCGAGCACTGGAAAGATATCGTTGGCGAGACCTTTGCGGGACGTTGCGGTCCGAGGCGTATTACCCAAGACGGGAAATTGATTATCCAGGTGATGGGAGCCACCGTCCGTCAGGAAATGGCTTTTCGAAAGAAAGATATTTTGGCGGCAGTCCGAAAAATTCCCGGATGCAGGGTGGTAAAGGCAATTAGCCTTGTTACTTCCTGAGTGACGCCTGTTTCATCCCAAGGCGGCTAGAGCCGTGCGATTATCCTCCAGTTTGCCTTGGCTTTCCTCAAGTTGGCGGCGGGCGCCTTCAATTACCTGTGGCGGTGCCTTGGCCGTGAAATCCTCGTTGTTCAAGCGAGCCTCGGTCGATGCCACTACTTTCTCGAGCTTGAGGATTTCCTTTTCCAGACGCGCTCTTTCCGCTTCCACGTCGATGGCGGAAGCAAGGTCGAGAAATGCTGTGCCGAGATCAGTTACCACGCTGGGAGCGCCTGTAGGCGCTGCATCAAGTCTATCGAAGGAAGCGGCCCCGACGAAATTGAGGATCTTTTCCTTATGCCTCTCGAGGACAACTGACTTTTCATTGGAGGAGACGTAATGGAAGGCGACTTCCTTGTTGGTTGCGAGGCCTCGTTCGGCCTTGAGCGCCCGCATGTCAGTGACGAGTTCGCGCACAGCGGTCACCTCCGTGCCGGCCTGGGCATCTAGCGTAATGCCTTTTGCGGCAAGCGCTTCCCTGAGATCTTGGGCTTGGCCTGGGTCGACGTACTGGATTGACCTGTCTTCGCCGGCATAGTCTAGCCGCTGCCATAGTTCCTCCGTGATGAAGGGCGTTACCGGGTGGAGCAGGAGCAGGGTTTGGCGAAGACAAATGTCCTGGACCGCGAGGCAACTTTCGCGGAGGTCCTCGTTGCGCAGCTTGGCTTTGGACACCTCGACGTACCAGTCGCAGAAATCGGTCCAGAAAAACCGATATATGGCATGCAGCAGTGAGTTGAACTCGTATTCGTGATGATCTTGTTCCACTTGATCCAAGGTATCTGCCAGACGGGTCAGGATGGCATGATCCTCCGCATCGAGGTGTTCGGGTTGCAGCCGGGACAAGATAGCGTCGATGGATGAATTGTCGCGAGCATCGCCTGACATGCGCCGGAAACGAGAAACGTTCCAGAGTTTGTTGCAGAAGTTGCGGCCCTGCTCGACGCGTTCCTCGGCGAAGCGAATGTCTTGACCCTTGGGGGCGATGCTCATGATTCCATGGCGAAGTCCGTCTGCGCCGTACTTGGCGATGAGGTCTAGCGGTTCGGGCGAATTGCCGAGTGACTTCGACATCTTACGGCCTTTGCCGTCCCGGATGATGCCGGTGAAATAAACGTCGCCGAAGGGTATGCGGCGCTTGATTTCCTCGTCGTCAAGCACCGTGTCCTTGTCGGTTGGCTCGCCCATGAATTCAAGGCCCGCCATGATCATGCGGGCGACCCAGAAAAATATGATGTCCGGCCCCGTGACAAGGGCCGAGGTTGGATAAAAGGCGGCGAGGCCTTGTTCCTTCATGGCCTTTTCGTCTGGCCATCCCATGGTGGCGAAAGGCCATAGCCAAGAGGATGCCCAAGTATCAAGTACGTCCTCGTCCTGTTCCCAGTTCTCGGGATCGGCTGGGCCATCCACTGACACGTGCAAGTTCTCGGGATCGGAACGGTCGGAGCCTTTCTTGTACCATACCGGGATACGGTGCCCCCACCAGAGTTGGCGGCTGATGCACCAGTCCCTGATATTTTCGAGCCAGTGTAGGTATGTCTTGGTCCAGCGTTCCGGGAAGTAACGAATGAAGCCTTCGGATACGGCTCGCTTGGCTTCCTCGACTCGTGGGTAGCGAAGGAACCATTGTTCGGAGAGGCGGGGCTCGATGGGAACATCGGCCCGCTCGGAATATCCCACGTTATTGGCGTGAGCCTCCTCATCGATGAGATCTCCCTGATCGCGCAGTTTCTCGATTGCCGCCTTGCGCGCATCGAAGCGATCCATGCCGGAAAAGTCCTCGCCAGCCAAATCGTTCAAGGTGCCATCGGGATTGAATACGTCGATGAAAGGCAAGTCGTGGCGTTGGCCGATCTCGAAGTCGAGGGCGTCATGAGCCGGAGTGACTTTGAGCATGCCGGTTCCGAAATCTTTTTCTATGGCCTCGTCCGTGATCAGAGGAATCTCAGCGGGATTGAGTGGTCGCCTGACGTGTTTTCCCTGCAGTGTCGGCCAGCGCTCATCTTCCGGATGCATCGCAATGGCGACGTCACCCATGATGGTTTCCGGTCTGGTGGTGGAGACTTCAACGTAGGACCCTGGTTCCTCCACGATCTCGTAGCGCACTTTATATAGTTTGCTGTCCTGCGGCTTCATGATTACCTCCTCGTCGGAGAGGGCAGTGAGGCTGACGGGGCACCAATTCACCATGCGCTTGCCACGGTAAACGTAACCGCGCTCGAAAAGTTTCACGAAAGAGGTGAGTACGGCTTTCGAGTAGTCATCGTTCAAGGTGTGGACAGTTCTTTCCCAGTCACAGGAGCATCCCAGTTTGCGCAGTTGCTTCAGTATGATGCCACCATGCTTGTCGCGCCACTCCACGGCGCGCTCGAGGAATTTTTCACGCCCAAGGTCGTGTCGGGAAAGACCTTCTTCTCGCAAAGCTCTCTCCACTTTGGTCTGGGTGGCGATCCCTGCGTGATCAGTGCCAGGTAGCCACATCACGGAGGCTCCCTTCTGGCGGGCCCGGCGGGAAAGGATGTCCTGAATGGTGTTGTTCAGTACATGTCCCATGGTGAGTACACCGGTTACGTTGGGGGGGGGAATGACAATGGAATAAGTTTTTTGGCCTTCCGCTGGCTTGCCCGAGAAACAGCCATCTTTTTCCCAATTCCCGTACCAACGATCCTCAACTTCGTTGGGCTCGTATGCTTTCGGTATTTCAGTTGAATCACTCATGGGCTTGTAAACAGCCTGGCGAGCCTAGCGAATACGATGTCCTTGGCGAGAAAAAGCGCGCGTTCGTGGCTTTTGAAACAAACTGACCTTTGGTTTCTTGAAGAACGGAGTCAGCGCGAAACCCGCGGCAAATCCGCCCAAATGAGCCATTACTGCAACCCCTCCAGCGGCTTTCATGGATTCGGGCAAGGCGAGGATTTGTTCCACTACCCAAAGCCCTAGCACCACCCACGCGGGCACGTATATTGTGCCTATAAAAATAAACAGCCAATAGAACACCCTGACGTTGGCTCGTGGATAAAGTAGCAGGTATCCGGCGATCACCCCGGAAATGGCACCCGAGGCGCCGACCATGGGGACAGTGGATTCAGGGTCCACGAAACCTTGGGCCAAGGCCGCCGCTGTTCCGCAGGTGAGATAAAACAACAAGAAACGAATTTTTCCCATGGCGTCCTCCACGTTGTCCCCGAAAAGATAGAGGAAGAGCAAATTGCCGAGCAAGTGGGCGATGCTCCCATGGCTGAACATGGAGGTATAGATGGTGGTCCACTCCCAGATCTTGCCCTCGATCGAGCCGGTCGGGCCACCGCCGAAGAAGGCATTGGGCACGAATCCGTAGGTGAGGAAGTAGCGTTCCCATTCTTGCGGAGGCAAGGGGAATTGGTAACGAAAGAATACCAAAAGATTGGCTCCGACGAGGCACCAAGTGAGCAAAGGTAATTTGCTTGTCGGATTATCGTCTTTGTACGGAAAAAACATGTTCGGGCTAGTTTCAGTCGCTTCTGACAGAGGTCAAGCCATGGCTTGCCATTCCAAGTGAAATATGGCCTCGCTTGAATTCGGTGAAATCGAACTGATGCTTGCCTGCTTCCCAAGTTCCTCCAGAATAGTACTCCAAGTATATGACTGATCGACGATTGGCGGTGTTCGAGACGGATAAAGGAATCACCTTTTCCTTCGGTGAACACACCTATTTCGTTTCGAAGCAAGACCCCTTTTACAATATCGCGAAAAAGTCCCTTTCCCAAGGCGACTACGTACCGTTTTACGTGGAGATGGCGAAGCGCGAGGGATTGGGGGAGGCGTTTCGTGACTCGCTCATGAAGGAAGTGAAAAATCTCAAGGACAACTCGGACGACAAATAGTTTTGGACATGAACCGCCTTTCTTCATATCTTTTTTTTAACGTCCGCTCGAAATCATTGCGGATAGTGGCTATGCAAACTTTTGTTCGAGATTTGAGCTGGCTAGTGAGTGGCGGTTGTATTTGCCTAGTATCCGTCGAAGCCAAGATGGTGGAGAATTTCGAACAGCCGGGTCGGCTTGGCGATCGCTGGACGGCTAATGTCGGAATGCGTCTTGAGCGTGTCCCCGTGCCGGCTGAGGTTCGCCATGAGGGAGTGGAACGCCGCATGTTGAAGGTGGATGCCGTGGCTGGTGGATATTTTGCGAGCCAACCCAACTTTCCGCGCTGTCGCTTTCATTCAGCGAAGACAGTCAAGTTTCGGGCCCAAGCGCCGGATGCTTCTGCCGCTGCACCTGTAATTTTTGAATTTCAGGTTTATTCCACCGATAGAAAGGCATGGCGTTGGCGGAAAGTTACTTTGGACAACCCTGATTGGAGTACAGTGGAACTACCCACCAAATATTTTCGGCATAGCCCGGCTGCCTTTGTCCCCTTTGAGGAGACTCGGAGATTCGCTTTCCGCTTTCGTGTCGCAGGCCGTTTGCATCTGGACGGTATCGAGTTAGTCGAAGGCGGCTTCGGGACACGGCCCTCGGAACTGTCCTTGGAAGAGATTGGGAAGATGGCTTTTGGGACCAAGGCAACCATTCACCGAGGCAAGACCTTTGCCGTAATTACCGATGAGCCTCGCCTCGAGGAAAAAGATACCTTGGCGGCCCTCGACAAACTGCTGGAGATGGTCTTGGCTGATTTTCCCGAACTCAAGGCGCCTAAAAGCCTTTCCCCCCTGCTTGTTTTTTCGGATGAGGTTCGTTATCGGGCCTTTTGGGGGGAGCTCGCCGAAGCATTTAACTCACAAGGCCCCAAGCCTGATTCCGACGGGTATTCCATGCTGGGTATCGCGGGGTCCTACTATGACCCGCGCCAAGGCTCTGTCCGCCCGGTATACGTCCATGAGGCTTGTCACGCCTTGATGACCCGCCTTCTGGGCATCTCGAGCCAAGGAGATTGGTTGCACGAAGGCTTGGCCAACTACTATCAGTTGCGTTTCACGAAACAAAATTTCGGAACCATTGCCAAGACTCTGGTTGCCCAGCGCCGACTGATCCCCTTGCCGCGTTTGTTGAACGGCCAGGCAATTAGCATGCAAAGCTATGCCCAGTCAGCCCTATTTATAGACTGGATCATGACCAACTCCACGAGGAAGGCCCGTTTCTTGCCAGCCATTCGTTCCATGGCAAAGTCAGGTTCCACGCTTTTCGATCCTGCGGCCAAGATACATTTCGGAGCGAGTGTGCAACGCATCGAGGCTTCGTGGATGCGCTGGATGCAATCCCGTTGATCGTCAACTAATCCTGGATCAGGCTCCAATTGTCGGGCGCCGGTTCCTTTGCCACGCTTTCGCGTATTCGTTTCAGGAATTCTGATCTCGCCATCTCCTTGGCGCCCAAGCTGGCTAGGTGAGGTGTATTCATTTGGCAATCGATGAGATCGAACCCCCAAGCTTCCAATCGTTCCACGAGTGACCACAAGGCAATTTTCGATGCATCGGAAACTTCGTGAAACATGGATTCCCCGAAAAACGTTTTCCCCAGCGCCACCCCGTACAGTCCGCCCACGAGTTGCTCTCCTTGATAAGTTTCCACTGAGTGAGCCCGACCAAGCTCATGTAATTTCTCGTAGGCGCCAATCATCTCCTCGGTGATCCAAGTCCCAGCTTGATTGTCTCTCTTGGTGGTGGCGCAGCGCCGGATTACTTCACCAAAGGCCGTGTCGAGGCGGGTAACGAACTTTCCGGAACGGCGTTTGCGAGCCAAGCTTTTGCTTATCTTCAATTCCTCCGGAAAAAGCACCAGGCGAGGGTCGGGTGAAAACCAGAGGATCGGATCTTCTTCCGAGTACCAAGGGAAAATTCCATTTTCATAGGCTAACAATAGACGTTCCACGGATAAGTCGCCGCCGACCGCGAGCAAACCACTTTCGTGGGCGAGAGACGGATCGGGGAAAGCTATATCTTGGTCCAGAAAATGGATGTTCATCAAGATTCAGGCGGACGAGAAGACTGAACTATTCTTCCGCAGAGGGGGGCGAGGCAGTTTCGAGCAGGCTTATTTCGGGACGGCAATTGAACCGCACGCCATGAAGATTTCCGACTCCGCGCGTAATGTGGATCAGGCGCCCCTTCCATTCGTGGAGGCCCTCCACGAAACGATGATCCTCGACCGGGGCAAAAGGGGTTCCGAGCAGCGGCAGTATGCATTGACCGCCATGGGTGTGGCCGCAAAGCATCAGGTCCCAGTCATAAGAGGCAAGTTCATCCTTTGAGTCGGGATTATGGCACATGACAAGAACCGGCGGGCGATTCGTTGTCTTTCCATCGGAGTTTTGAGCTCGAAGGGCTTGGCTTGGCTTCATGGTTCCGCTCCAGAGGTCGTCTAAGCCGACAACTACAATCTTTTCCCCTTTGATGAAAATGTTTTCGCTTTGGTTTCGGAGCAGATAAACGCCCGCCTTGGACAAGGTGGTCTCTACTTTGTCGCTGTTCTTGTAGCCATAGGTGGAGGCGGACCACTTTCCTCCGTCGTGATTGCCAAGACAGGCGAAGGTGGGAGCTTTCTCGCTCAAGGCGCGGAGGACTTCGACATAGCGGTCGAACTCTTGATCACTTGCCTTGGAGGTGATGAAGTCACCCGTAATAAAAGTGGCATCTGGTTTTTGCTCCAGACCCATTTCGATTGATTTCTCTATCAACTCGAAGGGCACGACGGAGGAAAAATGAAAGTCAGAGAGGTGAAGTAGGCGTAGCTTTTTGCCTGTCTTGAACTTGTCATGGGGCAAAAGGTGGCTTGATGTTCGCAGCCAACTGGATTCCCAGAATCTAGAGTATCCAGCAGCGACGCCACCGGCGACCCCCAGTCCAAGCACGGCTTTCAGCCAGCGACGGCGTGATTCTTTTTTGCCTTTCGGTTGGTTTACGGGGAGGGATTGCCGGAAGTCAGGAGGCTTTTCGTCCATCGTTACCCCACCGGATCAGGAATTTGGCGCGATGCCCCCAGCTTCCTCTATGGCAAGCAATTGCTCCAAGAGGGCTTTGGACTCGGTTGTTTCTTCCATTCCACTGGCCAAGTCCTTGATCTTCACCTGACTGGCTGCGACTTCCTCCTCGCCATAGATCAGGGCGAAGTCAGCTCCTGATTTACCAGCTTCTCGAAATTGTTTGCCGAAGCCCTGTTCGCGTAGCGCGTAACCTACCGAGTAGCCCGCTTGTCTTAGCAGCGAGGCATCATGGAGCGCCACGTTGCGCTCCTTTTCGCCGGCAGTCACAAGGTAAAGGTCGGGTCCTCCTGAGAGTTCGGGCAACAGGCCGTTCTTTTCCAGGCAATCGGCGAGGGTAACGTCCCCGAGCGCGAAACCAGTTGCCGGCAGATCAGTGTCACCTCCTGATAATTTGGCGACCAAGTGGTCGTAGCGACCTCCGCCAGCTAGAGCTCGACTGTCTCCGCTGGTCTCAAATACCTCGTATACGAAACCAGTGTAGTATGCCAGCCCTCTCACTATGCCTAGATCGATTGCTACTGATTCCATGTATCCCATGGATTCCAAGCTAGCCATGAGGCGTTGCCAATCAGTGGCCCGCTGGTCGGCGGGATCTCCAATCTCCAGAGAAAAGGATTTCAGCATTTCAACCACGGACTCCACGTTGTTTACCGCTTTCAATTCCTCGATGCCGCCTAGCAAATCATCACTTTGTTCAGGAAGGACGGCCTCCATGGCTTCCTTGGTGGCTTCTGGCTTTCGGCGGCCGCTTTTGTCTATGATTGCGAGTATCTCGCCTTTTTGGGTTTCCGGTATCTTGCGACTTTCCAGAAAAAGGCTCCATATGACGCGGTCACTCAGTCGCACTCGGAAGTGGTCTTGCTCGAGACCGAATTCCCTCAAGATCGAAATGAGCAGGGCGATCACTTCGGCATCCGCCGCCGGGTCGGTTTCTCCGAGAATATCAGCGTTGAACTGAAAGAACGAGCGAAGCCGTCCCTTTTGTGGGCGCTCGTATCGAAAATGTTCCCCCAAATGAAACCACTTGATGGGTTTTTTCAGTGATTCGGCCTTGGCTCCGGCCAAGCGAGCGAGGGAGGGCGTCAGTTCCGGGCGCAGAGCGACAGCGCGGCCACCTTGGTCCGTGAAATGAAAGAGTTGGGATACGATTTCCTCACCGGATTTCTCCAGATAGAGGTCAAGGGGCTCCAGGACAGGGGAATCAAATTCGCTGAAATCGAAACGTTCAGCTACTTCACGGATGATACCGAAGATGTGGTTTCGTTTGGTGAGAGCTTCGGGATAGAAGTCTCGGAAGCCGGGAAGGTGCTCGAACATGGTCGGGCGGAAGAGGCCCGGGTTCTACCTCAGGCGTCCTCGAGTAGATCGAGGTCCAAATCCTTGAGAGCGGCCTTCAATTCTTTGCCGGCCTTGAACTTGACGACTGCCCGCCGCGGAATCTCGACGTCGGTTTCGGGGCGATTGGGGTTACGTCCCACACGAGCTTTCCTCACTTGAATCTCAAAGACACCGAATTTTCTGAGCTCGATGTTTTTTCCACGAGCCAAAGCATTTTGGATGGCGTCGAGGGTATCTTGAACAATTTCCCTGACCACGTTTTGCTTGTGGTTTCGTTTGTTGTAGATCTCCAGAACGATTTGACGCTTGGTGAGGTTGGAAGCCATGATTACTTTCCGTTTGAAAATTATGAGGTTCGCTGTTTTCTTGAGGTAATTTCGCTTTGAGGTTTTTTTGTAAGCGGCAAACTGTCAACCCTTTATTTGAAAGTTTAACATGGCCAAAAAGGACGATGATAATCCTTTGGAGGAAATTCAGAAGCAACTTAGTCAGTTACTGAAAGGACAGAATGTGCAAGTAGCATTCGCTCCTTTCATGAAAGCTGCCGAGGATAGGCAACAAGAGAGTGAGGAGGACGATGAGGAACCCATCGAACCCGAGTCTGACGACAGTTTACAGGGGTTTCGTGATTTTGACCGCAAACCAAAGGAGATTCGCGATTATCTGGATCGCTTTGTAATCAAGCAGGAACAGGCGAAGCGGGTTTTGTCGGTTGCGGTATGCGATCATTACAACCATGTCCGTCACTGCGTCGAGAACCCAGACGCTGCCTCCCGGGAATACGTTAAGCCCAACGTTTTGTTGCTGGGACCCACCGGGGTAGGGAAAACCTACTTGATGCGCAACGTCGCAAAGTTGCTCGGGGTTCCTTTCGTGAAGGCAGACGCGACCAAGTTTTCAGAGACCGGTTACGTGGGCTATGACGTGGAGGACATTGTCCGCGACTTGGTCAAAGTCGCCGATGGTGACGTGGAATTGGCTCAGCATGGAATAATCTACGTCGACGAAATCGACAAGATAGCCTCCGCTGCCTCCAAGGGCGGGCGTGACGTTTCCGGCAGGGGCGTCCAGATCAACCTCCTCAAGTTAATGGAGGAAACCGAGGTGAACTTGCATTCCGCCCATGACATGATGGGGCAGATGAAGGCGATGATGGAAATGCAGCAAGGAGGCAAGCCGGGCAAGCGCAGCATCAGTACACGCAACATATTGTTCATAGTGAGCGGGGCGTTTGATCAATTGGCCGAAGACGTGAAACGTCGCCTAGACCGAAACAAAATCGGTTTTGGCCCTAGCGATGCCGATGATGACAACACTTCCCGTTACCTTGCCATGGCGGAGACCCGCGACTTCATTAACTATGGATTCGAACCCGAATTCGTCGGACGGCTTCCGGTTCGGGTGGCATGCGAAGAATTGCGTCCCACTGACTTGGCGGAAATTCTTCTTTCTTCCGAAGGCAACGTGCTGGAGCAGTTGCGAAGAGATTTTCAAGGATACGACATTAGTTTCGAGATGGATGAGGAGTCCATTCACAGGGTGGCTGAGTTGGCCTACAAGGAAAATACCGGAGCTCGCGGGCTAGTAACTGTGTTGGAGCGTGTTTTTAGAGATTTCAAGTTCGAGTTGCCCTCCACTGCGGTCAAGGAATTCAAGGTTAATGCCGAAATGGTGGACGATCCATCCGTTACCTTGGCAAAGCTTCTCGAAGACAACGCCGACTTGCTGGACGAGGCAATGCTCGGGGACATTGATCGCTTCGCGGAAGATTTCAAGCAACGGCACGGTTTCAGCCTTCGTTTTCACAAGCCCGCCAAGCAGGCCTTGGCCACAATTGCGAAAAAGAGCGGTCGATCGGTTTACGCCATATGCGAACGCAAGTTTTCCGATCTGGAGCATGGCTTGAAGATCATACACCAGCGGACGGGGCGAGATTCTTTCCCCATCGACAAGAAGGTGGTCGCCGATCCGGACAAGGAACTGTCGCGCTGGGTAGTTGAAAGTTTTCGAGGCCAAGAGGACGAGAGCTGAACTTTGCCCAACAGGAAAGGGCATGACCACACCCCGTTCGGAAGCTGTCGAGCGAACCTTCGCCGGCATCGCCCCAAGATATGACTTTGCCAATCACCTGCTTAGTTTCGGGATTGATTATAGTTGGCGCCGTTTGCTTGTCCATTCTTGCTCCGCCAGTCATCCGGACAAGGTGCTTGATTTGGCCACGGGGAGCGGGGACGTTGCCTTTGCCTTGGAGCGGGCATTGCCGAAGGAAGCGGATGTGATTGGCTTGGATTTCTGCCAACCGATGCTCGATCAAGCCAGGCTCAAGTGGAAAGATCGTGGTTCGCCATCCAACCTGAAGTTTCTTCATGGCGATTGCCTTGATTTATCCTTTGCCGATGGATCTTTCGATGCAATCACCATGGCCTTTGGTTTTCGTAACCTGGAGGATCGGCCTCGCGGATTATCCGAGATGTTGCGCGTGTTGCGTCCTGGAGGGCGACTTCACCTTCTCGAGTTCAGTCAGCCTTTTCTTGTTATACGCCCATTCTATTACTTCTATTTGCGAGCTGTCCTGCCGCTCTTTGCTTGGTTGGTGACCGGTGATCGCAAAGCTTACCAATACCTTGGCTCGTCGATCCAAGGATTTCCTGATCGCAGAGGCTTGACCGGGGAATTGTTGGAAGCTGGCTTCGGCAAGGTGAGCGCGCGTCCTCTTACTGGCGCGATCGTGGCGTTGCACGTGGCTGAAAAGAAGTCGTCCGACTAGGGTTTGGCATTCTGCTTGTCTAGTAACTCGGCAAGCGCCTTGGCTGTGGTCACCGGATTTTCGCAAACTTGCTCGCGACAAACGTAGGCGGTCGCTTTCCCGTCGATCGCGACTTGGTTTTCCAGAAAGGGAGCGAGTTCCACGATCGCGGGATTTTCACCTTCCTCACGAAACAGGAGGACCTTGTTGGGAAGAAATCTTTGCCTCACTGTCTTTAGCATGGCTTGCGCTTCCTTTGACTCAAGGTCTCCGGCAATCACGATTTCCAGGGATGGTCCCATCGCGAAGTCGAGAGCCGAAAGCCATTGGGTATGCCCTTGCCCGCTGCGCGCTATGGCGCCGGCGAAGGCTTGAACCAAGGCTTGGGCTTTCTCTTCATAGGCAGTGCGCCCGGTGGCGCGGGCAAGGCGCACGAGATTGAGCGCCATGATGGAATTGCCGGAGGGTATGGCGCCGTCGTAACTTTCCATCGCTCGCACCAGAAGTTTTTCACCATCGTTGGCGGTGAGGAAGAACCCGGCTCCTTCCTTGTCCCAGAAATGCTTCAAGGTGAGATCGGCGAGAGCGAGGGCTTCCTTCAGGTAACGTGTTTCGAAACTCGCTTGGTAAAGGTCAACCAAACCATGGATCATGAATGCATAATCCTCCAGGTGCGCAGGCAAGCCGGCGTTGCCGTTGCGGGCTCGCTTGAGCAGGCGCCCATCCTTGCGTTTTAGCGTAGTCAGGCAATAGTCGGCGGCCTTGCGGGCCACTGCTAGGTAATCCTTGTCATCCAGGGCTTGAGCGGCTTGGGCGAAAGCGGAGATCATGAGCCCGTTCCAATCAGTCAGTATCTTGTCGTCCTTTTGGGGATGCATGCGTTTTTCGCGTGCTTCAAAAAGTGCTTTGCGACTGCTGGCCAACTCCTTTCGCAGAACGGTTTCCTCGATATCCAGTTGGCGGGCCACGACATCCAGGGTAGCTTGCAGAAAAGGTACGTTGGTGCCGGTGCGTTCACCGGTGGCCTCCTCGATGAAGGTGCCTTCATCGGTGAAGTTGTACACTTTCATGAAGCGTTCGGCTTTTTCCTTACCGAGAATCGTGGAAACTTCATCTTTCGTCCAGACGTAGAATTTGCCTTCCTCCCCCTCGCTGTCGGCGTCTTCGGCCGAGTAGAATCCGCCCTCCGTATCCGTCATGTCACGCATTACGTAAGTAAGAACCTCACGCGCGAAATCCGCATACCTTTCATTGTCCGAGGCTTGGTAGCATTCCAGGTTGGCGACCACGAAGAGAGCTTGGTCATACAGCATTTTCTCGAAGTGCGGCAGAAACCAGCGTTCATCGGTTGAATACCTGTGTATGCCCAGTCCCACATGATCGTAGACCCCGCCCAGCCGAATCTTGGTCAAGGTGTTCTCTACCATGGCCAAGGCACTTTCCTCGTCAAATCGAGCATGATGGCGAAGCAGGAAACTCAAGTTATGGGCTGTAGGGAACTTGGGGCGTTCCCCAAAACCTCCGTTGACTGAATCGTAACTCCTCTTGAATCCTGCGAAAGCAGCCCGAAACGCTGATTCGTCCAAGGTCTCTCCCGGTTGGACTCCCGAGACCTCAGCCAGTTGAGCCACGATGGCTGTCGTAACTTCACCCACTTTGGGCCGTTGGTTTTTCCAGGCATCGTTTAGTTGTGGCAGGAGTTCCATCATGCCGGTACTGCCGAAGCGGCTTTGCTTGGGGAAGTAAGTTCCCGCGAAGAAAGGCTTTTTGTCCGGCGTCATGACCACCGTCATCGGCCAACCGCCCCGCCCAGTCATCATTTGGGTGACGCTCATGTAGACGTTGTCAATGTCGGGTCGTTCTTCTCGATCCACCTTCACGCAGACAAACCATTTGTTCATCAGCGCAGCCACCTCCTCGTCCTCGAAAGACTCGTGTTCCATCACGTGGCACCAGTGGCAGGTGGTATAGCCTACGGAGAGAAAGACCGGCTTGTCTTCCTTGCGGGCTTTTTCAAAGGCTTCTTCCCCCCATGGATACCAGTTTATCGGGTTCCCCGCGTGTTGGAGCAAATAGGGGCTTTGCTCGAAGACCAGGCGATTATATTTGGGGCCGCCATCAGGCGGGAGCTTGGCCAACTCTTCCGCAGAAGGAATGGGCACGCGTTTGTGGCTTTTTTCTTCCGAATGATTGTCGTCTGCATTCACGTCATTGTCTTTCTTCGGCAAGGGCGTTGGGGTAATTTCGATATTAGCCGAGGTATTGTTGGTCTCTTGGTTTTTCTCGCCTGTCTCCTTTTGGGCGCCGCAGGATAAAACGAAGAGGCATCCAAGCGCTGCGCTTGCCATTCGATGGATTGCATGTCTTTTGCGAAGGCTTTGCATGTCAAATTCCTTAAGGCGTTGCGAAAGTTTCTTTCGCTTGAGCAATCGAAATATTCAGCAATCGCTTGGCATTAGACGCGGTACCATTGCTTGCGGCGCTTTCGGTCGGTCAGTTTGTTGGCCTCGTCGTCGCCTTTGAACATTTCCTTCTTGGGGTCCCAGTCCAGTTCGCGTCGTAGTTCGTACCCGATGTTACAAAGTTGGCAAAGGGTGGCGGTGCGGTGACCGGCCTCAATGTGAGCCAGAGGTTGCTTGCCGTTGCGAATGCAGTCAATCCAGTCACCATGGTGGTTTTTGGGTCTGCGAATTTCCACACTTGCCTTGTATTCCTTGATGAGAGGAGCGGGATCTGACTTCCATGGACCGCGATCCACCCAGATAGTGCCTTCTTCTCCGTAAAACACTGTTCCTCCTCGCCAGTCGGGCAGGCTGCCATGCACGACTTCGATGCCGTTGGCATAGAGGAGCTTCAATCCCTTTTCTCCGGATTTCGGTGGGATCACCTTGACTGGGCCAGTGTGGTCGGCATCCATGCCCCATTGGCCTATATCGAAGTGATGGGCGCCCATGTCAGCCAAGTAACCGTTGCAGTATTCGCGATAGGCTCGCCATCGGGGAAAGTGGTTGTGTACGTTGTCGGGGCAGAGTTCCTTGTTGTATCCGCGCACGGGGGCTGGGCCTTGCCAAGCATCCCAGTCGATGCCGGCAGGAATTTCTTGAGTGGGCAGATCACAAGGTTTCGGCGGGCCGCCTACGCAGACTTGGATTTTCTTCAATTTACCGATGGCTCCGCTATGAATCATTTCCACGGTACGGCGAAATTTTCCTCCAAACTCGGTACGTTGCTGGCTGCCGGTCTGGAAGATCACTTTGTTCTCCTTTACGGCGTCGGCCATTGCACGGCCCTCTTTGATTGTAAGGGAAATGGGCTTTTCGCAATAAATATGCTTTCCGGCCCGGGCGGCCAGTATAGTGGGTTCGCCATGCCAGTGATCGGGTGTGGCGATAAGTACGGCGTCGACGTGTTTCTGAGCCAATAGTTCCCGGTAGTCTTTTGTGACGGTGAGGCCTTTCCATTTTCCCGCTGGTGTGTTTTTCGCGTAGTGGCCTTCTATTAGGTTTTTGGTGTGGTCACTTCTTACCTTGGCGACTTCCGCGAAACCGACAACTTGTGTTTCCGAGTTGCGAAGAAGTCGGTGGACGTGGCTTTTGCCTTGTTTGCCAGGTCCTATGACTGCCACGTTAACCCGATTGTTGGGAGCTTCGTCACCCTTGGCCGCCCAAATGCTCGAAGGTAATATAAAGGGGGCGGCCAGACTGGTTGATTTGATGAAGTTACGACGGGAAAGTTGTTCTTTTGTGACGCTCATGTTAGTAGTCTGGAGAGAGGATAAGATTTGAATGAGGCGTTAACTGAATATCGGAAAGAGCGAGAAGGAAAGGGGAAAGTTCCAAAAGATCGTCAGATTCTTTGCCTGTTTCTCGTACTATTGTAAGTTGCCATGAAATATTTAATATATCCGTTCGCCTTTCTTTTTATCTTTCTGAGTCCTTCGGTTTTTGCGGACGAGGGACTGCGAAACAGGCTCAAGGACGAACTTTCTCGAAACGGCGACCATTGGACTTACAACGATATAGAAGGCGGCTTTGCCGAGGCCAAGCGGACGGGAAAACCACTCTTCATTACCTTTCGTTGCGTGCCATGCGAGGCTTGCGAAGGCTTTGACGCAGAGGTTGCCAAGGGTAGCGAGCAGCTCATGGAGTTGGCTCGTAAAAAATTTGTCTGCGTGCGTCGAGTCGAGATGAAGGGAGTTGACCTTTCGCTCTTCCAGTTTGACAAGGACCTTAGTTGGGCCGCCATGTTCCTTAACGCCGACCGTACTATTTACGCGCGGTACGGCACCCAGTCGGCCGAAGGGGCCGATGCCTACAATTCTCTTGCTTCGCTAAAAAAGACCATGGAACGCGTGCTTGCCCTGCACGCTCGTTATCCCGGTAACGCCGCCATGCTGAAAGGCAAGACGGGTAGGCCTTTGCCGTATCGAACGGCCATGGAAATGCCTGGATTGAAGAACAAGGATAAGTATGCCCAGAAAACAGAGCGTCAGAACTGTATCCATTGCCACAACATTCATGATGCCGAGTATGCGTGGGCTCAGAAAAAGGGTAATTTTTCCATCCAGATGCTGTGGCGCTATCCATTGCCGGAGAACCTAGGCATACAAATCTAACGAGATGACGGCACCTTGGTGAAAAGCGTCAATCCTGGCTCTCCGGCATCTCAGGCGCGTCCGTGCAGGAGATGTCCTTTGGTATGCGGATGATCAGGTGTTGGCCTCGATTTCCGACCTGCAGTGGGTGTTGCATAACTTGTCCGGCGGCTCAACAAGCGTTACTCTTAGAGTGGGTAGGGCAGGCGTTTCCCAGACCATGGTTCTTCGTTTGCCGGTGAATTGGAAGAAGACGGATTTTTCCTGGCGGGGTTCGATGTACTCGATCGACCCGAAGTTGGGCTTTTGGGCTGTTCCGCTTAAGCCAGAGGAGTTGGCCAAACGGAAGATTCAGGTTCGGGGCAAGGCATTCGTCATCAAGTGGATCAACCACAGCTCGCCTGCTGGACGCGAGTTATTCAAAGCCGGGTTCAAGCAAAATGACGTCCTCGTGGAGTATGCTGGCAAGCCCATTGACATGGATATGCGCGGCATGAATGCGGATCTCAAAACCAATTACAAAGTGGGCCAAAGGCTACCTCTGACCGCGATCCGAGGGAGCAAGCGGATCGAGGCTCAAGTCAAGTTGGTTGCCAACGACTAACCTGATTGGATTGCCTGTTTGCAAGCTGGAGGCGATCAACCACCCTTTACACGCAATACGTTTCGCACTGAATCGAGGTAGCGCCCAACGTTATCGCGTGGTTTGAGCAACTGGGCTCGCTCCAGTAGTTTGACGGCTTCACTGTACTTGGATTTCGCAACCAGCATCTGGGCATGTTCAACCAAGGCGTCGACTGTGGTTTCCTCCACCTTGGCTGCCCGCTCGAAATAAAAGCTTGCCTCCACGAAATCCTTTTTCTTTTTCCAGAAATAACGGCCGCGCATCAACAGGGCTTGGCCGTTGTTCGGCCGTACCTGAAGTATGGAGGCAAGAAAGGAATCGGCCTTCTCTGCTTGTCCGCGGGCCAGGGAGACTCGAGCTCGCAAGGTCAGCAGGGCTAGTTTGTTTTCCTCTGTCAGCGCTTGGTTGAACTTCGCCTCAATGCGGTCTAAATAGTCGAATCCCTCTGCATAGGATCCTTTGTCAACCAGTATGTGAGCCACCCTAATGAAACGGGCGACGTCCAGGTTGCCTCGTTTCTCGAGGGCAGCTTGATAGGTGGAGAGCGCAAGGGCGGGGAGTTCCAGGTTATGATAAAGGTCGCCTAGCAGTAGGTATCCCCTGACGTCCAGTTCATCGAGTCGTCGCAAGGTTTCCAGGTTGATGGCGGCTTTCATGGGTTTGCCCAGGGCAACGTAGGCATTGGTTTGCGAAAGCCAGTAGAATGATTGATCAGGCTCTTTTTCGATTAACTCATCCAGCATGGCGACTGCTTCCGCATGCCTTTCGGTTTCAAGTAGACAGTTAACCAGTCCATTATGAGCGTCCCTCCCATCTGGATTCCGAAGAATGGCTGCTCGATAGGCGTTTTCGGCGGAGGCGAACTTTTCTTGGTTCAAGTAGCAGTAGCCGAGCGCCACGAAGGCCACACCCTCGTTTTCGCCCAATGAAATGGCCTTGAGCAAGGCTTCGGTCGCTTCTTCGAAATGGCCTTGTTGCACCAAGACTAACCCCAGGTTCTTGTGCGCCCGCAGGAAACTTGGAAATTTTCCAATTGTCACTCGGTAGCCTTGAGCGGCCCGGGTGAGTTCTCCGTTTTGGAAATGCAAGGTGGCCAAGGTGAAGTCGAGGGCGGCGCTGGATTCTTGTTTGATCTCTTTTTGCAAGGTTTGAATGGCCGCTACGTGATCGTTCTGGGCCTGACTTACCACTTTGCGCAGTAGGTCCTGCTCCTTGCGGTCGACCTTGGGCTCGATTCCTGCCCGGAATCCATAATCTCCTACGAAGCTGCGGATAAAGCGCGGACTGCTCCAGAACTCCTGGCCCAAGACATGGCTAATGGGAAGGAGTTCGGGCATATCTTTCTCTTGTGCCACCACTTGCTCCAGAGATGTTGGCCAAGCCAACGTCAATAAGACAGTCAGTTTCGGGAGGAAGTCCTTCATCAGTCGACGATGGTGAAGCGAACAGGCAACACGAATTGGGTTTTCACAGGCTTTCCATTGTAGGTCGGGACCGTGTATGGAGTGTCCTCGGCCGCTTCGATCGAGGGAGGGGCAAAGTCGGCGTGGCTGGCTGAAATCAGGCTTTCGACTCGCAGCACGCCTTTCTCGTCAATTTGGACAAGCAGGCGCACTTCCCCTTGAATTCCCTTGCGCTTGAGATGCGCAGGGTATCGCAACCTGCTTTTCCGTAGAGCAACTGGTCGCTGGTCCAATTGATGGAGTTCGAAAACAAGGTCACCATCGAAGTCTGCGCTACGAGCAAACTGGTCGATAGTGAATGCCGAGCGGAATTCCCCCGGACCTACGGCCAAGGAAGCTTCCAAGGCTTGGAGGGAGAGCTTCGGCCTTTCCGGTTTCATTTCCTTCGGCTTGGGGGCATCCTTTTTTGCTTCTTCGATTTTCTTTTCCAACTTTGGCTTGGGAGGCGGAGGCTTGGCCAATTCCACCCAGTCAATTTTTCTTACGTCCCATAATTCTCCTTGCGCTAGTTGTGAAAAGGGGAGCAGGAGGAAAGTCAAAAGGGTGGCAACTATCGAGGCCAGCACGCTCGGCATTAAGTTGCCAGTTGGCATTAGGCCATCTGGTTCGCTGTCGCCTTTGTGACGTTTCTTCATCCTGTTATTTGACTGCAGCTAATTTCACCGCTTTGGCTCCGGCCCCAAGAGCGGCATCCATCACCCGGACTGCCAAGCCGGCGCGAGCGCCTTCTTCCACTCGGAGCAAGACCGGTTGTGGTTTGCCGGTGGACGCGGTGCTTACCACGCCGCCCACACCTCCAATGCCTAGTTCGCGCCCGTCGCGCAACACTTGTCCTTGGGCAGTTAGATCTAAAATCAAGGGTTCATCCAACTTTCTCTTTGGGTCGGAAGTGTCTTGATGGTGGGACGTGAGTCCGACCTCATTGACGAAGGAAGTGGCCACGATGAAGAAGATGAGCAGAATGAATACCATGTCGATCAGGGGCGAAACGTTGATTTCAACTGTTTCCTGACGGTATTTGGAAAGGCGGTGTTTCACGATCAATTCCTTATGGTTTTCGCGTGGCCACGCTGACCGGGGCTCCGGCCAAACGAGCTTCTCGTATGATGCGCGCCAACTGGGCGCCGTTGGCATCCCGGTCGACTTGCACGATAACCGGAACGTCCACGTCGCGCCGCAATTCCTCGACCAGTGGTTTTACCTGGGCCAACGGAATCGTTTCGCCACCGTAATGAATGAGGTCATTGTCGGCCAAGGCGAACAGAATGCTGTTCTTGCGCAGATCATCGATTGTTCTGGCTGAGGGTCTCTCCACTTGCACACCCGGTATTTTCACGAAGGTGGCCGACACGATGAAGAAAATGAGGAGAATGAACACGACGTCGATCAAGGGCGAAACGTTGACCGATTCGATTTCCTCGCGCTTCAGTACTTTTCTACGCAATTTCATTTGAAATTGAGTCACGAGATGCCATTTGCCGTATGGCGTGGCTTTCCAACAGCCTAAGCAGGTGCAGCCATTCGGATCGACGTCGGGAGACCAAGTGTAGCAAAACGTAAGCCGGTATAGCGATCAGCAGGCCCGCTTGGGTAGTCACGAGAGCTTCGGAAATTCCTCCCGAGACCAAGTCCATTTTGCGTCCCAAGTCAAGCGTCAGACCGCGAAAGGTTGCCAACATGCCATCCACCGTGCCCAGAAGTCCCAACAGCGGGGCAGCGCTGACAAGAGCCAGAAGAAAGCGAATTCTACGGTTGAGCGTTCGGGCTGTTTCACTGCGAATATTTTGGAATCGTCTACGCGTCTCCTCGCGATTCTTTCCCGTGGACAGGCAATGCCTGATAATTTCCCCGATGGCCCCACCGATTGCTTCTTGTTTCTCGACCAAGTCGTGAGGCGATGCTTTGCGTATTTCGGTGGGCATCATACGGCTCAGTCGAAAGAGTAGCTCGAAGGCTACGAAATAGGCATAGAGGGACAGCAGAAACAATGGCAGCATAAGCGAGCCTCCTTTTTCCCAGGTGCTCCACGCCTGTGTCCAAATGTCAATCTCCGGATTCATTCGCGGGTGTTTCAGTTGCAATTTCTTTCTTGGCGTTGGCTGCCAAGTTGACGAATCCCGAGGCAAAGCTTTCCATCTTGGCTATTATTCCTTGTACCCTGCGGGAGAGCAGAGCATGGACAATCAGGGCTGGTATGGCTGTGATCAAACCGAATTTTGTCGTCACCAGGGCTTCGGAGATACCTCTTGATAGCTCTGAATTTTCCGGATTGGCAAAGTGAGTGAGTTGCTGAAAGACATCAATCATGCCGGTGACGGTTCCCAATAGCCCGAGCAAGGGTGCCGCCGCCGCCGTGACAGCTACGACCGGAAGCCATTTTTCCAGTCTAGCCTGGGCCTCGATGATTTGTTCATAGAGAACTTCCTCCAAAATTTCAGCGGATTTCCCCAAGTTTGCGCGGGCTGCTTTGGGCAAGGCCATAAATGGCATGCCGTACTTGCCTTCCAGGTCAGGTTGACCAGAGGGGTGCCGAACTGACAGGATTTGCCACGCTTTGCAAAGGGCGATCAAGGTGGACAAGAGAGCAAAGCCGAGGATCGGAAAAATCCAGACCCCTCCCTTTGCGAGTTCCTCCACCAAGGTGGGTTCGCTACTGGCCAACACGATGGCTTTCCCCAAGGTCGGGTCAAGTGGCAGGGTGATCGAGCCACCTTTCTTCTGCGTGACCGCGCCCCTGATGGTCTCTGCGATCTTGTCGGGGGTTTGCAACACCCTGGAAGAACGAGATCTCGAGAGGGAGGCCGGGTCCAATGACACACCGTTTGAAACCTCGCTACGACGGGAAAACTCAACCACGCCGGAGGCATTCGATTCTGAGCTGGCAAAGTAGGTGGCAGGACCCAGCGAAAGAAAGTCGCCTAGTTCCTCGACGTCATCATTCGGGGTGACTGCTCGCCCCGTGAATCGTATGCCGCCATAACTTTGCTTGAGACGGTCGGCCGACATCTTGGCCAAGTCGAACTGCGGGCTAATTTCGCCCCAAGATTCATCATCTGGATCTTTTTCCGAATCAGAGAAAAGAATCTTTTTTACTGGTTCTCTTCGCAGTTCTCGCTCGGGAGAACTCAAGCCATCGAACCAACTACGGTTATATTCGCTTAGCAAGGACAGGGCGGCTTCCAAGTCGCCTTCGATTTCCTCGACTTCATCTTCGAGTTCTGCAAGCGAGGATTCCTGATTGTCCCGCAGGCGCAATCTCCGATCGAATTCCTTCCGCTTGGACCGGGCGCTTTCCTCCAGAGAAATGGCTTCCCTTGCCATGGGGGTCTTCTCCAGTTGGTGCTCATTTCGTTGCTTGGCTAGACGCGCCAAGGCATCTTTCAGGTCACGTTTGGCAGAAGCTTCGACTTCGTCCAAGGTAGCTGCGGTCAAGCCCGGTTGGAGAAGGCAAGAGATTCCGAATATAAGAGCAAACCTCATTTATTCCTTCTTCTCGATTGGTCTAGCCTTGCTGGGAATTGGCAGTTCCACGAAGGTAGCCATTGCCCGTTTGTTTCGAATGGCGACCGCTTCTTTCACCTTGCTTGCCAAGCCGTCGTCTTGTGTCCAGTTCCAACCATCTTTTCCTGGTATGCCATAACCGGCAGTGGTGGCTGCTGCGTTTACGAAATAGCCTACGGAAAAGCCGTAGTAGAGCACTTGGAACTCACGAGTCTTGCCGCCTATGGTGAATTTCTGCTTCTCCAAGTTGACGCCTTGTTGAAAGAGGTTTGCTGCCTGGAGTACTGCGACCACGTTTTCCAGCCGTTCGCGCAAGGAGAACTTGCTCGATCTCTTGGGATCTTGAATGGCTTCGGCGAAACGCGCCACCCGGTCACGCAAAGGGCTTGGGAAAGCCGGTAGCAATTCCTGGGCTCTGAGCTCCAGCGAATCAATTTTCTCGGCCAGCACTTCAACTGCATCCTTCGCTTTCAGGTGCCGTTTGTTAAGGTTTGCCCGATGGAGCGAGACGTCAGCCATTTCCGCTTCCGATTTGGCCAGATTTTTATCCAGCGATTCATTTTCTACCTTGAGCGTGGCAATTAGGTCCTTGAGCAATTCGCGGTCCGCGTCCCAGTCAGCCTTTTCCGAGGAAATGATCCGTTCGGTTTCCACCCACTCCGCAATAAGTTGACGGGCACCCTTGACTTCAGAGCAAGCGAACCAACAGGGAAGAGTGATTCCCGCGAAGATAACCGCAAAGGTTCTAGAATTGTTCATGCAAAGCACCGGTGAAGGGATAAAGCTTGTGATCTTGAATTTTCCGTGAACTGCACTTTGGGTCAACCATTTCTGAGAAAGAGTCTCAATAAAGTCCTTGTCGGGTTATTCCGTAAAGCGAGCGCAAAGAATTCAGTTCGCGAGTAGTTTACGGAGAATCTCATCCACCAGTTTGGGGTTTGCTTGGCCTCGAGTTGCCTTCATGACTTGCCCCTTCAGGGCATTGATAGCGTTCTCCTTGCCACCTTTGAACTCTTCCACTGCCTTGGGTTGCTCAGCGATTACCTGGGTGCAGATGCCTTCGAGTTCCCCGGTGTCCGAGGTTTGCTTGAGACCCTTTTCCTCAACTATGGCAGATGGCATTTTTCCACTGGCAAAGATTTCGGGAAAGATCTCCTTGGCGATGTTACTGGATATCGATCCGTCTTCGACCAAGGACACGAGTTCGGCGACGTGGGCAGGTGTCATCTTGGATTTGGCGAGTGGCATCGGCCCATTTTCATCACCTGCCGCCGCAAGTTCACGTAGCAGGTCGTTTGCGATCCAGTTGGCGGATTTCTTGGGTTGTTCGCAAATCTTTGTGGTGGCCTCGAAGAAATCGCACAACTCCTTGTCCGGGCAGAGGGCGGAGGTGGAGGAGTAAGGCAAGTCGTATTGCTCCATGAACCTGCGCTGCTTGTCGAACGGCATCTCGGGGATCTCGGCTTGCACTCGCTGGATCCATTCCTCGTCGATTTTGACTGGCATGAGATCGGGATCGGGAAAATAGCGGTAGTCATGCGCCATCTCCTTCGAACGCATCGAGGTGGTGTAGCGTTGATCCGGGTTCCAGCGTCGGGTTTCCTGAGAGATCGTTCCTCCTTCGCGAAGAACCGAGATTTGCCTCTTGATTTCATATTCCACACCGTTCCGGACGCCGGAAATCGTATTGAGGTTTTTCAGTTCGACCTTGGTGCCCAGTTCGCTTTCGCCGACTGGGCGGACGCTGACGTTGGCGTCACAGCGCATTTGGCCTTTTTCCATGTCGCAGTCCGAGATGCCTGCATAGACCAAGGAGTTGCGAAGTGAGTTGAGATAGGCGAACACCTCGTCCGGAGAGAACAGGTCAGGTTCACTGACGATTTCCAGAAGAGGCGATCCAGCGCGATTGTAGTCGACCAAACTATCCTGTTCGTAATGCGTCAGTTTGCCGACGTCTTCTTCCAAATGAATGCGGGTGAGTTCCACTTTGCGATGAGATCCCATAACCGCCCGACTTTCTCCTTCCATTTCAATTTCCACTCCCCCGCCGATGCAGATTGGTTGGTCGTATTGGGAGATCTGGTAGTTTTTCGGCATGTCGGGATAGAAATAGTTCTTGCGGTCCCATTTGCATGTCCTGGCAATTTCGCAACCGAGGAGCAAGCCCACCTTGATTGATTTCTCGATGGCCTCGAGATTCATGACCGGCAAGGCTCCGGGCAGGCCTAAGACGAAGGGGTCCGTCAAGGTATTGGGCGGTTCTGCATATCCAGTGGCAGCGCGCGTGAACATCTTGGACTTGGTGTCCGCTTGGACATGCACTTCCAGACCTATGACCGCTTCGTATTCCATTTTGACGCCGATTGGTTTTAGAGTGTCGGTGACTTGCGGCCAAAGGCATGGGCAGCATCAAATGCATGGGCCACGGAAAGCATTTCGGCCTCCTTGAACGCTTGGCCAATGACCTGCAGTCCAACGGGCAAGCCGCCTTCGGTAAATCCGCAAGGAACGGATATACCGGGCAAGCCAGCGAGATTAACGGAAATCGTGAACACGTCACTCAGGTACATCGCAATCGGATCTTCGTTGCGTTCGCCCTGCTTGAAAGCCGGGGTGGGGGAGGTGGGCGTGAGAATGGCATCCACTTGCTCGAAAGCTTTTTCGAAGTCCTGCCGGATAAGGGTGCGAGTTTTTTGGGCGCGCAGGTAGTAGGCGTCGTAGTAGCCACTGCTCAGGGCATATGCCCCTAGTATGCATCGCCGTTTGACCTCTTCCCCGAATCCCTCGCCACGACTCTTTGCGTAGACGTCTATGGCATTTCCCGTGCGGTCGCTGCGATGAGTGTATCTTATCCCGTCGTAGCGGGCCAAGTTGGAAGATGCTTCCGCGGTCGCTATGACGTAATACACAGGCACCGCCAACTCCGTCATGGGCAGAGACACCTCAACTAGTTCATGGCCTTCCGAGCGATAGAATTCGATGGCTTCATCCACCAGGCGACGCACCTCGTCATCGATGCCTTCGCCGAAAAACTCCTTCGGCAGGCCGAGCTTCCAAGGGCCTTTGTTTTCGTTCAGGACCTCGCTGTAATTCGGTACTTCCGCGGGGTAACTGGTGGAGTCCAGCGGGTCGTGTCCGGAGATGGCTTCCAGCAGGATGGCGGCATCTTCGACGGTTTGGGAAAAGGGGCCGATTTGGTCGAGTGACGAGGCAAAGGCGGCCAATCCATATCTGGAGACCATGCCATAAGTTGGCTTCATGCCCACCACACCGCAAAGCGATGCTGGTTGACGAATGGAACCTCCGGTGTCAGAGCCCAGGCTAAGTGGTGCTTCGCGGGCCGCCACGGCGGCGGCGCTTCCGCCGCTGCTGCCACCAGGCACGCAGGAAAGGTTCCATGGATTATGGGTAGCACCAAAGGCGGAATTTTCCGTGGACGAACCCATGGCGAACTCGTCTAGGTTGAGCCGGCCCCAGACCAAGGCGCCTGCTTCCTTCAGTTTCGTTGTGGTGGTTGCATCATAGGGGGAAACGTAATTTTCAAGGATGCGGCTGGCTGCGGTAAGAGGTTGGCCTTTGTGGCAAATAACGTCCTTGAGGCCAACGGGCACACCGTCAAGGGCTCCGCGGGATTCCCCTTTTGCCCGTCTTTCGTCCGATGCCTTTGCCTGGGCCAGAAAGTCCTCCTCGTCGCGGTGTAGAAAGGCATGCACCTTTTCATCGACTGCATTGGCTCGTTCAATGAATGCCCGAGCCACCTCCTCGCTGGAGGTTTCACCAGCCACCAGGCAGGAGCCTAGTTCGGCTGCGGTTTTTTCATGCAAAGCGTCTGACATGGGACAGACTTACTCCTCGATCACCTTGGGTACGACCACTTGATCCTGTCGTTTTTCAGGAGCGTTCATGAGGGCTTCCTCGGAAGAAAAGCCAGATCTCGGCTGGTCTTCGTCCCAAACGTTATGGCGAGGGAATGCATGAGCCGTGGGTTCGACCCCATCAACTTCCACCGCATTCAGTTTGTCGAAATATTTCAATACGTCACCCAGTTGGGAACTGAATTTCTGCTTTTCCTCATCGGTTAATTCAATACGTGCGAGGTTGGCCACGTAATCGACGTCGAGTTTTGGTGGTTCGTTCATGTTGGGATGCCTCAAGACCGAAGCTTGTAGTCAGTGCTCTCTGCAAGAATACTTTGGATCTCATCGAACGCGGAGTTCACTTCTTTGTCTTCCAGAGTGCGTTCGTCGGAACGAAAGCATATTCCGCAAGCCACGCTTTTCTTTCCTTTCTCCACGCCTTGGCCGGTGAAGACATCGAAAATATTGACTCTATCCGCCGCAAAGCCTTTCCCCGCAGCTTTCTCGGCAGCTTGCTGGACCGCTCGCCGAACGGTTTCAGCGGGCACTTCCTCATCGACGACCAGAGCCAAGTCCTTCAAGGCAGGAGGAAAGGATCCGAATGCCTGAAACTTTACGGCCTTCGCTTTCTTGGAGATGACCACGGGATCGATCAGTAATTCCGCTCCGATAATCGGCCCGTTCAATTCCTTTGCGCGAGAGAGGGCAAGTTTGCAGTAACCAACTGACAACTCGACTCGATTAATCAATACTTCGCCAGCTCTTCCTGCATGATCTTGCTGCCAAGTTAGGGGATCTTTCATAGCCTTGATGCCTCCCTTCGGCATGGAGATGCCGGTTGCAGCGAGCAGGCGATGGGCGCACCGCTTGGCCTCGTGGAAATCGGGGGTTGCCTCCTCTTTCCATTCGCGGGCGGTGTGCTTGGATAGCATGGCAAAGGCCACACTCAATAATTCCATGTTTCCCTTGGGCCCGTCTCGCAGCACGCGCCCAATTTCGAAAACCCGCCTGAGGTCGTTCTGGTTGCGCTGGTTGTGAGCAAGCGTATCAAGCAGGCCGGGCAAAAGTGAGGCTCGCAAGTGGGTGTGCTCGGCAGTCAGCGGATTGGCCAGAGCGAGGGCATCGGTAGTTTCCTTTCCATGCCATGCCTCGATTTCACGGGCATCCCGGAGGCTGTAGTTGCAGCATTCGCGAAAACCTTGTCCAACGAGAATATCCGCTGCTTTTTCGCTGAAGGTAAAGAGGGGAGAGTGCTCTCTGGAAATAGCTTCGCAAGCCACTGGGCTTTCGGGAATTTGGGAGGTGCCGTCGATGCGGACGAATTCCTCCACCAAGTCTATGGGGCGATCTACTTCGGAGCGAAAGCTCGGGACCGTCACCTTCCACTTGTCGCCTTTCTCCACTTCGAACCCAAGTCTGAGCCACGCTTTGCCGATTCGTTCGTCCTCTGCTTCGTAGCCACATCTTTCCCGTACGAAGGACGGGCAAATCTCAATTGTTCGGTCGCCTCGCGGCGGCTCGCCCACTTGCACTTCCTCCGGGTAGAGTTCTCCTCCGGCGGTTTCGAGAATTAGATCGATTGCCCGGCGAGCGGCAAAGCGGATCCGTTGAGGATCAACGTCACGGGCAAAGCGATGCGAACTGTCGGTGCTCAAGCCCAATTTGCGGGCGGTGCCTCTTATGTTTCCTGGCACGAACCAAGCTGCCTCCAAGACAAGATCCTTGGTGTCTTCGTCCACTTCGGCATCCACGCTCCCCATCACGCCGGCCACCACAAGCGGCTTTTCGGCATCTGCGATCACCATCATGCTCTCTTCAAGAGTTCGCTTCTCCTCGTCCAGAGTGGTGATTGTCTCATCGGCATTGGCATCACGAACAATAATTTCGGAGCCCGCAATTTTCTTGGCGTCGAAGGCGTGCAGCGGATGTCCCGTTTCCATCAGAACGAAGTTCGTAGCATCCACTACGTTGTTAATGGAGCGCAACCCGACGGCTTCAAGCCGGTTTCGCAACCAATCCGGGCTGGGCCCGACTTTCACTCCGCGAATTGTCCAGGCGCAGTAGAGCTTGCAGTTGGAGGAACTGATGGACACCCCGCTCAACAGGTTGTCGCCAGAAGGTGTTGCAACCGTCGGGGCATCCGATTTGACCTCGGGGACGCGCAATGCCTTGTCATAATGAGCGGCCAATTCGCGGGCGATCCCGAGATGGCCTAGGCAATCACCGCGGTTGGCAGTCAGTTCAAGATCGAAAGTTGGGTCAGCGTCGGGGAATACTTGGTTGATGGGGGTGCCTATCTCGGGCTTTTCTCTCAGGATGAGCAGACCATCATGGTCATCGCCGAGGCTCAATTCCTTGGAGCTGCACATCATGCCCTCCGAGGTTACGCCTCGCAATTTCGATTTCTTTATCTTGAAGCCACCTGGCAATTTTGCTCCGGGCAAAGCCACGGGCACTCTGTCTCCGGGCTCGAAGTTGGTGGCGCCACAGACAATGTTGGCTTCCGGGATTCCTTCCCCCACCTTCACCTTGCATACGCTGAGTCGATCCGCTTCCGGATGTTGATCTCGTGAAATTACTTCACCCACGACGACATTGTCCAAAGGAGGAGGTCCGCTGTCCTCCACGCCTTCGACTTCCATGCCAAGCATAGGGAACACGTCCACGAGTTCATTCGTCGACGCTTCCAGGTCGACGTATTCACGGAGCCATTCGATGCTTGCTTTCACGGAAATCAGAATTGGGAGAGGAACCGCAGGTCGTTTTGATAGAAGTGCCGAATGTCATCGATGCCGTGCAGGATCATGGCAACACGCTCTATGCCCAGACCGAAGGCGTAGCCGGTCCACTCTTGAGGATCTATGCCTACTTCGGAAAGTACTTCCGGGTCCACCATGCCGCATCCCATGATTTCAATCCATTTGTTGCTCAAGCGACCAAGGTTAGATGAAAAGATATCCACTTCGAAACTTGGTTCGGTGAAAGGAAAGAAGCTAGGCCTCAATCGGGTTTTCACCTCTTTGCCGAAAAGTTCCCTCAGCAAATGATCGAGAACTGCCCTGAGATCCTTTATTGTCACTTTGCGGTCTACGTAAAGTCCCTCTGTTTGATGGAAGTTGGCGCTGTGGGTGGCATCCACTGTGTCCCGTCGAAAGCAACGCCCGGGGGCAATTACACGAATCGGAGGCTTTTCTCCGATCATTGTACGAATTTGAACCGAGGAAGTATGTGTCCGCAGCATATAAGCTTCCTCTTCCCTGCGTTCGATGTTACCGAAACGAGTGTCCGCGGGAAAAAACAAGGTGTCTTGTTCGTCTCGGGCGGGATGATCCTCGGGAGTGTTCAATGCATCGAAGCAGTACCATTCACTTTCCACTTCGGAAGCTTCCGCCACCGTGAAACCGATTCGGCCAAAGATAGAAACAATTTGTCGCTTTACCTGAGTAAGTGGATGCAGGCTGCCAACGTAATCGCCTGGCGGTGGCAGGGAAACGTCAACGGGACTTCCAAGCGCTTGGGCGTCTTCCCTGGCATCGAGTTTCGCACCGCATTCCTTGAACATCTCTTCCAGTTGAGATTTTACCTTGTTGACCACTTGGCCAAAGGCTGGCCGATCTTCCTTCGGCAGGGAACCGATGCCTTTCATGACGGCAGTCAAGGAACCGTTGCCGCCAACAACGGCAGCTTTAAGTTGATCGAGTTGTGGCCTGCCTTCTATCGAGGCAAGGGCGGCTTCGGTTTTCCCGAGTATGGCCTGCAGTTGATCCTGCATGGCATTTCTACCCCGGTTGTATCAACCGGGGCAAGGCTTCAGGCGGCCAAGGCGGTTTTGGCTTTGCCGATCAATTCCTTGAAGACTTCCGGCTCATGGATGGCCAGTTCCGAAAGTGCTTTGCGGTCCAGTTTGATGTCCGCCTTGTTCAGACCATTGATGAATTGACTGTAGCGCAAACCTTCTGCTCGGCAGGCGGCGTTGATGCGAACGATCCAAAGTTGCCTGAAGGTCGTTTTCTTTTTCCGGCGATCACGATAGGCGTAAGACTCCGCTCGATCAACGGCGTCCTTGGCATAGCGGAAGAGGCGCGACTTGTTTCCGAAGTAACCCTTCGCTTTCTTGAGAACCTTCTTGCGGCGTTTCTTGGTGGCAACAGCGTTTCGTACCCGTGGCATGACTTATTCCTCGCTTGGAACTTTAGGCGTTGAAAAGAGATTTAGTGGATGGCAGCTTTTACTCGCTTGGCCATTCCCTTGGCCAGGCAACGATCTTGGCCCGCAGACCGACGCTGTTTGACCGACTTCGTTCGCAGGAGATGGCGATGCCCAGGCTTGCGATGCATCACTTTGCCTGTCGCCGTGATTTTGAACCGCTTGGCGATTCCCTTGTTTGTTTTGCCACTACCCATGATGTTTAAAAGAAAGCGGAGTAGTAAAAGGCGTGTGCTCGCGCGTGTAAAGACAAATCAAGAGTAGCTTTCGAGTAATTGCGTCTGAAGTCATTGTTTCCTTCAATCCAGCAGGCGAAGACCTTCGTAACTTTCCATTGCGAACCAAATGGCGAAGACAACCAATGCGCAAGCAAAGCTCGCCCGCAGGCATTTTCGCAGGACGCGTAGTTTGACGCCTGGGAACTTCGGGTCTTTTCCTCCAAAGTCCCTTACGGATTGAACAAGGTCACTGGAGGAAGTGCGATGGTCGACACCACGCAAGCTGGGATTGGTTCCCTTGCGTCTTTTCCGATGCCTCCACTGGAAAATTTTATGAAACATGAACGCCCGATGACAGTTGCATTTTGATGCCTTCTTCCAGAAATGCCAGTCAATAGATTGACTTCTTGGAAAAATTCAACCGTTTGCGCTCGAGGAATTGGAGAAATCGATTTTGGCGTGACTCGCTTGTCCCTGCCTGAGGGCGGCCAAATCTGTATTTGGTTCCGGATCAGCTTCATCCAGCCACTCGGTCCTGTAGAACAATTGATAGCCCCCTGTTTCGTCAGGAGCAAAGAGCGAGCCCAGTCGAATTCGGGCGGGTTCGACTTCCATTATGGTAGTCTCCTCGGTCGAAAATTCAGGGAAATTAAGGTTATGCACAACGAATTCCTGTTCCTCGGAAGTTCGCACTAGTTCTTCCGCAAACAAGGCGGCTTTTCGGGCCGTGACACGGAGAGACCGAAGCAAGTCACCGCGCACTTCCCCCTGACTTTCGCGAATGTCGTCGAATTCCTCCGGAGGCAATGCCATGCTGACTGCCACCGATGGAATCCCTTCGAGCGTCCCCTCAAGGGCTCCGCCCACGGTCCCCGAAGACAAGATCATCGGCCAAGTCACGTTATACCCCAAGTTGATGCCGCTGACCACGATATCTGGTTTTTTCGGTAGAAGATGGCCAAGGGCCAAATTTACGCAGTCAGCCGGTGTTCCGTTCACTTGCCAAGCCGGACACTTCATGCCCTCGATTGCCTCCGGCACCAGTCGCTGATGGCGACTGATGGCATGACCTATCCAACTGCGTTCTCCGTCAGGAGCGCATACGAAGACGTCAAAGCGTTCGACAAGGGCACTTGTCAGCTCGAGCAAGAAGCGTGACCCTATGCCATCGTCGTTAGTGACGAGCGCGATGGGTGCCTGGCTCATTGCCATGCCGCAAAATGGAGACTATCTTCAGGAGGCGGGGGTGTCTTCGCTTGGTTTTTCTTCTTCAGAGTCTTCGGCGGGCGCTTCCTCAACAGGGCCTTCACTCGACTCTTCAGAGGCCTCCTCGTTTGGTTCCTCTTCCGATGACTCTTCGGCGGCTTCCTCGTTTGAACCCTCTTCCGATGGGTCCTCGGCTGCTTCCGTTGCTTCCTCGATAACTTCTGTGTCTTGTAATGGCTCTTGCCCTGCAACCTCGGTTTCTTCCTCATTTTCCTCGACGGCTTCTTCGGGAGAATCTTCTCCGTCTTGGTTTTCAGCGTCCTCGAGAGCTGCTTTTCTACTGAGCCGAACTTTGCCACGATCGTCGATGCCGATGCACTTGACGGTCATTTCATCACCAATTTTGCAGATGTCTGCCGTCTTGTTGACGCGATAATCGGCTAGTTCAGAAATATGAACGAGTCCTTCTTTGCCAGGGAGACATTCGACGAATGCACCGAAATCCTTCACGCCAGTAACACTGCCTGTGTAGGTTTCACCGACTTCAATTTCGACTGTGGAGACTTCAGCTTCCTGCCCGGATGCTTCCGAGGAACCTTCTCCGCCTTCCGCTTCCTGGAGAACGGCTTTTCTGCTGAGTCGAACTTTGCCGCGCTCATCGATGCCGATGCATTTCACAATGATTTCGTCACCCAACTTGCAGATGTCTTCCGTCTTGTTGACGCGGAAATCGGCTAGCTCAGAAATATGGACGAGTCCTTCCTTTCCAGGGAGGCATTCGACGAAGGCGCCGAAGTCTTTCACGCCGCGGACCACGCCACGATAAGTTTTGCCGACCTCGATGTCTCCGGTGGACAAGTTGACTTCTTCCAGGGCACGCTCCATCGCTTCGCCGGTGGTTGCATAAACATGCACCTTGCCGCTGTTATCATCGTCGATGTTGATGTCGGCTCCAGTAATTTCAGTGATCCGTCGAATGTTCTTTCCGCCGGGACCGATGAGGGCACCGATTTTGTCCGGATCGATCATAACCGTTTCGATGCGGGGAGCGTGTTCGCGCAACTCTTGTCGCGGACCGTTTTGCACGCCATCCATGACGTCGAGAATCTTGTGACGCGCCTCGGTGATTCGAGCGATTGCCTCCTTTGCGATATCAAAGGGCAGGCCGTTGATCTTGAGGTCGAGCTGAAAGCCAGTGACACCCTGACGGGTGCCGGCGATCTTGAAGTCCATGTCACCGAAGTGATCCTCGGCTCCGATTATGTCAGTAAGCACGACATGCTTCTCGATACCTCCTTCAGCCCCTGGCTTCGATACCAAGCCTGCCGATATTCCGGCCACCGATCCCAAGGTGGGAACACCGGCGTCCATAAGTGCGAGCGAACCGCCGCAAATACTGGCCATGGAGGTGGAACCGTTCGAGGACATGATTTCGGAGACCAGGCGAATGGCATATGGGAAATCGTCCTCACTTGGGAGAACGGGCAAGAGCGACCGCTCGGCCAATGCCCCGTGACCAATTTCACGGCGACTGGTAAAACCAAATCGACCTGCTTCCCCAACCGAGAACGGAGGGAAATTGTAATGGAGCAGGAATGACTTGGACGCGGGTCCACCGGTCAAGCCGTCAAGGTCCTGGGTATCTCTTCCAGTGCCCAAAGTGGTCATGACGAGTGTTTGGGTTTCCCCTCTTTGGAAAACGGCTGAACCATGCACTCGAGGCAGTGCTCCGGTTTGACAAGTGATTTCCCTCAAGTCATCAGGACCGCGACCATCGGCTCTCTTGTTTCGCTCGAGGATATTTTCACGATAGATTTCCTCCTGTAGAACCTCGAAGGCCATGTTGACGTGATTGGGATCGAATTCTTCGCCCAACTGTTCCTCAACTGCGGCGGATGCTTCATCCTTGATGCCGGAGACAGCAACTTCGCGTTCTTGCTTCGAGGGAGCGAAGATCGCTTCGTTCAGGCGATCGCCGATGATGCCGCGACAGATTTCCATCACGTTGTCAGGTGCTTGCACCAAGTCGAAGTCTTTCTTTTCCTTGCCGCAAAGTTCGGCTAGTTTGCGTTGGGCCGCTATAATGTCTTGAATGGCGTCATGGGCGAATTCCAAGGCCTCGATGAATCGCTCCTCGGGCATTTGGTCCGCGCTGCCCTCGATCATCAGCATTTCTGTTTCGCTGCCGACGTATATGAGGTCGAGAGCTGAATCGAAAATTTGCTCGTTATTGGGGTTTACGACGAATTCACCGTCGATTTCACCTAGGCGAACGCAGCCGACAGGTCCATTCCAAGGGATATCTGATATCATCAGTGCGGCGGATGCGCCGTTTACCATCAGAATGTCTGGCTCGTTCACGAGGTCGGTTGAGAGAAGGTATCCTATGACTTGCACCTCGTTCATGAATCCCTTGGGGAACAAGGGGCGAAGAGGTCGGTCACAAAGGCGACAGGTCAGTATTTCCTTTTCATTGGGGCGTCCTTCTCTCTTGAAGAATCCACCGGGGAAACGTCCACCGGCAGCAAATTTTTCGCGATAATCCACGGTCAGTGGGAACCAGTTTTGGTCGGGGCGCAACTTGGAGGCTGCGGTCACTGACACGAATACGTTTGTTTCGCCTAGTTCCATGGTCACGGAGCCACTGGCCAATCCGGCCAAATCACCGGAGTTGAAGGTGATGTTTGTCTTTTCTGAGGTTACGGAGTGCTTCTGTTTCATTTCTGCTTCTTTTGTTATTTTCTGTCTATTTTCATGCTAAATTTCGCGTACCTATGATGTACGGAAACGATATGCGTATCGTTGAAAGATGGGGTATCTGATCGACCGGATGAGTTGGAGTTGGGTATTCGTCAGTTTCCTCTGGCGCGCCTCCAAAGCCGGATGACTTCGAGAGAACGTGAAGGAAAAGAATGAACTGCGCTTAGCGGCGCAGGTTCAATTTCTTGACGATCTCCTGATATTTCTTCAGATCGTTCCGCTTCAGGTAGTCGAGCAACTTGCGCCGCTTGCTGGCCATTTTAATGAGGCCGTGCCTGGAGTGGTAATCCTTGCGGTGTGTGCGCAAGTGTTCGGTCAGATGAGAGATTCTGGCAGTGAGCAGTGCAATTTGCACCTCGCTCGAGCCAGTGTCTTTCTCGTGCGTTCTGTATTCTTCTATGATTCCTTCTTTTTCTACGTATTCGGACATGATGGTTTTGATTTCTCGGTGCGGGGACCTTGCGGTTGCAGGGTCGCGTTCCAGCTACTCGCCGAAAACGCCGTTCCGTTTCACTAGGGTGAATGAAACCGAGGAAACTTGGCCAGTGAAGGCTCATCGTTTCTAACGCTGGCGAATTAGAATGGTTTTTCGCGTGTCATTCGCAAGTAAAATCGTTTGCAGTGGAGTTCCGCGGAATTTTTTCGTTTTGCCATCAGCGAGTTTTTCAATGCAAGCTCTTTGCCGTGAGTATTCCATATTTTGCTTATGGTTCCAACATGCACTTGGAGCAGATGGCCAGGAGATGTCCAGGCGCTCGCCTTTTGCATTTGGTGGCTAAACGCGGATGGCGCTTCATCATCAACGAGAGAGGATACGTCACGGCGGTTGACGATCCTTCGGCCCGGACTCTTGGTTGTCTCTGGGAACTGAGCGAGGAGCATTGGGAGGCGCTCGACCGCTATGAGGGAGTTTCCGCCGGTTTCTATTATCGCGTGAACTGCCAGGTGATTCGCTTGGATTCAGGAGATTCCTTGGATGCCATCGCGTATCGGGCCAGTAGCGAAATTCCGGGGACTCCGACCATTGAGTATGCGGACACAGTCTTTGACGGAGCTCGACAAATTGGTTTGCCGGAAGAATACCTGCTTGCCATCGAGGCTTGGCGAAACGGGCCGTTGCCGAGTTGATTACTTTCCATGACAAGAGGAACGGAAGGGGCTTGGACCATCCACGTCGACACCGGCGGTACCTTCACTGATTGTATCACTGAAGCTCCTGGCGGAGAGATCATCAGGACCAAGGTGCTGTCTCATGGCAGTTTGCCGGGCGTCGTGGATGAAATCATTGGTCCCCGTGCCATGCGCATTAATGCGCCTTGGCGAGCCCCCGATGATTTTCCGGTTGGCTTCACTGTTCTTTTTCCTGACCGCCCTGATTTCCGATGTAAAGTATCCGAGTATCATGCCTCCTCCGGCCGTATTCTCGTGGATGAAGATTTGCCCGTTGTTTCGTCAAGTGGCGAACCCGTGGAACTTCTCTCTGGCTGGGAAGCCCCCATCCTCGCGGCCCGGTTGACCTTGGCTTCCCAAGGCGTTGACCTCGGGCAAGCTTCAGTCGCGATGCGTCTGGCCACCACCCGTTGCACCAACGCACTGCTGGAAGGGAAGGGGACTCCCCCGGTTCTCTTTGTAACTCGAGGCTTCCCAGACCTCCTCCGCATCGGTGATCAACGACGACTCGGTTTGTTCGATCTGTGCCCCCGAAAACGCCAGCCACTGCATGGGAGTGTCGTTGAGGTGAATGAACGATTGGACCGCCATGGGGCGGTGCTGGAGAAACTCGATCCGGAAGATCTTCGTCAAGCAGTGCAAACGTTGCTTGAAGAGGGTTGCCGGGTGGCTGCGATTTCGTTGCTGCATTCGCACCTCAATCCGCGACACGAGGAACAGCTCGCCGAGCTTCTGCTTGAAATGGGATTCGAGGTGGTCACGGCTTCCGCTAACCTAAGGCCTTTCGTTAAATGGTTGCCGCGCGCGGAATCTGCGGCGGTCGAGGCATACCTCACGCCCGTCTTGAATCAATACCTGCGGAACGTTGCATCAGAGATAGAGGATGGTTCTCTTCATGTCATGACTAGTTCGGGAGGCCTCGTTGGAACTGAATCCTACAGGGCAATCGACAGTTTGCTTAGCGGTCCGGCGGGAGGAGTTGTAGGTGCGGTGGCAGTGTCCCGCCGGGCGGGCTTGGGCAAAGTCATTGCACTCGACATGGGAGGGACCAGCGCGGACGTCTCACGCTTTGATGGCGATTTTGATTACAGCGATCTGCATTCAGTCGGCGAAGTACTTGTTTCCGCGCCTGCCCTTCGCATCGAGACCGTGGCTGCGGGCGGGGGTTCCCTTTGCTGGTTGGACGGTGATTTGCTGGCGGTTGGTCCCGCGAGCGCGGGAGCTCGCCCCGGGCCCGCCTGCTACGGTTATGGCGGACCGTTTTGCCTGACTGACGTCAATTTGCTCTTGGGGCGCTTGGATCCTTCTCTTTTTGCCGTCCCCGTTTTTCCCGAGGAATCCGAGCGCAGGCTGGCTGAACTTCTGGAGGGGACTGGTCGCTCCCAAGAGGATGCGCTTCTGGGATTTCTTCAAGTGGCCAATGATTTAATGGCGGGAGCCATCCGTAAAATATCGGTGCGCGAGGGATATGATCCTTCCGAATATGCTCTCGTTGCGTTCGGCGGAGCAGGAGGTCAGCATGCCTGCGGAGTGGCGGAGAAACTAGGGATCACCCGGGTGCTCTCTCCCGCGGACGCCGGATTGCTCAGCGCTTATGGTTTGTCCCGGGCCTTGCTTGAGCGCATGGCAGAGCGTCAAGTTTTGAAGCCGCTTGCCGAGGAGCAACTGTTCCCGATCGAAGACGAATTACGGCACGAGGCGCTCGCGGCGCTCTCATCCGAGGGAATTGTTGTTTCTGATCAAGCGATTCGTCGGAAGACAGCCTTTATCCGTTTTGAGGGTCAAGATGCTGCCTTGGAAATCGATTACCAGGAACTTGCCGATCTGCAGGTACTTTTCGAGAAAAGGTACATCCAAGTATTTGGCTACCTTCCATCTGACTGCCCGCTGGAAGTTGTATCCCTGCGTTTGATCGCATCTGTTGAGACTGTTGCCCAGGAAGTCGAAACGGTGCCTCCTTCAGCGGATGCTCCCGAAATCACCGTGTCATCTGGCGAATTCGCCGTATTTGGTCGGGACAAGCTTGTGCCGGGACAGCTCATCGAAGGGCCTGCACTTGTTCCCGATTCCTTTGGCACCCTGTTCCTGGAGGCTGGTTGGCGAGCTGGGGTGGGGGATCACCAGAGTCTTCTTTTGGAAAGAGTGCCTGCCAACCCGGAATCGGACTCCTCGACTCCAGGGATTGGCGTGGCCTCTCGTGAACTCTTTGCCAATCGTTTCCTCACCTTGGTCGATGAAATGGGCGCCCAATTGCAACGCACCGCGCTGTCAACCAACGTCAAGGAAAGGCTCGACTTCTCCTGTGCCTTGCTCGATCAGGAAGGCCGGTTGGTGGCCAATGCCCCACATGTTCCCGTACATCTCGGGGCCTTGGGCGTTTGCGTGCGGGAAATAACTAGTAAACTTCACCCTGAACCCGGTGACGTCATCGTTTCGAATCATCCTGCATTTGGAGGTTCTCATTTACCCGACGTCACAGTCCTTGCTCCCGTGCATGACGCACATGGGCAACTCGTCGCCTTTGTGGCCAACCGTGCCCATCATGCTGAAATCGGTGGCATCCGTCCGGGTTCCATGTCTCCCGAGGCCCGCAATTTAGCGGAGGAAGGTGTTGTCATTCCACCGACCCGACTGTTTCAGGGCGGAGTCTCAAAAGTGGAAGAAATGGCTGATGTCTTCAGACAGGGTCCTTGGCCTTCTCGTCGTCCCGAGGAAAACCTCAGCGATCTCTTGGCCCAAGTTGCCGCTATCCGAGCGGGTTCGAGTGCCTTGGAGAAACTAGCCCGCGAACATGGCACTGCCACTTTGGCGGAACACATGACCTTCCTGCGCGAGCGCTCGGCAACCATTTGTCGTGAATTCCTCAGTGGTTTCGATCATGCCGAGTTACATGCCGAAGAGCATCTCGACGACGGATCCAAGATCGTGGCCTGCATCGAGATACGCGAGGGACGAGCAATTTTCGACTTCTCCGGAACTTCTCCCAGACATTCTGCAAACCTAAATGCCACCGAGGCAATCGTGGGGAGTGCCGTTGTTTACGTTTTACGTTTGTTGACCGAGGCGGACGTTCCTCTGAACGAAGGTTTTCTCGAGCCAATTGACATCTTGCTTCCCGATGATTCCCTGCTGGCTCCTCGCTTCATGGAAGACCCTGCCTTGGCTCCCGCAGTTTCCGGCGGCAACGTTGAGGTTAGCCAGCGCTTGGTGGATACGCTCCTTCGGGCCTTCGATCGTGTGGCCTGTTCCCAAGGAACCATGAACAACGTGATTTTCGGAAACTCTGACCTCAGTCACTACGAGACCGTCGCCGGTGGCGCTGGAGCGGGGATTGGCTTTTCCGGTACTTCCGGCGTTCACGTCCACATGACGAACACTGCCATCACGGATCCAGAGATCCTCGAGCTGCGGCTACCGGTGCGCCTCGAGCGATTCAGTATTCGGGAAGGTTCCGGTGGCGCGGGTAGTTGGCCTGGAGGCGATGGATTGGAGCGAGAATATCTTTTTGAGGCACCCCTTTCCCTGTCTTTGCTCACTCAACGCCGGAAGGATGGTCCGTCCGGAATCGCCGGAGGCGCTGCCGGTTCCCCTGGAGAACAATTCATATTGCGTAAAGATGGTACCCGTGAAGCACTGTCCTCGGTTGTGAATCTCGAGGTCCAGCCAGGCGACCGCCTCATTCTCCGGACTCCTGGCGGCGGCGGAGCCGGTAATCCGGAAACCTTGGCCTGAAACTTCCTGACTTTACAAGTGATTTTCTTTCAGTCCTGCCACGACTTGATCGAAGGCGCTGTCGACGTCATCTGCAAAGGAAAAGAGATCCAAGTCCCCCGGTGAGACAACTCCCCACCTTACAAATTGCTCAAAGTCCAATATGCTGTCCCAGAACTCTTTGTCATATAGTATGATGGGAACATTCTTATCCAGTTTTTTGGTTTGGATCAGGGTAAGTGTCTCGAATAGTTCGTCCATCGTGCCGAACCCGCCGGGAAACACGACCAAGGCCTTGGCGTGGTAGAGGAAATAGAATTTCCGCACAAAGAAGTAATGGAATTCGAAGCTTAGCTCGGGGGTGGCATACTCATTGACCCCTTGTTCAAAAGGCAGACTGATCCCCAGGGCCACGGATTTCCCTCCTGCTTCCTGCGCTCCCCTGTTGGCCGCTTCCATGATGCCTGGACCTCCTCCGGAGCAGACCACCAAGCGCTTTTCGGGATCGGGCAGGCTATCCGACCATTTAGTGAGACGATGAGCTAGCTCCCTTGCCGCCTCATAGCTCTGTGCCCGCCGCTTGGAATGCTCGTCGGTTGCATTTTCGAGGGCGGGGCACCGGGCGGAACCAAAGAATACAATGGTGTTCTCCACGTTCTCTTGACGAAATCTCTTCTCTGGTTCCAGTATTTCGCATTGGACTCGAATGGCACGGGCTTCCGGACTGTTGAGGAATTCGGCGTTGCCATAGGCTTTGGGAGGTTTTTTTGACATATTTAATAGGATGCATAAGCAAGTGATTGGGGAAAGTTCAATTTTTTCCTAAAGAGGTGATTGTCTTGGCCGATTGTTTATCTAGCTGCAAGGAAGCAGCCTCCGATATGAAGGGGGTCTTATTCGAAGGGAGTTGAATGAAGGCCGCTAACGAAAAGTGTTTCTCCTCATGGGGAAAGACTACGTGGCCTTGAAACAACTCATTATTAAAATATTCGAATCAAGCGGCAAAGGACCGAGTCCCAGAGGTGAAGAAACTGGTTTTCTCACCACTATGGAGAACTTGTTCCACCGCCGGGAAAGAAAGACCTAATGGAATCCGACCATTCTCCACCAGGCTCTTCGCCCTCGCGAATCCCTCCATCCTTCGTATTTCCAGGCGATTCACCGCCGGGAAATGGCGCTGGTCATAACAAAGAAGAGGAGAAGCTCGAGCTGTGGGCGCAAAAGATTGCCGAGTTGCCTTCCGGCGAAAGAGATCCTGGGGCGATTGCCAGGGCACAAGCGCGCTTGGCGGACCCCAATTATCCGGATGACGAAATTCTAGAAACCGTCGCCTTGAACTTAATTCTCGAAAACAGTTTGTAGAAAAGGTTTCAGGCCCCTTCCCCGGAAAGGTTTTTTGGGAAATCGTACTCCACCATTTCTCCGCCGCCTTCCTCGATCTCGTGCCAATTAGCAATCGGCAAGCGGATCACCGCGACGCCACAGGTCGGTATGTTTGGAATATCGCTCCCGGTCAAGAAATTCACCAAAATGGTGGTGCTTGGGTTGTGGGCAGCCAGTGCGGCTGAGTTCGCGGCGGAGGGGAATTCACTGACAATGCCAAGCAAGGTAGACGCGGATGCTTCGTAAGCGGCAGGTAAGGGAAGAAGCTTGTCCTCGGGAAAATCCCAAGCGTTTGCAATCAGTTTCGCCGTGGCCCAGGCACGGGCTGCCGGACTAGAGGCAAAATGATCCGGAACCGAATATTTGGACGCGAGTCTATGCCCCATCTCGGGAGCATCTCGCAATCCCCTTTTGTTTAGGGGACGATCGAAATCACTCGATTCCAAGTTCTTCCAACTTGATTTTGCATGGCGAACAAGAATCAGCAACTTGCCGCTTTGCGGTTGCGGATTTACTGAATCCTCTTTTTCATTCACTGACATGAAAACGGTATTGTGGGTCTTTTTGGTAAGCGCGATGTTTTTTTTCGGGTGCGGTGATGACACCACTCTCCCGGAAAGTGAAATGGGGACATCCGCCACAGAGGAAAAGAAATCAGATAGAACATCGGGATCCTCGCCCCGTTTTCAACCCAATGCCCCGGAAGAGCCGGAGGAGCCCGAAGAACCTCAATTGCCCCCCGGAGAGCCGGCTGAAGATCTGGCGGAACGCGATGGAACTTATTTTTTAGCAGATCGGGAGGACCCCTTTACGGGGGCAGTTGAAAAACGCCACCCGAATGGTAGGTTGGCGCTCTGGGCAAGTTATTCCGAAGGCAAGCCAGATGGAGTTCAGCACTTCTGGGATGAAAAAGGGAACAAGGTTCAGGAGTCGAATTATACGAAGGGCTCTTTGGATGGCATCCAGACCTTTTGGTGGCCAAATGGCATCAAGAAAGAAGAGCGCATCTGGCAGGCAGGCGAATACCGTGAGTTGCGCAGATGGAGTCGGGACGGCGAATTGGTCGAGGAGAACAGGAACTTCTGATCCCCGCCTAACGCTATGCTCATCCCTCCTCGTCTTCGGAGGGATCAATGATCTCGTCAAGGCAGCCCTCGAAGTCTTTTAATCTGACAACCTGCAATCCTTCGATTATGTGCTGCAGGGAGCGGCAACTTTGGAAACTTTGCTCCTCTATGTCATTAGACAAAACCACTATCAAGTGCTTGGCGTCATAGTGGTGCGAGCTAAGGGTGAGCAGCCGGAACAAATTCCCTTCCTCCACCGACTTGAATTCGGTGCGCGGCTCAATTGCCACTTCCAATTCCTCTACCCACATATCGCAGGCGTTGACCTCGAAGCTTTTGGATACTTCGAAGCCTTTTCGCCTAACGATTTGTTCGCAGGTTTCCAGCAGGTCAAAAAGAGCGCCAGCCGGCGCTTCCAGTCCGGATTGCTCTTTTCTCACCAAGTTTTCAATGTAGACCGACAAGTCATCGGTTCCATGCAGAATCTTGGCGCGTTGTTTGGCGAAATCCAAAAGCTCTTGTTTACGGAATACCCCACTAAACGGATATACCCGCTTATCTTCCAACCCTACGGTCTTGCGGATTTTATCAAGGGTCTTTTCGAGATCCATTGGTATTTCGACAAATGCATTTTTCAACGAGGAGGATTCCTCCTCCCGGCCTTCCAACTTGCGATATTCTTGCCGTATCCACTTTGCTAACGCTACGGTATCTTTGGAATTTTTGAATCCCTTGCTCCGTAATTCGTTAACAATTTCAAGGAAGAAGACAACCTCTTTGCATTCTTGAGAATATTTCTTTGGGTTGCTCTCTACGATTTCCTCGAATTGCTCTATTACATCCCGATCATCTTTCCAGTCTTGACGGGGTCGCCGCAAAGCAGGAGACCAGAGTTGCTCTGTGTCCTTGCTTTGCTTTGGCACTTTGGCCTGAGTTAAAGATGTGCTCGAAATCGGGTCACCCCGATTTTTCGGGAGAATCCTCTTCCTTTTCCTCGTCAATCTCCTCAGCAACTTCCTCGGAAGCTTCTGGTTCCGGTTCCTCTGCGGGAGCGTCGCCTGCATCGGATTCCTCGGCNTCGTCAGCGGGAGCTTCCTCAGCAACTTCCTCGGAAGCTTCTGGTTCAGGTTCCTCAGCGGGAGCGTCGTCTGCATCGGATTCCTCGGCTTCGTCAGCGGGAGCTTCCTCAGCAACTTCCTCGGAAGCTTCTGGTTCAGGTTCCTCTGCGGGAGCGTCGTCTGCATCGGATTCCTCGGCGTCGTCAGCGGGAGCTTCCTCAGCAACTTCCTCGGAAGCTTCTGGTTCCGGTTCCTCTGCGGGAGCGTCCGCGACTACCTCCTCGGCAGGGGTTTCTTCCTCGCTCNTGGCTTCTGGCTCCGCTTCCTCCTTGGGACTAGCTTCTTTGGTTTTGGGCTGAGCCAGTTTGGCTCTTTCCCAGCGCCCAAAGATAGCTCGTGCTTTGCTGACTTGATGTAGTTTATAGTTCTCCTCGTTCCCAAGGATTTTTTTAGCCTGTCTTAGCTTCATTCTTCTAAGTGTTAGTCGTTAGGTTTGTCTAGGCGCCCATGTAAATCATTTANNAGGGCGCGGGCAAAGGGACCGATTACCCTAAGAAAACGATTGCCGTAGGCAAGAATGCATTTTAATCATCATNGCNGTGGCTTCCATAGCGAAAAAGCTAATTTACAATGAATGGGCGGTGGGTGTTTTTCTCAGTGTTCTTGGGCTTTTCCTTGTTTGCCTGGAAGGTCGAGCTCAAGCCGATCCCACTGTTCCCGCAACGATTGCCGAACCTTCTCCCGATCCTGTTCCCGCAAACACTTCACCGCCTGCGCCGCTCTTTTATGAAGTTATTCGCGTCCCTGAACCAGGCCTATTGCACGTCAAGGCGGCGGGTTTGGAGGTTAGGCTGAAGGCATGGGGAATTGGTTGGCCAAGGCGGANTCAGCCAAGATATCGGGAGGCCCTGCGGTTTGCGGAAGAGGAATTGCTTGGATTGAAGGTGCGGGTCGAGGTCAAACGCGAATTTGACCCCGAAGGTTACAAGCAAGTTTTAGTTTATTCCGAAGGAGGCACGGTCAGTTTCAATCGCTCCATGATTTCCAAGGGGCATGCTTGGCATTTGGAGAAAGTCACTAAGCGTCATGGTCCTTTTGCCCTTGCTCAAATCAAGGCCAAGCGTGAACGCTCGGGTGTTTGGGGGGAATCCTTTGCTTATGATTTCGAAGGTTCCGCGGACGCTGCCCCCAAGCCTGCCTTGCCATCTTTGTTGCGGCCACAAGGCATCCAAGGTTCTGGCGCTCGCATCATGTACTGGCAATCCTTCGTGGGGAAAGTCCATGGTCCGGGTTGCGCCTTTTACTCCAGGGGCAGTGGCATCTTGACACCNAATCCGCAAGGTCGTGACTGCGGTATTTGCGGCGGCCGCCAAGGACCGAGAAAGTAGTCGGTCTCTCAGTTGGTCAAGCCACTCAATTCGTGGCCAGTGTTAAATATGCTCAAGTGGGCAAAATCTAGGATTATACACTATATGCATCCCGATTTAGCTCCTGCCATCTTGCTACACGCCACGAAAGTAACTTGAGTGTTTTGGTAAGTTCCAATTTTTTTTACCCCTCTACTTCTTACGGGTAAATAGGTTTTCCGTTCAATGAAAAGGGTGGATTTTTCACAAGTCATTGACATCAATCATCGAGCAGGCAGGTTGTTTGGCTTTCAGTCATTTGCCGCTATCTTTTGAGACATGACTAATTTTGATTTTCCACCATTCTCTCTAACGCGCCTCTTGGGCACATGTTTTGGTTCCGGGGAAGGGGATGGCGACCGTATTTGCATCCTCATCGACTTGCCTAATCCAGAGTCAGGAATGAAAGATTTGGCATTTCTTGAAGGCAATTCCCTTTCGATCCAGAAATATGCATACGAAAAGTTCCATAAAGAGTTGGAGAATAGCACTATGCAGGAACTGAACTATTGTGGAAACGGATTTTTTGGATACCGCGAAACTGGTGGCAGCAACTTGGATCTGGAGGATGATGTCTGGGATGCTGCTGGCACCCATTTAAGCCTGAACCGAGACATCTATCCAAATTACGATTTGATCCTCGCGATAACTACCTACTCGGCCACTGCCCCATTGACTGCTCAAGCCAAGATTCATGGCTTCAGGGGAGCGACCCTGCATGGACTCAACGAAATCATTCTGGAAAGCGGTTTGGCGGTGGATTACTTGCAGGTCAGCGAGGATACTGAAAAATTGCGTTCCGCGATGACCAGAGCGGATCGTTTCGAGCTCGATTTCACTTATCTAGACGAACTCTTTACCTTGACCATCGAATGCGAGGGACAAGAAGCGCAGAAAAGTCATGGGCTTTGCCCACGCGGTAAACCGGACGTGGCCAATCTCCCCGCCGGAGAGGTCTATTTTGTACCACGCTCCGCCGCGGGAACTTTTCCTTTCCAGTACGAGGATGGCACAATTGGTCGATTAACGGTAAAGGATGGCTCTATCCGGGAGGCTGCCTTTCTGTCCGGAGACAATGCCTTGGTGGAGGCGCACAATCATACCTTGAAAGAGGATCCGGCTACCGGTATCTTGGGCGAACTAGGCTTCGGCACACAGTGTTTGCCTTTCTCGGGCCGAGACATACAGGACGAGAAAATCCTTGGAACTTGCCATGTGGCAACTGGAAGGAGCGACCATCTGGGCGGCAATATCATCCCGGGCATGTTCAAGAAGAAGCAGAATGCCTCCCATGACGACGTTTTATACGCGCCTCACAAAACTCCCGACATTGGTATGCCTGAGGTTCGCATGCGCCGAAACGGTGATTGTGAGATCACCTTGCAAGATTACCAGCCAGCTGCTTTTTTACTGAACGCGTTGCAGAACGAATAATTAGCATGAAATTCAAGGCTTCTTTCTTCACGCTGGTTGTTCTTGCCTTTGCGCTTGCCGGCATCCCCGAAGCTTTGGCTGTCTTGACTGCCCGCTATCGTTCGGTGCCCAGTGTGCCGAAGGTGCGATCCGTGCCCAAGGTGAGATCCGTACCACGAGCATCTCCCGCCCCCTCTGTCACTAGGGCTCGTTTTGTTCCCCAAGCCCCCAAGGCGCCGGCTGTGAGGAGACCGTTCCGCGCCCCAATTGCTCGTTCGACCCCTACGGTTAAACGACCCTTTGTCTTTCGCCGGGCCTCATCTGTGCCCAAAACGCGCAAAGTTCCCCGCCCTCCGACCGTGCGCCGCGTGACCCCGGTGAGAAGGGTGCCCTCCGTTCCCCGTTTTCATTTCATCAGGAGACGGTGATTTTAAACTTTTTCGGATGTTGAGTCGGGTCGTGCAGGCTTATTTTGAGGCTTGCCATCACTGGCTTTACTGATTTTTATCTGAATGAACTTCAGTGGTTTATGGAGGCTGCTCAAATAATTGGAAAAAAAAATGTTATTTTTTCGGGTATTTGGCTAATACCTTACGTTACATGTATGCATTATCCGCCCACACGCGCACATAACGAGTGCATTAAATGCGTTTAACTTCATTTGCAGTTTCCTTTGGGAAAGGATGGGAGAAGCCAGCTGGTCATTCCATCGATCAACGGCATGCTCCCCTGCGTTGGCTGTTCTATCTCCTGAGTCCGCTGCTTTTTGTCAGCCAGGTCCAAGGAGCTGCCCCAGTGGCCACCGACGATACTTACGTTGTCGACGTCAGTGGTACCCTGACCGTACGAGCCAGTTTCCCTGATACCGTGACCGCTCAGGACCCCTCGCTCTATTGGCGGTTCAACGATTCGTCCCCCAATACAACCTCGGCAACGATAGACCGAACAGAACTATCCCCATCCACNGAAATTTCTTCTGCCGCCACTCACACATACGCTTCTGCTTATGGACAAACTGGAACACCCACTTTGCGCTCCTCAAATGGTTTCAAGGGATTTGCCGATACAAATACTTGGTTTGGCTTTGGTACGGAGGCTGGCACATCTGGATATGTGAATTCCTTGATTTCGCCCACCAGTGGCTGGGGCAGTGACATGGGGGCTATCAGCTTTTGGTTCAAGACTGCTAGTTCGGGTGGAGATACTTCCAATTCTGATGATGGCAATAAAGCACCGGATGCTCTTTTCGCTGGCATCAGNGCTAAAAGTTCNTCGAACAAGCCGGCTTCCTATTATCGAACCTCTGTCCTTGTTGGNCTGGTNGANGGCAAGATTATTTTTCGTGTCTCTGAGAACGATGTTCCAATTGTTGAGTTTCTCACGACCAATACCTACAACGATTCGGAATGGCACCACGTGGTGGCATCTTGGGACAATACGAATGATGCCAGTGGTTTTTACGTCGACGGCGGTAGTTTGGGTGGGGCAGCAAAGAGTGAGACAATGAAGAGCTTTGACTTCGGACTGTCTTCCGATTTCGACTTCAGCGGGTATGACATTCATGTGGGTAAAGGAGCTTACTCCAAGACTGTTTATTCAGGGTTCCTCGACGAACTTGCCATCTGGGAACACAAGACGCTCACTGCCGAAAATGCCCGTGATCTCTATTTCAGCGGGGCAGGGGGATTGCTTTCCAATGACACCGATGCAGACGGCGATGCTCTCACCGCGACCAAGGTGTCGGATCCGTCGGATGGCACACTGACCTTTGAGTCGACCGGAGCCTTCACCTATGCTGCTCCTAGCACTGCCGGCAATTACACCTTCACTTACAAGGTGAATGACGGAAGCTTGGACTCCAATTTAGCCACGGTCACTTTCAAGGTGAATGGAGCGCCTACTGGAGTGAATGACAGTGACTATAATGTCGCTCCCAACTCAACCCTCACCGTGCCAGCCTCAACTGGCGTGCTGGCCAATGATTCCGATCCAAACGGTGATACGCTCAGCGCCTTTTTGGCCAGCAATCCATCCTCGGGCACTCTGGCGCTTGCAGCGGATGGTTCCTTCACTTATGATTCCACTGGTGTTTCCGATGGTACCTACACCTTTACCTACAAGGCGAGTGACGGCAGTTTGGAAGCGGCCAGCGCTAGTACCGTAACCATTACCGTTAGTTCCAATGACCCTCCGGTTATCGCGGAAGGAAACGGACCTTTGACCGACACCATGACCGAGGATGATTCCGGTTCTTGGGATGCCCCCACAGTGTCGGCTTCAGACAATGACACTGCATCCAGTTCATTGACCTGGTCCGTCCTTACGGCTGCATCACATGGCACTGCCACTGTATCGGGCTCCGGTGCCTCTCCCTCCACCTTCACCTATGTCCCTGCTGCCGACTACAATGGAACTGATACTTTTGTGATCCAAGTAACCGATGATACCTCGCTAAGCGATACTATCGCGGTGACGGTTTCCATTACAGGCGTGAACGACCAGACACCCGTCATTACCTCCAATGGTGGTGGGACCACGGCATCATTGAACGTTGCTGAAAACCAAACTGCGGTCGCTACTGTTACTGCGACCGACGCAGATGGTGAAACTGTTTCCTTCTCCATAACCGGTGGCGCGGATCAAGGGAGTTTCTCGATCGATTCCGTCACGGGGATACTGTCCTTTTCCAGTGCCCCGAACTATGAATCTCCAGCAGATTCGGGCAGCAACAATACCTACGAGGTGACTGTAACCGCTAGCGATGGAAGCAACACCGACGCCCAAACCATCACGGTGACGGTTACGGATGCGAACGATGCCCCGAATATCACCTCTGATGGAGGCGGCTCAACCGCCACGGTGAGTGTTTCGGATGGCCAGACTTCAGCAACGGACGTCGATGCAACCGATGACGAAGGAAACGCGGTTACATATAGTATTTCTGGCGGGGCGGACCAAGCCAGCTTTTCCATAGTGAGCNCGACCGGTGTACTGACCTTTCAGAGTGCTCCGGACTATGATTCACCGGGCGATGCGGATACCAATAACGACTACGAGGTTACAGTTCAGGCAAGTGATGGTAGCGCGTCTACGACTCAGGCCATCACGATCACGGTAACCGATGGTCCTCCTTCTAACGTGGCACCTGTCATAACTTCGGACGGAGGAGGCTCGACGGCATCTGTGAACGCGGCGGAAAACCAGACCGCGGTGACCACCGTGGCAAGTACTGATTCAAATGGCGACACCGTGACCTACAGTTTGACCGGCGGAGCGGACCAGTCGAAGTTNTCGATCAATTCNACCAGCGGCGTGCTGACTTTNCANNNNGCCCCGGACTTCGAGACGCCGACNGACAACGGAAGCAACAACACCTACGAGGTGGCGGTGACGGCGACGGACGACGGATCGGGCGCCTTGACCGACGTCCAGACCATCACCGTGACGGTGACCGATGCCAACGATGCCCCCGTGATCAGTTCGGACGGCGGCGGCTCGACCGCATCGGTGAACGCGGCGGAGAACCAGACCGCGGTGACCACCGTGGCTAGCACCGACGCGGACTCCGACACCGTGACCTACAGTTTGACCGGCGGAGCGGACCAGTCGAAGTTCTCGATCAATTCCACCAGCGGC